>NZ_JAOQJW010000021.1:0-70937 GCF_025567265.1 Dorea amylophila | reverse complement strand
CTTTTTACTTTCGGTATGCATTGAAAATCAATCAACTTGATAGTAAATATCAAAGTAATATATTAATTATTCTGATGTTATTTGTAATACATTTTTTTGCTCTTTCTTATATCGGTACACAAATAGTAGAGATTCTGCCTCTTGACAAGACAAATAGTAATTATCCTTATGATATAATCTGGATGGCACGCCAGAACGATGAAAAATACAGTGAAAAAATAGCCGAAAAATATAATGGGACAGTTAAACATATTCCGATGATCCGGGCAACAATGTTTTATTCACAGGAAGAAATTGGAATATCCGAATCCACATATAAAGAACTAACAGGGAAGGCTTATGGTTTGTCTGGGAAAGAAATTGTTATAGGAATTGAGGACCAGAATTATCAAAGGGAAGAAAAAGTAACTGATAAGGTTCTTTATGATTTATTTGGATGGCTGTATATTGGTAAATTTAATCCGAATAAAAAGGAATTTGAATCTTCCAATATTTTAAAAGATGCGAATTATCAGTATAGGATAAAAGAAATTCATACACAAAACGTATTTGGAAAATTCGTACCAGAAGATGCCGGTGAAGGGTGTGAAGATACAGTTATATTTTCGGATGAATATTTTGATAAACAATGGAAAAAACAGGCAGCAGATGATGAAGAAGTTTCAATGTTAGAAGCATTTTCTTTTCCAAAAACAAAAGAGCAGATGGCATGGAAAGAGATAAAAGATCACGCAGATAAAGAAGGAATTACTGTATTCCAACCAGATGACAGTCATTCGCCACATGCTATATGTTATAATAAGACTGTGTTTTTAAAAGAACAGAAAATAAGTAATATATTTTTGCTTTTTAGCAAGCTGTTTATTCTGATAACCCTTTTAATCAGTGGTGTTTTTATTATGGTTGTTAAAAATCTGGCCGAAATGTCTTCTTATCAAAGACGTTATGAATTTTTTCATTCTATGGGCATGAAACAAAAAGAGCAAAAGAAGATCTTAAGTTTTGAGATTTGCAGCGTAGCAAATATAGCATTAGGTACAGGTATTTGTTTAGCTCTTTTATATGTAATGACTTATTTACATTGGTATGATGCGATGGGTGAAAAAATATCAACCACTTTTTGGATCTACTGGCTTAAGCTCGTTGGAATTTATATAATTATTCAGATAGTTGTGCAGAAATTATTTGTAAGGTATGTGAACAAAAGAATTTAGAAGAAAGGCTCAGACGAGGTTTGTTGTGTCAAATTTTGAATGCGATATAAAAATACGCATATAATATTTTACTGACAAATTAATTGATGCAATGCTGGATACATGGGAAGCAGAACATCAGATATTAATATCTCAATTAGAGGAACAGGAAAAGCATGCATTACAAACGAAAGTCAAGATTTTGGAAGAACGCTATCAAGAAATGTTAAAAAGCCGAAAAGTGGTTCATGATATGAAGAACCATATTCTGGCGCTCAAGAACTATGATCAAGAGCAGAACTGGCCCGGATTGCATGAATATCTGAATGAACTTAGTGATGATATGATGGAATATAATTTTCATGTCTGGACTGGAAATCATATGCTGGATATGATCTTAAACCAAAAGGAAAAGGATGCACAGAATCAAAATACCGTTATGCAGATTGATACAGAAGTCTTTTCTACACTCCCTTTTACAGACCGGGAAATCATATCCCTTTTCGGGAATCTATTGGATAATGCGTTGGAAGCCTGTGAGAAAATCAATGATAAAGAGCGTTGGATAAAGATTAAGATAAAAAAGAAAAATCTATTGTTATATATTGAAATTGCAAATGCATTAGAGGAAATGCCGAAACAAATTCAAAAAGAATTTGTTTCAAATAAAAAAGATAATGGACTTCATGGATATGGAATGAAGAATATACAGGATATTGTAAAAAAGTATGATGGAATCTTCGAATATAAGGTATATGAAGATCATCTGATATTTATGATTTCTATCTATAATAACTGATAAGGATAGGGGGATGAAAAGTATGTTGAAAAAAATATTTTTTAAACTGCTGGGAGAAAGGAAAAAGGATTACATAAGAGTTATTTTAAGTGGAATCTTCTGTATATCGGTCGTATTTTTTTCTACGTCTGTTGGCAGCAGTCTTGTTTATATATCAACGGGACGACGGGCAACTATGACAGAATTAGTAATGGAAGTTGAAAAGAATTTTATTTTGCCGTATGTGTTACTGATCTTTCTCATGATTTTAATTATATTCGGCTATATTCGTAAACGATCCGGCGATTATGCAATGCTTAATATATTGGGAATCAAAAAGAAACACAGATATATGTATATTGGCTGTGAATATCTCGGAATCATTTTAGGATCAATTGCAGGAGGGGTGATTCTTGGAATATTGGAAGCAATGATCGTAAAAAAGATACTGGAAAATATTTTTCAAAATTATGTAAGCAACATATATTTGGGAATATCACCGTTAATTCTCACACTAATTATCAGCGTAATCATGTTTGGAATCGGCTTCGCCTTTTGTGATCAGTATATTGCCTGTATCGGAATTGACCATATAGTATCGGGAGGAAGTAATCATAACAGAGCAAGTAAGAATACACTGCTATTTTGTCTTATAGGAGTTGCAGTATTTATTCTTACATTAGTTTCTATTGTTACATATTGGGGACAAATCGGATATACGATTCCGACAGCTCTGGGAATCATAACGGCAGTTATTTTTACTTTATTTGGCTGTAGATTATATCTTGAAAAATTAAGAAAACAAAAGAATAAATATTATAAAAAAATCCTTTGGCTCGATAACTGGTATGATCAGTTTTTCAGTCATGCCAATATCAGTTATATTGTCAGTGCTTTTCTGATTGTTATTCTGTTTGGATTTAATATTGTATTGGTAGACAATCTTCCTGTAAGGCAGCCGGAAAATTATCCGTATGACATAGTCTGGGGTGCCAATACAAAAGATAAAGCATTTATCGAAAAGTTAAAAGAAAAGTATAATGTTCAGACAGAATTCATTCCATCTATCAGAGTGACTTCAGGAAACTGTGCAGAACATACTGGAATTTCTGCAACAGAATATAAACGCCTTACAGGAAAGCAGGTTCATTTAAAAAATGATGAAATATACGTTGTATACCAATGGGACCGAAGCGAATATGGAACAATTGGTCTGGATTTCGGAAAGCTGAAACCAAGATTATACACCGGATGCGCTACTGCAGATATCTGGATTTATACTGCGAGAACATTACCAGGTAATAAATTTACAAGAAAATATACAATTAAGGGAAACGACAGAAGAATCATTACCGGGAATTTTAAAACAAGGGTTTTGAGTACCAGCAATATGAATACGGATGTGTTTGAAGATATAATTGTATTTTCAGATCATGAATATGATAAGATCAGTCAAAAAGCCAAAGGGTCAAACCTTACAGTAGTAATGAACGTACCACAGAATTATGATGCTGTTGTAAATAAAATAACTAATTATGCAGCAAAACATTCACAGATTAATTTCTTTGATTATCATGACGGAAATCTGATCTATGATAAAAAACAGTGCACAATAGAAGATCAGGAAAACCGGATGTTAAATGTAAGTGCGATGTTGATTGATATGCTTGTATTATTTATCAGCATAATCTTTATCTTACTAGAGAAAATATCCAGTGATTACGAAGCACTGGAATGGAAGTATTTATTCTATTACCGCACAGGAATGCCAGAGAAAAAGCGAAGAAAAAATATTTATAAAGAAATAACCATGACATCCAAAGTTGCCCTGATAACCGGAATGTTTATAGCGGCAGTAATGATATTGGTGAAAATATTATATAAGAAAATGCCGGTATATTGGACAAAGATTTATCTGGCAGAAGCCGCAGTAATGATTATAGGTATGACCGCTATTATTATGATAATCGTAAGAATTGCAGCATGGCGTTCATTTAAGCGCAGTGAGAGGAGAAATAAGGATGAATAAAGAAAATATATTAGAAATTGATAATCTGGAAAGAAGCTATTCAACAGTCATGCCGGACGGAGAAACAAAGGTTTATTCTGTGCTAAGAGGAATTTCATTTCAGGTAAAACGAGGGGAATTTATTGGTATTATGGGAAGTTCCGGATGTGGGAAAACCACACTTTTGAAAACTATCGGAATGCTTAATAAGCCAAATGGCGGAAAAGTGCTCTATAACGGCGAAGATACAACAGAAATTTATGGAGATCATCTGGCAGAAATACGCCGGACGCAACTGGCGTTTGTTTTTCAGGATTTTTACTTGATGAATAGCTTAACTGTTCGTGAGAATATTATGATGCCATTGATATTAAATGAAGATGATCCTGTGGAAAGTTCTAAAACTGCAGAAACTATGGCAGAAAAACTTGGAATTTACAAGCTGTTAGATAAAAAACCTTACGAACTGTCTGGAGGTGAGAAACAGAGAACGGCGATTTGCAGAGCAATGGCAGAAAATCCAGAATTGATACTTGCAGATGAGCCGACCGGGAACCTTGATTCTAATTCATCCAAACAGGTTATCCATACATTGTCCTACATTAATCAGGAATTCGGGAAGACGATTGTCATGGTAACACATGACCCGCAAATGGCAAGCTATTGCAGTCGGTTGATTCTATTGAAAGATGGAGTGATATTGGAGGATTTAAAGAATAGTGGGGATCAGGAGGCGTTTTATCAGGAGATTCTCGGAAAGATGAAAGAGCTGTAAAAGATTCACAAAAAATTGACATTTTTAAATTTCATATTGAAAATAAAAATCAGGCATGTTATTCTATCGGCACGCAGATGAATTCTAGTATCTGCAATGCATCTAGATTTACCAATTCATTTACTTCAAACCTAAACAATCGGGTAAGAATCCAAGATGAAAATCATAAAAAACAGATAAATACATGCTTGATGAAAGAAGATGACGGTATATACTGGTGTATATATAAATTCTGTGTTATCATATGCATAAAGCTAAACAGTTCTTCTTTGCAGGTATTATATCTGTACAAGAGAGGAGAACTGCTTATGAACCAAAGAAAATCATTAAAAGAATTAAACTTGCTGGATAAATTTCTGTTCGATGAAGCGATGGATGATCCGGAAAATGTAAAGACGATGTTGGATATCATACTGAGTCAGAATACAAATCTGAAACATCCACCGCAAACAGAAAAAGAACAGAGAACATCTACGGATAATCGGCAGATCCGGCTGGATGTCTATGCGATAGATGAAGATGATGTGATATATGAAGTAGAGGCTCAAAAAGAGAATACGCATAATCTTCCGAAAAGAAGCCGGCTGTATCAGGGAATCATCGACAGTAAACTGCTGCCGCCGGGAGTTGTTGATTTCAATTTATTGAATGAAGTTTTGATTGTGCTGATTATGCCATTTGACTTGTTCGGATATGGATTATATCGTTATACCTTTCAGATGAAGTGTGAAGAGGTTCCAGAACTGAAACTGGATGATGGAGCAACAAGGATATTTCTGAATACCAGAGGCAAACATCCGGAGCTGGTGTCACCAGAGTTAATAGAACTTTTGAAATATATGGAACACAGTACGGATGAAATATCAGAGGCATGTGAAAGTAAACGGATTCAAGAGATGCATAGACGAGTTTGTCAGATTAAAGCAAGTGAAAAGGCAGAGGTGAAATATATGCAGACATGGGAAGAAAAGATACTCATAAAACAGGAAGGTGAACGAATTGGTCTTGAGCGAATTAACCGATTGAATCAGAAGCTAATTGAACAAGGTCGATTTGATGATTTAACTAAAGCAACATCGGACAGTAGTTATCAGGAAAAATTATTAAAGGAATTTAAAATTTAACAAAATATAGCAAGAATTCTCCGTCCTCTATAGGTGGGAGATGAATTGCAGAAGGAACAATCAAGGGAGTGTAAAAGTAAGCGGATTCAAGAGATGCATAGACGAGTTTGTCAGATCAAAGCGAGTGAAAAGGCAGAGGTGAAATATATGCAGACATGGGAAGAAAAGATACTAATAAAACAGGCAGGAATTGCTGAGGGTGAACAAATCGGAAGATTGAAGGAAAAAACAGAACTTGTAAAGAAATTATCTAATAAATTCTCAATCGAACAAATTGCAGAAATGCTGGAGATTGATATTTCCGAAGTAGAAAAAATAATAAAAGAAATTGCGAAGTGATCTTCCCAAAAAAATAAATAAAAGTAAATACAAATAGAAAAACGCAATATTTTTAACAAACTTTAGATGTGGAAGAAAAAAATATTATTTGGAACTCCTCTATATATTCAGAAATTTTATAGAAAACGCATATAAATAAATAATTTTCAAACCGATACATATAAATATATTAAAATTTAATAGTTCAAACACTTGAAAAAACGAATTTTTAGTAGTACAATCGTGTTAAAAGATTAACGATACATTGTTGATGAAAAATTATCAGAATACGCAATGTATCAACTACATAAAAAGGAGCGTGTTTGAAATGGCAAGATTTACATTACCAAGAGATGTTTATCACGGAAAAGGATGTTTATCCGAATTAAAGAATCTGAAAGGTAAAAAAGCTGTCCTCGTAGTTGGCGGCGGATCTATGAAGCGTCAGGGATTCCTGGACAAAGCAGTGAACTACCTGAAAGAAGGCGGAATGGAAGTCAAACTGATTGAAGGTGTAGAACCGGATCCGTCTGTAGAGACTGTTATGAAGGGCGCAAAAGTAATGCAGGAATTCGAGCCTGACTGGATCGTAGCAATGGGCGGTGGATCTCCAATCGATGCGGCTAAAGCTATGTGGGTATTCTATGAGTATCCGGATGAGACATTTGAGAATATCATCACGCCATTCAGTTTCCCTGAACTTCGTCAGAAAGCGAAATTTGCAGCTATCCCATCTACATCAGGAACTGCAACAGAAGTAACAGCATTCTCCGTAATCACAGATTACAATACAGGAATCAAATATCCTCTGGCAGACTTTAATATCACACCAGATGTTGCAATCGTTGATCCGGAACTGGTAGCAGGACTTCCTCAGAAACAGGTTGCTTATACAGGAATGGATGCACTGACACATGCAATCGAGGCTTATGTATCAACACTGAACTGTCCATTTACAGATCCACTTGCATTACAGGCAATCGAGATGGTTCTGGATTATCTGCCAGCATCTTATAACCTTAACATGGAAGCAAGAGAGCAGATGCACTATGCACAATGTCTTGCAGGAATGGCATTCTCGAATGCATTACTTGGAATCGTACATTCTATGGCTCATAAGACAGGTGCAGCATTCTCAACCGGACATATTCCTCACGGATGTGCCAATGCGATCTATCTGCCATATGTAATCAAATACAATGCAAAAGATAAAGTAGCTGCATCTCGTTATGCAGAGATTGCACGCAGAATGGGACTTCCTGGAACATCTGAAAAAGCTCTGATCAACAGCTTATGTGCAAAGATTGACGAGTTCAATGCGAAGATGAATATTCCTAAGACTCTGAAAGAGTTCGGCATTAACGAAGATGAGTTTAAAGAAAAACTGGATAAGATTGCAGAACTTGCAGTTGGTGATGCCTGTACAGGATCTAACCCAAGAGCAATTGATCCTGCAACCATGGCTAAATTATTTACATGTACATATTATGGAACAGAAGTTGATTTTTAAATAACAAAAATCAGATAACGGCGGCTGTCACATAGGTTTATGTGGCAGCCATTTTGCGTACTTTGGTATAAAAATTAAAATCTATTCCATATACAACAGAGCGAATCTTGAACAATTTTATCGACATTTTTTGAAAAATATGGTTTTACTTGCGAAATAGAACAAGCCGTATTATGATAATAGTAATATTGGGAATTAGGAGGAAATAAGATGTACAAAATTTTAAAAGCAGAACAATTAACTGCTAACATCTTTCTGATGGATGTAGAAGCTCCTCGTGTAGCAAGACATTGTGAACCGGGACAGTTTGTCATTGTAAAGATGGATGAAAAAGGGGAAAGAATCCCTCTCACAATCTGTGATTATGACAGAGAAGCCGGAACGATCACAATCGTATTCCAGCCGGTCGGAGCATCCACAACCAAGATGAAAGAATTAAAAACAGGAGATTATTTCCGCGATTTCACAGGTCCGTTGGGAAATGCTTCAGAACTCGTAGAGGAAGATATCGAAGAACTGAAGAAGAAAAAGATCCTGTTTGTCGGAGGCGGTGTCGGAGCAGCACCTGTATATCCACAGGTGAAATGGCTCCATGAACACGGTGTTGATGCTGATGTTATCATCGGTTCCAAGACAAAGGACATGCTGATCCTGGAAAAAGAGATGGAAGCAGTATCTGGAAATTATTATCCATGTACAGATGATGGTTCTTACGGTCATGCCGGAATGGTAACAACAATGGTAGAAGAACTGGTGGAAAAAGGAAACAAATATGACGTATGTATCGCAATCGGACCAATGATCATGATGAAATTCGTATGTCTCCTTACAAAGAAACTGGGAATCCCTACTGTTGTAAGTATGAATCCGATCATGGTAGATGGAACGGGTATGTGCGGAGCCTGTCGTCTGCATGTAGGAGATGAGATCAAGTTCGCATGCGTAGATGGTCCAGAATTTGACGGACACCTTGTCAACTTCGATGAGGCTATGAAGAGACAGCAGATGTACAAGACCCAGGAAGGCCGTGCAATGCTGAAATTACAGGAAGGTGACACACATCATGGCGGATGTGGTCAGTGCGGAGGTGACGAGTAATGGCAGATGTATTAAAGAAAGTTCCTGTAAGAGAACAGGAGCCAAAGGTTCGTGCTACGAATTTTGAAGAAGTATGTTACGGATATAATAAAGAAGAAGCAATGGAAGAAGCAACCAGATGTCTGAACTGTAAGAATGCAAGATGTATCCAGGGATGTCCTGTATCCATTAACATACCTGCATTTATCGCAGAGATCAAAGAAGGCAATATCGAAGAGGCTTACAAAGTGATCGGTCAGTCTTCTGCACTTCCGGCTATCTGCGGACGTGTATGTCCACAGGAGTCACAGTGCGAGAGCAAGTGTGTTCGTGGTATCAAAGGTGATGCAGTATCTATCGGTAAACTGGAAAGATTTGTCGCAGATTATGCACTGGAAAATGATATCAAACCGGAAAAACCGGAAAAGACAAACGGACATAAAGTAGCAGTCATCGGTTCCGGTCCGTCAGGACTTACCTGTGCCGGCGACCTTGCAAAACTCGGATACGAAGTAACTGTATTCGAAGCACTGCATGAACTTGGTGGTGTTCTGGTATATGGTATTCCTGAATTCCGTCTTCCAAAGCAGAAAGTTGTTAAGAAAGAAATCGAAAAAGTCAAAGAGCTTGGTGTTAAATTCGAGACAAACGTTGTTATCGGTAAATCTACAACCATCGACCAGTTGATGGAAGAGGAAGATTTTGAAGCTGTATTCATCGGTTCCGGAGCAGGTCTTCCGATGTTCATGGGAATTCCTGGCGAGACAGCCAACGGAGTATTCTCAGCAAATGAATACTTGACAAGAAGTAACCTGATGAAAGCATTCGATGATTCTTATGATACACCGATCGCAGCCGGTAAGAAAGTTGCCGTTGTTGGTGGCGGTAATGTTGCTATGGATGCTGCCAGAACAGCACTTCGTCTTGGTGCAGAAGTACATATCGTATACCGTCGAAGCGAAGCAGAACTTCCTGCACGAGTAGAAGAAGTACATCATGCAAAAGAAGAAGGTGTTCAGTTCGACCTCCTTACCAATCCAAAAGAAATCCTTGTCGATGAAAACGGATGGGTAAAAGGTATGAAAGTGATCAAGATGGAACTTGGTGAGCCGGATGCTTCCGGAAGAAGACGTCCGATCGAAATTCCTGGATCTGAATATGAGATTGAATTAGACACTGTTATCATGTCCCTTGGAACCTCTCCAAACCCATTGATTTCTTCTACAACAAAGGGTCTTGAGACGAACAAGAGAAAATGTATCGTAGCAGAAGAAGAGAACGGACAGACTTCAAAAGCTGCCGTATTCGCAGGCGGCGATGCCGTAACAGGTGCTGCAACTGTAATTCTTGCTATGGGTGCAGGTAAAGCAGGTGCAAAAGGTATCCACGAATATCTGTCTAAGAAGAATGCTTAATTCTCCACAGGATAAAAGATTCTATAAGTATTCAGATATGAATATATGATAAAAGAGATATGCATAAGAAAAAATCTTGTGTGTATCTCTTTTTTGATGCTGTATCCGTACTTGAATAAAAACAGCTGTATGTGTTATGATTGTAAGACATATTTAAATACTGAAAATAATTATAAAATCAGTCCTGCTGACAAGTAAGGATAAAACAAAAAGACAGGTTGGAGATTATGACAGAATTAGATTTGAAAGACGGAAAGATATTTTTAAATAAAGTAACGGAGAAGATCCGTACACGGCTGACAGAAGTAGATGCATCCATTGAAGCCGGACAGAAAGACATTCAGAGTATGAACGAATACTACTGGGAGAATTACACTGAGATGGACGAATATGGTTATGAGAATTACGATAACCAACAAGCACTTTTACATCAGGTAAATGATAATCAGGAAAAGCAGAAGATGAGACATCGTCTCCGTAAGATGTTGGAAGCCCCATTTTTTGGACGTGTAGATTTTATCTATGATGGGGAAGAAGAGCCGGAGATTTTTTATATCGGTATCGGCAATTTTGCAGAGCGTACAGGTATGTTGCCTTTGATCTATGACTGGAGAGCACCTGTCAGCGGATTGTTTTACGATTATGATAAAGGACCGGGTTCTTATAAAGCTCCCGCCGGACTTATCGAAGGCGAAATTGCCGCCAAATGGCAGTATAAAGTAAAAAATGGAAAAATGGTCTATGCATTTGAAAGCGATACCAAGATTGATGACGATATTTTAAAACAGGAACTGGGAACCAACAGTGATGTGCAGCTGAAAAATATCGTACGTACGATCCAGAAAGAACAGAATGCCATCATTCGTAATACACAGGATCGGATCCTTGCAATTCAGGGGGCAGCCGGAAGCGGCAAGACTTCCGTTGCATTACACAGGATCGCATACCTGTTGTATCACGACAGAGAACATTTAAAATCCTCTAATATACTGATCCTTTCTCCCAACAGTGTTTTTTCGGACTATATTTCTCATATTCTTCCGGAACTGGGCGAGGAAAATATTCAGGAGATGAGTTTTGATCTGTTTGCATACCGCGAATTGAAGGAAATCGTTCCGGACTGCGAAGACCGTTATGACCAGCTGGAGAGGAACATGAAGCTTCAGGATCTGTACCTGACAGAACGCTTTGAAGAAAAACAGTCGGAAGGCTTTGTCGGAATGATGGAAGGATTTCTCGCAAGCCTGGAAGATGAACTGATGGATTTTCGAACGATTGAATATAAAGGAATTCAAAAGACGGAAGAAGAGCTTATTAATCTGTTTTATTTCAAGTTCCAGAATGCCCCGTTGCTTAGCCGTATGGATGCGATCCGGGATTATTGTGTGGATGAATATGAGACATTACTTGGACGTGACCTTAGCGAAGAGGAACTTCTGATCGTACAGAATAAGTTTGACAAGATGTATGTGACAAAAGATATCTATAAGATATATGGATGGCTTCTGGAAGAATGCGGGTATCCGGCACTTCCGGATGTCGAATACGAAAAGCGCAAGCTGGAATACGAAGATGTATTTCCGGTGTTATATCTGAAGTACCGTCTGACCGGAAAAGTTGTGCATAATCACATCAAGCATCTGGTCATTGATGAAATGCAGGATTATTCTTATCTGCAGTATGTGATCCTGAATCAGATCTTCAAATGCCGGATGACAATCCTCGGCGATAAGGCCCAGACACTGGATGAACAGATGCGAGATGTATTACAGTTCCTTCCGGGGGTGTTCGATCAGAAGATCCATAAGATTGTAATGAATAAAAGTTACAGAAATACGATGGAGATTGCCAGATACGCTGAAAAACTAACCGGTGTAAAAGACGTGGAACTTTTAAAGCGTCATGGAAAAGAAGTCATTGAAGAGAATTTCCAAAATGAAGATGCTGTGCTGGATGAGATCTTTTTAAAAGCAAAACTTGGAGAAGACGAGTATGAGACTGCTGCCATTATTACCATGACGGAAGCAGAAGCGTTCACATTGTATCAGATGTTAAAAGCCCGCGGCGAAGAAGTGCACTATATTGACCGCAACAGTTCTGCATTCAAAAAAGGGCTTACCGTCACAACCTATTATCTTGCGAAAGGACTGGAATTCGATCAGGTATTCGGAGTCTTCCGGGATATTGAAAATCCGATGCAGAACCAGGCAAAATATATCTGTGCAACAAGAGCATTACACGAGTTATATATGTATCAGGTAACCAAACAGTAGAATTAGAAAGAATAGAAGAATGAAGATAACATTAATCACAGTAGGTAAGATAAAAGAAAAATACTTAAAGGATGCTATTACAGAATACAGTAAAAGACTGAGCCGTTACTGTAAGCTGGAAATCATTGAAGTGGCAGACGAAAAGACCCCGGATAACGCAAGTGAAACTGTAGAAGACGGCATCCGTGATAAAGAAGGTGAACGGATTCTGAAATATGTCAGAGACGATGCCTATGTTGTTACGCTGGAAATTGAGGGAAAGCTTCTGACCTCCGAAGAACTGGCGAAAAAGATTGAGAACCTTGGAATTCAAGGGACGAGCCATATCATATTTATCATTGGCGGTTCGATCGGACTTGGAAAAGAAGTGCTGAAACGTTCAGACTATGCACTGAGTTTTTCAAAGATGACATTTCCACACCAGCTGATGCGGGTAATTCTGCTGGAACAGATTTACAGAAGCTACCGTATTATCAGCCATGAGCCATATCATAAGTAAACTGCCGAAATAGAAGAAAAATCTTGTATCAAAATCCATCATCCTTTATACTAATATGGATGAAAATGTCAGGAGAGGGTATGATATGACTATGAAACACTTAAATTTAAAAAATCTGTGCATGATCTTACTGGGCAATACGATCTATGCACTTGCAATCGTCATGTTTATTCTGCCAAATAATATGATCACAGGCGGGACAACAGGGCTTGGTATTGCGATCCATCATTATTTCGGACTTCCAATCCATAGTTTTGTATTGCTATTCAATACACTGATGTTCCTGCTTGGAGCGGCTGTCCTTGGAATGAAATTTGCACTTACGACATTGGTCAGTACCTTTTATTATCCGGTTATTCTGGGAGTGCTGGAGCAAATGCCTGCACTTCAGAATGTAACAGACGATAAGATGTTATCTACTATATGCGGCGGTCTGATGATTGGGATGGGGATCGGCGTCGTGATCCGGTGCGGAGCCTCTACCGGAGGAATGGATATTCCGCCGCTGGTTCTGAACAAGAAGTTTGGTCTTCCGGTATCTGTGATGCTGTACGCATTTGATTTTGTTATCTTAATCTCACAGATGCTCTTCACCAATAAAGAAGAGATTGTATATGGTATCTTGTTGGTACTGATTTACACAGTCATTTTAGACAAGGTGCTTCTGATGGGATCTACACGTACAAAAGTAGAGATCATGACAGAAAAATATGAAGAGCTGAACCGTCTGATCCAGGAGCAGCTTGACCGTGGAACAACACTTGTTTACACACAGACCGGATATCTGAAAAATGATCAGCCGATGATCCTTACCGTTGTATCCAACCGCGAACTGATGCGGCTGAACCAGCTGGTACAGGAGACTGATCCACATGCATTTATGATTATCGGAAATGTAAATGAAGTACGAGGAAGAGGATTTTCACAGCAGAAAGTCTATAAAAAAGAACAGGAAGAAAGATAAGAAAAAAAGCTGGTATTTTTAGCCAGCTTTTTTCTTACGTTCTTTACAGATCCATCTGGAATCCTGATATATAAAATGCCAGTATTCAAAGATCTTTTCGGATGTATTACTATCTTTTCCCCGGACAACAACCCAGATATCTTTTGGATCGGATTCCTGTTCTGTATGTTCTTCATCCGCAAAATCCGGAGCTTTTACAGGAGAAACTGTTGTAAACTTAATGTGTTCCGATTTGATATTTTTCTCTATCTCTTCCTGAATGCTCAGATAGCCATCGGTAATCCCGATCTGCCGGTACTGCTCGGCAAGACGGATTCTTTTGTTTCTCCCCGCAAGGATAAGATACGTAACAATGGATGTGATGATCGATGCAACAATAACAAGTGCCAATATGATCAAAACAAGAAATGATGTATGCATAGATAAAACCTCCTTAAAATATATGGATTTCAAAACCATACTATCTGACCTTGATGCAATGATGCAGGCTGATTTTACATAGATTTAACGTAAATCTAATAATCGTTTGGAATTACTATGATACATTAGAAACATTGGAAATGCAATACAAAGAAAGGTGAAAAAGTTATGAATAAGATATATATGAACCGGGAACTTTCCTGGTTAAAGTTTAATGAACGTGTTCTTGAGGAGGCAGAGAACCCGGAAGTTCCGTTGTGCGAAAGACTGACATTCGCATCGATTTATCAGAGCAATCTGGATGAATTCTTCATGGTGCGTGTGGGTTCTTTATATGATCAGACACTTCTCGATAAGAAGATCTGCGAAAACAAAACAGGAATGACATCGCAGGAACAGATTGATGCAATTTTAAAGCAGACTAAATTGATCAACAAGAGAAAAGAAGCCGTATACGAAGAACTGATGGCACGTGTGGCAGAGCAGGGAATCCGTATTTTGCGTTTTAATGAACTGGATGAAGACGGTGCCCGTTATCTGGAAGGTTATTTTAAGTCAGAGATCGCACCGCTTATTTCGCCTACTGTTATCGGAAGAAGACAGCCATTCCCGTTTTTGAAAAACAAAGAGATCTATGCCGTAGCAGTACTCGGCGCAAAAGGGAAAAAAGACCGTCTCGGAATCATTCCATGTACAAGCAATATTTTCGGACGTCTGATCGCAGTACCTGGTATACCTGGCACATACATGCTTGCTGAAGAACTGATTCTTCATTTTGCACCGGTTGTATTCAAAGGGTACAAGATCAAATCCAAATCTTTGCTGCGCATCACAAGAAATGCTGACATTGATGCGGATGCTTTATACGATGAAGATCTGGACTACCGCGAATTCATGGC
Source organism: Dorea amylophila (assembly GCF_025567265.1). Lineage (NCBI taxonomy): Bacteria > Bacillati > Bacillota > Clostridia > Lachnospirales > Lachnospiraceae > Dorea > Dorea amylophila. The sequence continues at coordinate 55,684 of NZ_JAOQJW010000021.1, read as the reverse complement.
AGGTCTGATCAAACAGCGTAAGAAACTGGCTCCGATCCGTCTGGAACTTTCCAGAGATATGGACAAAAAAGGAATTGCCGTATTGTGCGAGTATCTGGAACTGGATGAAAATCATGTATTCATGTCCTCAACACCATTGGATCTTTCGTTCGTATTCCAGATCCAGGATCTGCTGAGAAAAAATCCGGAATTATATTTTCCGAAAAGAACACCTCAGAAATCCGACCAGTTTCAGGATGGAAAGAGCATTATAGCACAGATCAAAGAAGAAGATAAACTGTTATCTTATCCTTATGAATCCATCCGTCCGTTTTTGCATTTGCTGACAGAAGCTGCCGAAGACCCGGATGTTATCTCGATCAAGATGACCTTATACCGTGTTGCAAAGCAGAGTAAGGTTGTAGAGGCATTGATAGAGGCCGCAGAAAACGGGAAAGAGGTCGTTGTATTAGTTGAACTTCGTGCCCGCTTTGATGAAGAAAATAATATTGAATGGTCCAGACGTCTGGAAGATGCCGGATGTCAGGTGATCTATGGATTAGACGGATATAAAGTGCATTCAAAACTCTGTCTGATCACCAGAAAAAATGCAGGACAGGTAGAATATATCACCCAGATTGGTACCGGTAATTATAACGAAAAAACTTCCAGATTATATACGGATCTCTCTTTGATGACATCCAATGTAGAGATCGGGCTGGAAGCTTCCAATGTATTTCAGGCACTGTCGAAGGGAGAAGTTGTTGAACATACCAGGCATCTTCTTGTAGCACCGAAGTGTCTGCAGAATAAAGTGCTGGATATGCTGGACGAAGAGATCGCACATGCAAGAAACGGGGAAGAAGCTTATGCAGGATTCAAACTGAATTCCCTTACGGACAAAAAGATCATCGACAAACTGATCGAGGCTTCTGAGGCCGGAGTCAAGATCGATATGATCATCCGCGGTATCTGCTGCCTGATCCCCGGAGTGGAAGGAAAGACAGAAAACATCCGCATCATCAGCATTGTCGGAAGATTCCTGGAACATTCCAGAATCTATATCTTCGGAAGCAAAGAAAGAAGGAAATATTACATTGCATCTGCAGATTTCATGACCAGAAATACTGTACGACGTGTAGAGGTTGCTGCACCGGTATATAATGACAAACTGAAAACGAAATTACAGGAAATGTTCGACGTTATGCTTTCTGATAATCAGAAAGCAAGAAAACTGGAAGCAGATGGAAATTATCACCGTGTGAGTAATGATCTTACACCGGTAAATGCACAGGAATATTTTTACGCTAAGGCATACCACGAGATTCCTTAAATCCGGGCAGGTATATATCTGAGGCGGAATGCATAAAGTGATATAAATCACAAAAGTGGTATGGATATGAATCGTCAGGAATGGAAAGAAAAAGCGGCGGAAATGTCGGGAGTCCCAAAAGATGTAGCAATGGGGCTCCCGATTCTTACGATTACCGGTACGGATGAACTATGTGTGGAAAATTACAGAGGAATAACGGAATATACAGATCAGATTATCCGGCTGCAGACCAGATGCGGACAGATTAAAATCGGCGGCAGGAAACTGGAAATCATCTATTACACCAATGATGAGATGATGATTCACGGTCACATCAGGACGATCGAATACCAAACATAGGAGGGACCACCGTGTTTGAACAGTTCATCTGGTATCTGAAAGGCTATGTCCGGATACGTGTGTCAGGATATTCACCCGAACGTTTTCTGAATGCCTGCCGTTATAAAAACATCTATATATGGGATCTGAAACGTGTCTGTGGAGTATATGAAATGAATCTGTCGGTCAGTGGGTTCCACAGACTGAAGGAAATTATAAGGAAGACCGGCACAAAGGTTTGTATCATCCGCCGCAGCGGTCTTCCTTTTCTTTTTCACCGCTACCGGAAACGTCATATACTGTTTTCCGGATTTATTCTCTGTATTTGTCTTATCCTTTTTATGACACGTTATATCTGGGGAATTGATATCCGCGGGAACCTGTCGTATACGGATGATACTTTAAAGAAATTTCTGGCATCCGAACAGATTAAAAATGGTATGAAAAAGACAAATGTAGACTGTCAGAAGATTGTCCGGGATCTAAGGCGCACATATGACGGGATCATATGGGTATCTGCTTCCATAGATGGCTGCAGGCTGGTCATTCAGATAAAAGAAAACGAAGACGGCCTTGCGGATAACAGCATTATATCCCGGATAAACGACCAGTCTACAGATATCATTGCCGACATTGACTGCACCATCACAAGTATTACTACCAGAACCGGTATCGCACAGGTAAAAAAAGGTGTACAGGTAAAAAAAGGTGATCTTCTGGTATCGGGACAGATTCCCATCTGCAATGATGCAAAAGAAATTACAGGGTACTCACCCTGTAGATCGGATGCTGACATATCCGGCGAAACCTGTATTCCGTATCAAAAGACGCTCTCAAAAAACTATTTCGAAAAAGAATATTACAAATCAAGATATCATTTTATCCAGAAAAAAGAATATGCAGTCCGGGCAGGAAGATATATGATCCGAATAGGTTCTGTAAAAAACACATATCCTTATTTTGAAAAGCACGTCTTCCAGTGGCAGTTCAGGCCGTTGAATATATTCCCTCTTACCTTCGAAGAAATTACAGTAACTCCTTACCGGAAAAGACATAAGAATTATACAAAAGCGCAAATCCGGAAGATATTATCCGGAGATTTTCAGAATTACTGTAAAGAAATGAAGAAAAAAGGGGTAGAAATTATCCAGAATGATGTTAAAATATACACAGGGTCTGAGACGTACTCTGCAAAAGGAACACTGAAGGTCAGATGCTCCGTTGGAAAGCAGGTTCCGTCCACACCGCTTCCGCCGGACTATATTGCGGAAGACGACACAAAGAATGGAGACTAATGCATGGGATTAATGGAGACAGTCATCGATATACCTGCGGAACACGAAGCCAATGTGTTCGGACAGTTCGATGCATATGCAAAAAAAATAGAACGCACTCTTCATGTAACACTGATCGCAAGAGGTGAAAGCGTCAAGATCATGGGAGATGCTTTGAAAGTAGAAAAAGCAAAAAAAGTGCTGGATCAGCTTGTAGAACTTTCAAAAAGAGGTAATACGATCCAGGAACAGAATGTAGATTACACGCTGGCACTGGTTATGGAAGACAGCGAAGAAAACGTACTGGAGATCGATAAAGATATTATCTGCCATACCTTACAGGGAAAACCGATCAAGCCGAAGACACTCGGTCAGAAAAAATACGTCGATGCAATCCGTAAACAGATGATCGTATTCGGACTCGGACCGGCCGGTACCGGTAAGACTTACCTTGCGATGGCAATGGCGATCACTGCATTCAAGAACAATGAAGTAGGACGTATCATACTGACACGTCCGGCAATCGAAGCAGGAGAGAAGCTTGGATTCCTTCCGGGCGACCTTCAGAGTAAGATCGATCCTTATTTGCGTCCCCTCTATGATGCACTGTATCAGATCATGGGTGCGGAAAGCTTTATAAAGAATTCGGAAAAAGGTCTGATTGAGGTTGCGCCGCTTGCTTATATGCGTGGCCGTACATTAGATAATGCCTTTATTATTCTGGATGAAGCACAGAACACAACACCGGCACAGATGAAGATGTTTCTTACCCGAATCGGTTTCGGCTCAAAAGTCGTGATCACTGGTGACGCAACACAAAAAGACCTTCCGTCCGGACAGGTGTCCGGTCTTGATGTGGCGGCAAAAGTTATAAAAGATATCGAAGATATCAGTATCTGTCACCTTACCAGCAAGGACGTTGTACGTCATCCACTGGTACAAAAAATCGTAAAAGCATACGAAGATTACGAAAGCAGACAAAATCGTCGCGGTAATGACGCAAAATACAAAGGAAAAGATAAGAGGCGAAAATCATGACATTATACTTTGAAGAAGAAGGCGAAATAAAGCTTCCTCTGGAATGCGAAACACTTGCAAAGAAAGTAGTAGAAGAAGCATTGGATTATGTAAATTGTCCGTACGAAGCACAGGTGAATCTGCTACTGACAGAAAATGAACAGATTCATGAAATGAACAGAGAATTCAGAGGCATTGACCGTGCGACCGATGTACTGTCTTTTCCGATGATCGACTATCCGGAACCCGGAACATTTGATTTTCTGGAAGAGGAAGAAGATTGCTTTGATCCGGAAAGCGGAGAACTGACGCTTGGGGATATCGTGATATCAAAAGAAAAAGTTCTTTCGCAGGCAGAAGAGTACGGGCATAGTCCAAAGAGAGAATATGCTTTTCTTATTGCCCATTCTGTGTTACACTTAACAGGTTATGACCATATGGAAGAGGAAGAACGTCAGGTGATGGAACAGAAACAGCGTGAGATCATGGAACGCCTGGACATTCTGAGATAATCATTGATCTTAATAAATTTTTACAAAACGATGGAGTTAAAGCTGTATGTCGGAACAACATAAAAAAAATGAAAAAAATTTTCTGATACAGGGATCGATTCTTGCAATTGCCGGAGTTATCACAAAGCTGATCGGAGCCTTTTACCGGATTCCGCTTTTGAATATTATCGGAACAGAAGGAAACGGATATTATTCGGTTGCATTTTCAATTTATTCAGTTGCATTGATGCTGACTTCGTACAGTCTGCCGTTAGCTGTGTCAAAGCTTGTATCGGCAAGAGTGGCTGTCGGCGAATATAAAAATGCAAACAAAATCTTCCGGGGTGCTATGACCTTTGCACTTCTTGCCGGTGGAATTGTCTCTCTTCTGGTATTTTTCGGAGCAGATTTTATTGCAACAACCATTATGCATCTTGACATGAGTGCCTATGCGCTCCGTGTTCTCGCACCATGCATCCTGATCGTAGCACTTCTCGGGGTGTTACGCGGATTTTTCCAGGGAATGGGATCTATGATCCCGACAGCAATCTCACAGGTGATCGAGCAGATTGTAAATGCTGTTGTATCGATCGCAGGTGCATATTTATTATTCAATGCAGGAAGAGCTGTCGGAAAGACCAGAGGCGACAAATCCTTCGGTCCTGCCTATGCGGCAGCAGGCGGAACACTTGGAACAGTCCTTGGTGCATTGAGCGCCTTGATATTTGTCGGATTCATTTTTCTCGCATACCACAAAGTATTCAAAAAGAAAATGAAACACGATCATTCAAGAAAAAGAGAAAGTTACAGAACCGTATACAAAGTGTTGTTTGTGACCATCGCACCTGTCATTTTAAGTGCAACGGTATATAATATCAGTGATTTTGTAGATACTGCACTTTTTAACAATGTCATGGCTGCCCAGGGATTCAGCAAAAAAGAATACGCAAGTCTTCTTGGAATCTTTCAGGGACAGTACAGTACAATGATCAATGTGCCGCTCTCTATCTCAAGTGCACTTGCCGCCTCACTGGTGCCGAGTCTGGTTGCCACTGTACAGACCGGTAACCGTAAGCAGGTACATAACAAGATTAATACCGTAAGCCGTTTCAACATGTTGATCGCAATCCCATGTGCAGTTGGATTTATCACACTTGCAAAACCGATCCTGAATTTATTATATTTTACACAGGATAATACTACAGCAGCACGGATGCTTCAGATGGGGGCGCTTTCAGTTGTCTTTTTCTGTCTGTCAACAGTGACCAACTCTGTATTACAGGGACTGGATGATATGATGACACCGGTAAAAAATGCGGCAATTTCACTGGTGATCCATATCGTGACATTATTCCTGATGCTGGTAGTATTAAAATGGAACATTTATGCGGTTGTATTAAGTAAGATCATATTCTCCGGAGCAATCTGCATACTGAACGCGAAAGCACTTCGTGACAGAATCGGTTATGTTCAGGAGAAAAAGAAAACATTCTTAATCCCGACACTTGCTTCCCTGATCATGGGTGTGATCGCAATTGTGATTCATCTGATCTTCGAATTATTCGCCGGTCCGTATATCGCAACAATCATTGCACTTCTGGCAGCAGTTGCAGCATATGGAGTATCTATCGTTGCACTTGGCGGGATTACGGAAGAAGAATTACTTGGCATGCCAAAAGGAGCAGCCCTTGTGACAATATGCCGGAGACTACATTTGATAAGAGGGGAATACAAGTAAGTATGAGACCAGTAAAAAAAATTGCTCTGTTACACGATATCTGCGGTGTCGGCAAAGCAGCCATGATGAATATGACACCGATCTTAAGCATGATGGGAATCGAGGTATGTCCGGTACCGACAGTACTGTTATCAACACATACCGGTGGCTATAGCACTCCGGCGGTCTGCCATGTACCCGGAGACTATATACGTGCATGTGCAGATCATTACAAGAAAGAACATATTACATTTGATGCTATTTTTGTCGGATACCTTGGAAAAGCTGATGTAATTGATGCCGTCATCTATTTCATTAGTCAATTTCCGGACACAAAGGTTATTTTAGATCCTATCATGGGTGATCACGGAGTTTATTATACAAATTTTGACGAATCTTATGGTGCTGCAATGCGGAAAATCCTTCCGTATGCAGACATAATTCTGCCAAATCTGACAGAAATGTATCTGCTCGCCGGAAAAGAATATCAGCTCACAGGCAATCACAGAAATGTACTGCATTTGTGTGAAATCCTCCGTGAATTGGGAGCAAAAAACATGATCATTACCAGCGTTCCAAAAGACGACTGTAAAAAGGGTATCGTGTTATACGAAGACAATGCATTTCTTTATATCGGAAATGGTGAAAACCTGAAAGAATTTCATGGAGCCGGAGACGCATTTGACGGAATGTTCCTGGCAAAGCTTCTGCAGGGAAATTCCCTTTTGGAAAGTGTACAGGCTTCGCATGCGTTTGTTTGTGCCTGTATCAGAGAAAGCGAAAAGTATGACTATCCGGAACGGGAAGGCCTTTTAATTGAAAGAACATTGAAGAAAATTGTATAAATAGGGTGAGTTGAGCGAATACTGTACTCAAAAAAGGAGTCTTCATTATGAAAAACAAGTATGGTATTGGCTTTTTACTGTTTCTGATCCTCATCGTATTCGGAATCACCTGTGCTTATCAGCTTAGCTTAAACAGGGGAAAACGTGAAATTCAGGCAGAGAAAACAGCGGAGAAGCAAAAAACACAAGATCTTTCTATTGCCGCAGATGGACAGGCTTTAAAAGAAGACTGTTACTATCTGAAATCTCTGAATGGCTATGTAGTCGTATATCTGAATGATAAAAAAACGGTATATGAATACACAGATATTCCACTGGATGGTCTTCCTGAGACACTGCAGCAGGAGATCCATAATGGAAAATACGTTGAGACATCAGCAGCCCTATACGGATTTCTCGAGAATTATTCGAGTTAAATCTGAGTATATTAAGGAAGGACAAAAGATAATGGATGATAAGAAAGTAGCAAGAATCAATGAATTATATCACAAGTCTAAAGCCGAAGGTCTGACACCGGAGGAATTAAAAGAACAGCAGATATTGAGAAAAGAATACATTGATTCTTTCAAAAGAAATCTGCGCGGACAGCTAAACAACATTTCTATAAAGGAAAAAGACGGAAGTATTACGAATTTGGGTGAGAAATTTGGAAACAAAAAAGGAAATTAGACATAAGATCATCCGTCTCAGAAAAGAGATGGATCCGCTTGTGTGGCAACAGGCCACCAATACTATCACGGAAACAGTGATTAATCATCCACTGTTTTTAGAAGCGACTGACATCTACTGTTATGCGAATTACAATGGCGAAACCGGAACCTTGGCAATCATGGAGGAAGCCTGGAAACTGGGTAAAAGTGTATGGTTTCCAAGAGTCGAGGGCAGCGAGATGAATTTTTATCTGGTAGAACAAAAAGAGGATCTGCAGCCTGGTGCATATGGAATTCTGGAACCGACAGGTGAATACAAAGCCGACGGATATGACGGACTTCTGATCATGCCGGGTGTCGCTTTTGACGAAGAATGTCACCGAATCGGATATGGCGGCGGTTTTTATGACAAATATCTGAAAACACATCCGGATCTGCATACGATTGCAGTTGCTTTTGAATTGCAGATGTACAGAGAACTACCTTTTGAGGAACATGATATAAAACCGGAAAAAGTTATTACAGAAAAGCATATCTATCCATTGGAATCAGGTGAATGTTTTTTGTAATTTCTGATTAAGATATGAAAAAATATAATACTTAAAGGAGTGAGCCAGAATGGCAAACGGATTACCCAGAGATCCCATGCTGTTACTCAGTGTGGTCAATACAAAACTAAGAGACTATTATCACAGCCTGGATGCTTTATGTGACGATATGAATGTCAATAAAGAAGAAATTATAAGTGCTTTGAAGTTGATTGATTATGCATATGATTCAGACATACAGCAATTTGTCTAGATTGCCATACATCCTGCAAAAAGCTGTTGTCTTCACTTTCTGTGAAAGACTAATAATGAATAATACAAAGGAGCAAAGAGAATGCTTAATACTATGAATTACGATATAGATATTACAAAAGAACCGCCTGCGGATGATACTGCCCGTCAGTATTATTTTATCGAAAAAGCAAAAGCTTATGTACAGCGCGAATCCGAAGAACTGGGACGTCCGCTGACATTCTGTGTCACAACATTCGGTTGTCAGATGAACGCCCGTGATTCCGAAAAACTCTGTGGAATCCTAGAAAAGATCGGTTATGTAGAAGCGCCTGAAGATGAGGCTGACTTTATCATTTTCAACACCTGTACGGTAAGAGAGAACGCCAACATGCGTGTCTACGGACGTCTCGGACAGTTAAAACCAAGAAAGAAGAAAAATCCGCATATGATGATCGGTCTCTGCGGCTGTATGATGCAGGAACCGGAGGTTGTAGAAAAGCTGAAAACAAGTTACCGCTATGTGGATATTATCTTCGGAACACATAATATTTTCAAATTTGCCGAACTGATCGTGACACGGTTTGAATCACAACGTATGGTGATCGATATCTGGAAAGATACCGACAAGATTGTTGAAAACCTTCCGAATGACCGCAAATATTCCTTTAAATCCGGAGTAAATATCATGTTCGGATGCAATAATTTCTGCAGTTACTGTATCGTCCCATATGTACGTGGAAGAGAAAGAAGCCGTGACCCGGAGGCAATCATATCGGAAATCCGCCAGCTGGTTGCAGATGGTGTGGTTGAAGTCATGCTGCTTGGTCAGAACGTCAATTCATACGGAAAGAATCTGGAAAATCCGATTACGTTTGCCCGGCTTTTGGAGAAGATCGAGCAGATCGAAGGATTGGAGCGTATCCGTTTTATGACGTCTCATCCAAAGGATTTATCTGATGAACTCATTGAAGTTATGGGAAGATCCAAAAAGATCTGCAAACACCTGCATCTGCCGGTACAGTCCGGAAGCAGCCGTATCTTAAAGAAGATGAATCGTCATTATACAAAAGAGCAGTATCTGGAACTGGTAGAAAAAATCCGCAAGAATGTTCCGGATGTGTCTCTTACAACTGATATCATCGTTGGTTTCCCGGGAGAGACAGAAGAAGACTTCGAAGAAACTATGGATATTGTAAGAAAAGTGCGTTATGACAGCGTATTCACTTTCATCTATTCAAAACGTACCGGAACACCTGCCGCCGTGATGGAAGACCAGGTACCGGAAGATGTGGTCAAAAACCGTTTTGACCGACTGCTGAAAGAAGTACATACGATTGCGGCAGAAGTATGCGCTGTACATGAAGGAACCATTCAGACCGCTCTGATCGAATCGGTAAGTGAACACGACCCATCCATGGTAACAGGACGTTTAAGTAATAATCTGCTGGTACACATCAAAGGTGATAAGGGAATGATTGGACGGCTTGCCGATGTCAGACTGACGGAATGCAAAGGTTTCTATTATCTGGGAGAACTGGCAGAATAAATGTATTATAATTAACCATGAAAACGCTCAAACTATGTAATATCAACAAGATAGTGAGGGCGTTTTTGTATGAAAAAAATCAGTGAGTATTTATTTTTGTGGGGGATCGGTGGCTGGATCTATTATACGCTGGAAATTCTTTTCCGTGGTTTTTCCCACTGGTCCATGTTCGTGCTGGGCGGGATCTGTATGATGTTTTTCTCCTATCAGGGACAGCAGGTACACTGGCAGGATGATTTTCTTCTGCAGGTATTCCGCTGCAGCATCTTTGTAACAGCAGCAGAATTCATTACAGGTATTATCGTAAATAAATGGTTTGCACTTCATGTATGGGATTACAGCTGTATGCCATTTCAGTTGTTTGGTCAGATATGTCTGCCGTACACCATGCTATTTACATGTCTCTGCGCAGCAGGGATCTATCTGAGCGCCAATATTCTTTATCTTCTGTATGATGAAGAAAAGCCTCAGTTTTTGAAAAAATCTATCCTTTTAAATTCAAAATATAAATGCTATAATGAAATGTAAAATTTAAATGATCAGAGGAGTAAAAAAAGTGGCAGAATTAACACCAATGATGCAGCAATATATGCAGACGAAAAAAGAATATCCGGACTGCATCCTCTTTTATAGATTGGGAGACTTTTATGAAATGTTCTTTGACGATGCGTTGACTGCATCCAAAGAACTGGAGATTACATTAACCGGAAAGAACTGCGGACTGAAAGAACGCGCACCAATGTGCGGTGTCCCGTATCACGCAGTGGACGGATATCTGAACAGACTGGTATCCAAAGGTTATAAAGTGGCCATCTGTGAACAGTTGGAAGATCCGGCTGCTGCAAAAGGAATTGTAAAAAGGGATGTTGTAAGAATCGTAACTCCCGGAACCAACCTGGACACGCAGGCACTGGATGAAACAAAGAATAATTATATCATGTGTATCGCTTACGCATCGGATCATTACGGCGTATCTGTCGCCGATGTATCAACCGGCGAGTACATGGTAACCGAGATTGAAAATTCTGAGAAATTGTTTGACGAGATCTATAAGTTCATGCCGTCAGAGCTGATCTGTAATGAAGCCTTTTATATGAGCGGTATGGATTTTGAATTGTTAAAAGAAAAGCTTGGAATTACCGTATATTCTCTGGATTCATGGTATTTCGACGATGCAGTCTGTGAACGTGTTTTGAAAGAACATTTCCATGCCGGTACGATTGAAGGACTGGGACTTACCGATTATGACTGCGGTGTAATTGCAGCCGGTGCACTCATGCAGTATTTGGTGGAGACACAAAAACGAGATTTATCACACATTTCCCACCTGACAATCTATGCTTCCGGAAAATATATGCTTTTGGACAGCTCAACCAGACGAAATCTGGAGCTGTGTGAAACACTGCGTGACAAACAGAAAAGAGGTTCCCTTCTGTGGGTGCTGGATAAGACGAAGACTGCCATGGGTGCAAGAACCCTGCGCAAATATATTGAACAGCCGTTGATTGACAAGAGCGCTATTGAAAAACGACTGGATGCTGTAGATGAATTAGTGAAAAATGCAATTTCCAGAGAGGAGATCCGTGAATACCTTTCACCGGTCTATGATCTGGAACGGCTTGTGTGCAGGATCACATATCAGTCTGCGAATCCAAGAGATCTGATCGCATTCCAAAGTTCTCTTGCAATGCTTCCGCATATAAAATATATCTTGAATGATATGCAGACACCTCTTTTAAAGGAATTGAATGAAGAACTGGATACGCTCGGAGATCTGTGCAAGCTGGTCAGTGATTCCATCAAAGAAGATCCGCCGATCGCCATGAAAGAAGGCGGCATTATCAAAGACGGTTACAATGCAGAAGTGGACAAACTCCGCAACGCCAAATCTGACGGGAAAGACTGGCTGGCAAAGCTGGAAACAGAAGAACGTGAAAAGACCGGTATCAAGAACCTGCGTATTAAATATAACAAAGTATTCGGCTATTATCTGGAAGTTACCAATTCATTCAAAAATCTGGTGCCGGATTATTATACAAGAAAACAGACGCTTGCCAATGCAGAGCGCTATATCATACCGGAATTAAAAGAGCTGGAAGATACGATTCTTGGTGCAGAAGATAAGTTGTATGCTCTTGAATACCAGCTTTATTCCGAAGTCAGAGATACTATCGGAAAAGAAGTTGTCCGCATCCAGAAGACGGCTAAAGCCATTGCAAAATTAGACGCATTTGCCTCTCTTGCACTGGTTGCAGAACAAAATAATTATGTCAGACCAAAGATGAATGACAAAGGACTCATTGATATCAAAGACGGCCGTCATCCGGTAGTCGAAAAGATGATCTCCAATGACATGTTCATCTGTAACGATACATATCTGAATGACAAAAAGGAACGGATTTCCATTATTACGGGTCCGAATATGGCCGGTAAATCAACATACATGAGACAGACAGCCCTGATTGTCCTGATGGCACAGATCGGTTCGTTTGTCCCTGCTTCTTCGGCAAATATCGGTGTGGTTGACCGTATCTTTACCCGTGTAGGTGCTTCAGATGACCTTGCAAGCGGACAGAGTACCTTCATGGTGGAGATGACAGAAGTGGCCAATATTCTCCGAAATGCGACGAATAAGAGCCTTCTGATCCTTGATGAGATTGGGCGCGGTACCAGTACCTTTGACGGTTTGAGTATTGCCTGGGCAGTGATTGAATATATCAGTAACAGCAAATTGTTAGGAGCAAAAACTTTATTTGCAACACATTATCATGAGCTGACTGAACTGGAAGGAAAAATTGAAAATGTTAACAATTACTGTATTGCCGTAAAGGAAAAAGGTGACGATATCATCTTCCTGCGTAAGATTGTCAAGGGCGGTGCGGATAAAAGTTACGGAATCCAGGTTGCAAGGCTTGCAGGTGTTCCGCAGTCAGTTACAGACAGGGCAAAAGAGATCGTAGAAGAACTGGTACAGGCAGATGTAACCGGTAAGATCAAAGAGATCGAAGTGCAGGGGCAGGAAACATCCAAACCAAAGGCAAAGCATTTTGATGAGGTAGATCTTGCCCAGATGTCACTTTTTGATACTGTAAAAGATGATGATGTCATCAAGGAGATCAAAGAACTGGATCTTGCCAATCTGACTCCGATCGATGCATTGAATACATTATATCAACTTCAGAACAAACTAAAAAACAGGTGGTAAACGATGAGTAAAATTCAGGTGTTAGACCCGATTACAATTGATAAGATTGCAGCAGGAGAAGTGATCGAACGACCGGCTTCTGTTGTAAAAGAGCTGGTGGAAAATGCCATTGATGCCGGTGCTACAGCAGTTGTCGTAGAGATTAAGGATGGCGGGATCTCGTTCATGCGTATTACAGACAATGGCTGCGGAATAGACCGGGAAGATGTACGCTCTGCGTTTTTGCGGCACTCAACGAGTAAGATCCGTTCTGTCGATGATCTGCTTCACATCGGTTCACTGGGATTCCGCGGAGAGGCACTTTCCAGTATCTCGGCAGTTGCACAGGTAGAACTGATCACAAAAACAAAAGATCAGACATTTGGCACGTTATACCGTATTGCAGGCGGCAAAGAAGAAACTCTGGAAGATACCGGTGCACCGGATGGAACAACCTTTATCATACGGCAGTTGTTTTATAACACACCTGCCCGAAGGAAGTTTTTGAAAACACCGATGACCGAAGCGAGCCATGTCGGAGACCTGATGACGCGACTTGCACTTTCTCATCCACACATTTCGTTTCAATTTATTAATAACGGACAATCCAAATTACATACATCCGGTAACGGAAAGTTGAAAGATGTCATCTATCACATTTACGGACGCGAAATTGCTTCAAATCTTCTGCAAGCAGAATATGATACACCGGGACTTAAAATCACCGGATTTTTAGGAAAACCAATCATCTCCAGAGGAAACCGGAATTTTGAAAATTATTATGTGAATGGCCGGTATGCCAGAAACAGTATCATTTCCAGAGCCATCGAGGATGCATATAAGGATTTTACCATGCAGCATAAATATCCGTTTGTGGTACTGCATATAGAGATTGACGGAGAACATGTAGATGTCAATGTACATCCGACGAAGATGGAACTACGCTTTAACAATCAACAGGAAGTCTATAACGCTATCTATTCGGCAGTTGATCAGGGACTTCACGAAAAAGAACTGATTCCGCATGTAGAGATGCCGGAACCAAAGCCTGCCATCCAGTCTACACCGGAACCAAAGCCTGCCGTCCAGTCTACACCGGAACCAAAGACAGTCGTCCGATCTGCTCCGGAACCAAAGCCTGCCGTCCGATCTGCTCCGGAACATAATCTGGAATACTTCATGTCCAAAATGAAAGAACGGGTACTGGCTGAGCATGAAGAAAAGAAGAAAAAAGAAGAGGCTGTAACAAAACAACCGGTAAATACGATACAAACTATTGCAGAAGAAAAAACACCTTACATGCAGAATACTGCCGTCAGACCGCAAATATCAACACAGACAACTGCGTCAGAACCACCAAAACAAATGGAACTTTTCGAAGATCATCTGCTTACCAGAGAGGCCATGCAGAAATATAAAGTAGTCGGTCAGGTATTCGAAACCTACTGGCTGGTAGAATACGATAACAGTCTGTATATTATCGATCAGCATGCAGCGCATGAACGGGTTCTGTATGAAAAAACTCTGAAATCTATGCAAACCAGGGAATTCACCTCGCAGATGATCAGTCCGCCGATTGTATTGAATTTAAGTATGCGGGAAGCAGAATTGCTGAACACTTATATGGACCGGTTTACAAGGATAGGGTTCGAGATTGAAGAGTTCGGACAGGACTCTTATGCAGTTCGTGCTGTTCCGGATAATCTGTTCAGTATTGCGAAAAAAGAACTGCTGATCCAAATGCTTGACAGCCTTTCGGATGAGATTGCCCGCAATCAGTCTCCAGATCTCATTGATGAAAAGATTGCTTCGATGTCATGCAAGGCTGCCGTAAAAGGAAATATGAAATTATCCGTGCAGGAAGTTGATGCGTTGATCGGTGAACTGTTATCATTGGACAACCCCTATCATTGCCCGCATGGAAGACCAACCATTATCGCAATGACAAAGAGAGAATTAGAAAAGAAATTCAAGAGGATCGTATAAAATGAAGAAGAAACCACTAGTAGTACTAACAGGGCCTACGGCCGTCGGGAAGACAAAAGCTTCGATCGGACTAGCAAAAGCGATTGGCGGGGAGATTATTTCTGCCGATTCCATGCAAGTATACGAGTACATGGATATTGGTTCTGCCAAAATACGCCCGGAAGAGATGCAGGGTGTTCCTCATTATCTGATAGATGATTTGAAACCATGGGATGAATTCCATGTCGTCCGATTTCAACAGATGGCTAAAAATGCAATGGAGCAGATTTATGCCAACGGACATATTCCAATCGTTGTCGGCGGAACAGGATTCTATATCCAGGCATTACTGTACGATATTGATTTCACCGGTACCGCCCAGGATGACACTTACCGGGCAGAGCTGGAAAATCTTGCAAAGGAAAAGGGGGCAGCATACCTGCATAATATGCTGCGGAAAGTTGATCCGAAATCCGCAGAAGATATTCACGCCAATAATGTGAAACGAGTGATCCGTGCGCTGGAATATTACCGTCAGACCGGGCAGAAAATGTCAGAACACAACGAAGAGGAACGTCGGAAAGAATCCCCGTATGAATTCGTCTATTTTGTTCTGAATGCGCCAAGAGAGCAGCTGTATGCAAGAATTGACAGACGTGTAGACCAGATGATAGAAGAGGGACTCGTTGACGAAGTAAAACATTTGAAAGAACTTGGCTGTACGAAAGAGATGGTTTCCATGCAGGGACTCGGTTATAAAGAAATCCTGGCATATCTTGACGGGGAATGTGATCTGGACACAGCTGTCTATACCATCAAACGTGACACCCGGCATTTTGCCAAACGGCAGCTCACCTGGTTCCGGCGCGAACGTCAGGTGACGTGGATTCAGAAAGAAGTGTATGATTATGATGAAGACAGGATCCTAAAGGCAATGCTCTCGCATCTGGAGGGAAGAATATGCTGAAGAAAAAGTTAAGAGGAAAATCCAAATTTTTGAAAAAAATGAATGAACTGATGGAAATATATTCACGTAATCAGGACACTGCTTTTGCTTACCGCGAACTGCTCGGCCTGGAATCCATGATCCGGTACGAAGGCGAGCAGGCAATGTTTGATCTTAATAAAGCTTCTCTTTTATATGACATGGGAAGGTACCGTGAAGCAGAAACGGTTCTGAAACAGATTCCATCCATTAATCCAACATTTGATGCTATGTGTGAATCCCTGCGTTTCAAGCTGCTGGAAGTCCGGTGATTTTCTCAAAATATTTACGACAAATCAAAATAAAAAATCAGAAAGAAGGATAAATATAGATTATGACACCGATCAACACAATTTATAGCGAAATGGGCATCCGTGAAACAGTCCTTTCGTTCGGAAATACAATAGAAAAAGACCTGAAAAAACGTTTTGAAAAAATTGATGAGATTGCCGAATACAATCAGTTAAAAGTAGTAAAAGCAATGCAGGATAACCGCGTCAGCGCAGGATGTTTTAACTATGCCAGCGGTTATGGTTATGATGACCAGGGAAGAGATACCCTCGAAAAAGTATATGCGTCTATTTTCCATACCGAAAGCGCTCTGGTACGTCCGCAGATCACTTGCGGAACACATGCACTGGCACTGGCTCTTGCAGCAAACCTAAGACCGGGTGATGAGCTTCTGGCACCTGCCGGAAAACCATATGATACGTTGGAAGAAGTCATCGGTATCCGCCCGTCAAATGGATCTCTTGCAGAATATGGCATTACTTACTCTCAGGTAGATCTTCTGGAAGACGGAACCTTTGATTACGAAAATATCGAAAAAGCAATCAACGAGAAAACAAAGATGGTTGCAATCCAGCGTTCCAAAGGCTATCAGACACGACCGAGCTTTTCGGTTGAGCAGATCGGCGAGCTGATCGCATTTGTCAAACGGCTCAAACCGGATCTGATCTGTATGGTGGACAACTGTTACGGTGAGTTTGTCGAAACGATCGAACCAAGTGATGTCGGTGCAGATATGACAGTCGGCTCACTGATCAAGAACCCCGGCGGGGGACTTGCCCCGATCGGCGGGTATATCGCGGGTCGCGAAGATCTGATCGATGCATGCGGATACCGACTGACTTCCCCGGGCCTCGGAAGAGAGGTTGGTGCATCTCTTGGTATCATGAAAGATTTTTACCAGGGATTATTCCTTGCCCCGACAGTGGCAGCAGCTGCACTAAAAGGTGCGATCTTTGCAGCTAATATTTATGAAAAACTGGGGTTCCCTGTTATTCCAAACAGCACAGAAAGCAGACACGATATCATTCAGGCTGTAGAATTTGGAATTCCGGAAGGCGTCATTGAGTTCTGCAAAGGAATTCAGGCAGCAGCACCGGTCGATTCCTATGTAACTCCGGAACCATGGCCGATGCCGGGATATGATTCTGACGTTATCATGGCAGCAGGTGCTTTCGTTCAGGGATCATCCATCGAATTGAGCGCAGACGGACCGATCAAACCGCCGTATGCCGTATATTTTCAGGGAGGTCTCACCTGGCCGCATGCCAAGCTTGGAATACTGATGTCATTAGAGTATCTGGTACGTGCCGGAATTGTAACTTTGTAACCCTCAATATATATAATCATTGCAATATTTGGAAGAATAGATATGAAGAAAATAGCAATCATTGGCGGCGGTGCTTCCGGTCTTGTGGCGGCAATTGCAGCCGCAAGGACGAACCCGCAGGCACAGATCCTGATATACGAAAAGAAAGACAGCGCAGGCAAAAAAATCCTTGCAACCGGAAACGGGAGATGCAACCTGACAAACAAAGATATGAACGCCTCTTATTTCCACAGCGACAATCTTTCCGTTGTAGAAGAAGTATTACAGAAATTCGGCTATGAAGACACCATTGCGTTTTTCACATCTCTTGGGCTTCTGACAAAGGCAAGAGGAAATTACGTCTATCCTTATTCCGACCAGGCTTCCACCGTTCTTGATTTGTTGAAATCAGAACTGGATCGTCTGCATGTGAAAATCACCACTGACGTAACGGTAACGGGTATTGTTCCGACATCTCATGGTTTTACAGTACAGACGGATCATCAGAAGCAAAAGGCAGATGCCGTAATCCTTGCCTGCGGCGGAAAAGCGAATTCCAGGCTCGGATCCGACGGAAGTGGTTATGCACTTGCAAAGGAGCTCGGACATACGATGGTTCCGGTCGTACCTGCTCTGGTTCAATTAAAAGTAAAGAATCATCCGTTTGCCAAAGCCGCAGGGGTCCGTACGGATGCTGTCGTAACTGCAGTATGCCATGGACAACCGGCAGCTTCCGATCACGGGGAATTACAGCTTACGGCTTACGGCATTTCCGGAATACCGGTTTTCCAGATCAGCCGCTATATTGCCAAATCTCTGTATTTAAAACAGGATGCAAAAGTGAGCATTGATTTCCTGCCCGCTTTTACGGAAGAGGCATTTTTTGAGTTCTTGCTGAAACGTAGAAATGGAAGAGAGCAGATGACCTGCGCAGATTATCTTCTTGGAATCTTTCACCAGAAGCTGATCCCAAGATTTTTAGAACAGGCACGCATCCGGATGCATACACTGACAGGTGATCTGTCGGATACACAGATAAAAAGTCTTGTTCAGGTAGTTAAGAATAACGTAGTAACAATTGATACCACTAATGGTTTTGATAATGCACAAGTCTGTGCCGGAGGAATCTCAACAGAAGAAATCACTCCCGACACTATGGAATCCCGTTATGTCCGGCACCTTTATCTTGCCGGGGAATTGCTGGATGTGGACGGCATCTGCGGAGGGTACAATCTGCAATGGGCCTGGGCGACCGGTTATCTTGCCGGAACTGCTGCTGCAAACGATATATCATCAGATAGATGACAAACTGTAAAGGAGTAAAAACATATGATTCGGATCAACCAGATGAAACTGAATATTGAACATACATCAGACGATTTTGAACGCAAGATTTTAAAAACACTTTGCATAAAAAAAGAGGAACTTCAGGGCTTTCAAATCCGCAAACAGTCGATCGATGCCAGAAAAAAGCCTGTTCTTTACTATGTCTATTCTGTAGATGTCCAGGTAAGAGATGAAGCAAAAGTTAAGAAAACGGTCAAAAATAATCAGATACAGTTCCAGGTTAAGCCGGACAGCTACCATTTCGAAGTAAAAGGGACAAAGGAACTAACACACCGGCCGGTCATTATCGGAACAGGTCCTGCCGGACTGTTCTGTGGTTATATGCTCGCTACGCACGGATATCAGCCAATTCTTCTGGAACGCGGAGCTGATGTAGATCAGCGTACAAAAGATGTGGAAGCATTCTGGGAAAACGGGCGGCTGAATCTTTCATCAAATGTTCAGTTCGGTGAGGGTGGCGCCGGAACATTTTCTGACGGAAAACTGAACACTCTGGTAAAAGATAAATTCGGACGCAACCATGAAGTACTACGTATCTTTGCCGAACACGGTGCTCCGGAATCCATCACCTACGAGAGCAAACCTCATATCGGTACCGATGTGCTCTCTGCAGTTGTAAAAGAAATGCGGAAATATATCTGTGCTCATGGTGGAGAAGTACGGTTTCACTCACAAGTCACTGATATTCAGACACATTCCGACAACGGTCAAAAGATTCTCCGCAAACTTAAAATCTACGATTCGCAAAAGAAGGAAACATATCTGCTCGATACAGATCTTGCAGTTTTTGCCATTGGTCACAGTGCACGGGATACTTTTTCCATGTTATATCAGCACGGCCTTCCAATGCAGCCGAAGGCATTTGCTGTTGGTGTACGAATCGAACATCCTCAGGAAATGATCAATCAGGATCAATACGGTAAGAATTATCCTTCCTTTCTTCCGGCAGCACCGTATAAACTGACCGCTAACCTCGATAATGGAAGAGGCGTATATACCTTCTGTATGTGTCCGGGCGGATATGTCGTAAATGCTTCTTCCGAAGAACACCGGCTTGCCGTTAACGGAATGAGTTACAGCCGCCGGGATAGCCAGAATGCCAATACTGCAGTGATCGTTACTGTTTCACCCGATGATTTTGAAAGTGATCATCCGCTCGCTGGTGTCGAATTCCAGAGAAAGCTTGAAGAAGCGGCATATCTCGAGGGAAACGGCAAAGTTCCGGTACAGTTATTTGGGGATTTCTGTGAAAACAGACCTTCCGTGCAGCTGGGTAGAGTCACTCCGCATATAAAAGGTATGTATCAGCTTGCAAACGTCAGAAATATTTTTCCGGAATTCATTGCAGAGTCGCTGACAGAAGGAATTCAGATCTTTGACCACAAGCTTCCCGGATATGCGCGGTGCGATGCCGTCATCTCGGGAGTAGAAAGCCGGACTTCTTCGCCTGTACGACTTATAAGAGACCAATCCCTTCAGAGCGAAATCCGCGGGATCTATCCTTGCGGCGAAGGCGCAGGCTATGCAGGCGGGATTACCTCTGCGGCTATGGACGGAATCAAAGCAGCCGAAATGATTGCTTCCGTTTATCATCCGTTCAAGATCGAATCTTAATTTTTTATCTAATCTGATCATTTTATGTAAAAAAATGAAAAGAAGTTTAAGAATTTTTTAATATCATAAACCTATACACTTTTTCTGAAATGTGATAAAATGTATTGAGTTTTTTAGATAGGAAAAACGAGGAGGAGTACATATGAAAGGTGCAGGAAGTAAAAACGCCTGGGCTTTATTTCTGCTTCTGCTGGCAGGAGTAGTTCTTGGTGGCTTTATTGGTGAACTGGCAAAAGGGGTGCCAGCTTTATCCTGGCTGGGCTATGGACAATCTTTCGGGATAGACGATCCGATCGTTCTGAATCTCGGAGTAATGGTCATAACATTTGGTCTATCGATAAAGATAACCATGGCAAGTATCATTGGCGTGATTCTTTCCATTATCATATATCGTTTCTTATAATTTACAGAATCTGTCTTTTGACTGAGTCTGTAAAAATGTCGTGCGAATCTAAAGAATAATATGAATCAATCAAATACCATAAGAGAAATGCCGAGAGACGAGCGACCATATGAAAAGTGTTCCCGTCTCGGAGCCGAACATTTAAGTGACGTTGAATTGCTGGCAGTGCTGTTACGAACCGGTACCCGCGGTGAAAATGCATTGGAACTTGCAGGAAGAATTCTTTATCATGCCGGCGGAATCGGCATTCTCGGAATTCATCAGTTTAACGCTGAACGTCTGAAGCAGATCAAAGGGATTGGCAACGTAAAAGCAATTCAGATATCATGTATATCTGAACTTGCAAAAAGGCTTGCAAAAGCGTCTTATCAGGATACAGTATGTTTTACCGATCCAAAAACGATTGCGCAATATTATATGGAAGATTTAAGACATGAGAAACAGGAACATATGAAATTATTAATGTTAAACTCGAAGGCAAAGCTGCTTGGCGAAACTACCATTTCCAAAGGGACTGTGAATGCATCCCTGGTCACGCCAAGAGAGCTTTTTATAGAAGCATTGCAGAAAAATGCAGTATCCATTATCATCTTACACAATCATCCAAGCGGAGATCCGTCTCCAAGCCGGGAAGATATGCTGACAACAAAAAGGATTCAGGATGCAGGTGCATTAATTGGAATTGAGCTGTTAGACCATATTATAATTGGCAATAATTGTTATATAAGTTTTCGTGAAGAGGGAATGCTGTAAAATTCTGCAACCAAGATAGAAAGGATTCTGTCAGATGGCAAGAAATGTATACGGACTGGATCTTGGGTCTTATGACATCAAGGTCTATGATAAGAAAAAAGACACAATCTGGAAAGAGAAGAACGTGATCGCATTTAAAGACAATCGTGACCGTGATATTTTTGCGGTTGGTGATGATGCATTTAGTATGTATGGGAAAGCTCCCTCAAACATCGAGATCACATTTCCGATGAAAGAGGGCGTTATTTCCAGATTTAACGACATGCAGTTTCTTCTTCAGAACTTATTAAAAAGAGGAAGACAGTTTTCCCGTGGTTCTGAATATGTAATTGCTGTTCCAACAGACGTTACCGAAGTAGAAAAGAAGGCGTTCTTTGATCTTGTGATCCATTCAACAGCCAAAGCAAAAGAAGTAAATATCGTAGAACGTTCGATTGCCGATGCAGTCGGATTAAATCTGGATATTCAGAATACAAAAGGAATCATGATCGCGAATTTCGGTGGTGAAACTACCGAACTGTCTGTACTGGCCGGAGGCGGAATGGTACTGAACCGTCTCGTAAAAGTAGGCGGACATACGTTTGATCAGGGGATTATCAATCTTGTAAAGCACAGTCACGACTTCCTGATCGGTCGGCAGACTGCTGAAGTACTGAGACGGAATTTCAATGTCTTTACCGGAGATTCTGATTCTATCTTATCGGTAGCCGGCAGAGACCTGATCACAGGTGTACCGATGCGGAAGCCGGTTTCTATCATGCTGATCCGTGCTGCAATGAAAGATCCGTTACTGGAATGCGTCAAAGCCATCCATTCCCTTCTTGATAGAACACCTCCGGAAGTCCGCAAAGCAATCTATGAGAATGGTATTTTCCTCACTGGCGGACTTGCAAATATGCCCGGCCTTGAAATTTATATCGAACAGATGGTAGGCATCAAGTCAAGAACTGCCCTGGAACCGGACACCTGTGCAGTCAATGGCCTGAAACGTATTATTATGTCGAAAGACTTAAGAAAACTGACATTTTCAATGATAGAAGATAATTATAGGTGGATGAGATAATGAAGACAAAAAATCAATCTTCCCTTCCAAGTAAATACTGGCTGATCATCGTAATCGTTATCTGCGTCATCCTGATGGGTGTGGAACGTATTACCGGAGGGAACGGACCAATCAGTTTCGTTGCAAACTATACAGTCATTCCTATGCAGAAAGGGATCGGATATGTTGGACGCTATATGAGCGATCTTTCCGATAACTTTGAAACACTACAGGACATGAAAAAAGAAAATAGAAAATTACAGTCCAAAGTAGACGACCTTACGATCGACAACACGCGACTACGCCAGGATCAATATGAACTGGAGAGGCTGAGAGAATTATATAAACTGGATGAAAATTATTCTGATTACAAAAAAGTAGGTGCACACGTCATTTCCAATAACGGCTCCAACTGGTTCAGTGATTTTACGATCGACAAAGGAAAGAAGGACGGCATTAAAAAGAATTGCAATGTCCTCGCCGGAAGCGGACTGGTCGGAATTGTAACGGAGGTTGGTCCGCATTATGCGAGAGTACGTTCCATTATTGACGACGAAAGTAATATCAGTGCAATGCTCCTTTCAACTTCTGACACCTGCGTAGTCAGAGGAGACTTGAAACAGATGGAAAACGGCAGGATCCGGTTTGAAAAACTTGCCAATAACGATAATAAGATTGAAGTCGGAGAACAGGTTGTTACATCTCATGTCAGTGATCGGTTCCTTCAGGGACTTTTTGTCGGATACGTCAGTGAAGTGAAAGTGGATTCTAATAACCTGACCCGGTCCGGATATATTACACCTGCTGTAGATTTCACTAAACTGCAGGAGGTTCTCGTTATTACCACAACGAAAAACGACCTGATCAAACAAGAATCCGCAGATACAAAGGGAGAGTAATTCATGAAACGAAAGTTGATTACATTTTGTATTATCATCATATGCTTTTTAATGGAATGCACCATCTTCCACCGATTGTCTTTTGCATCCATCAAACCGAACCTGCTGATTATCATCACTTCATCGTTCGGATTTATGCGTGGAAAGAAAGAGGGGCTTGCCGTAGGATTCCTTTCCGGCTTTTTGACGGATGTATTCTGGGGGAATACACTTGGATTCTATACGTTACTTTTCTCAGTGATCGGATATCTGAACGGATCATTCCGAAGACTTTTTTATGATGATGACATTAAACTTCCAATCGCACTGATCGCAGTCAGCGAATTGATCTATGGTTTAGTTACATACTTCTGTATGTATCTTTTGCGGGGGGATTTTGCTTTTGAAGCATACCTGAGACAGATCATTATGCCTGAGCTTGTATATACAATCCTGGTCACACTGATTCTGTATCAGATCATATTACACATTAACAAGAAACTGGAAGCAGAAGAGCAAAGGAGTGCAAGTAAATTTGTATAGTTTATGGGAACGGATCAAATCCGGCATTGCAGAATTCGTACAATCTCGAATATTCGTGCTGATCATTGTCTTTTGTATTACATCGGCAATTCTGGTACAGCGGATATTTTATCTTCAGATTGTAAAAGGACAGGAATACCTTGACGATTATAAACTGCAGATTCAGAAAACAAAAGAGATTCAGGGAACCCGTGGTAATATATATGACCGTAACGGCAACCTACTGGCTTATAATGAACTGGCATACTCTGTCACAATTGAAGACAATGGTTCTTATGACAGTATTGCACAGCAGAATAAAGTTTTAAACAAGACGATTTCTTCTGTTATTAAAATGGTAGAATCCAATGGCGATACCGTGATCAATAACTTTGGAATCATTTTGGACAGTAATAATATGTATCAATTTGTTGCACAGAATGAAACGCAGAAATTACGTTTTATCGCTGATGTATACGGTAAATCTACAATTGATAAGCTTTCCAAAAAACAGAAAGAGACTACTGCCGATGAACTGATTCATTATCTGTGTACAAATAAGCAGAAATTCGGTATTGATGAAAAATCTATGGACAAGTCCATGGTATTAAAACTGATCAATATCCGTTATCAGATCTGGCTGAACAGTTATCAGAAATACATTTCAACTACAATTGCCGAAGATGTCAGTGATGCAACAGTCGCAGACATCATGGAAAATCTGGACAAATTGTCCGGTATCAATGTAGAAGAAGAGTCACTGAGAAAATATGCTGACAGTAACTGCTTTGCAAACATCATAGGATATACCGGTCAGATTTCTCAGGAAGAGTATGATGCATTAAGTGACGCAGATCAGGAAAGATACAGCAAAACAGACACCGTCGGTAAAGCTGGTCTTGAAAAGGCACTGGATTCCCAGCTTCAGGGAAAAAAGGGAAGTGAGAAGCTTTATGTTAATAACGTCGGAAAAGTAATCAAAACAGTAAAGGGCACAAATCCCAAAGCCGGAAATGACCTGTATCTGACGATTGATGCCAATCTTCAAAAAGCTGCTTATAACATTCTGGAACAGGAACTTGCGGGCGTACTGCTTGCCAAAATACAAAACAATCTGGATTTTGACCGTAACAAAGTTGACGACGGAAGTGACGTTATCATTCCGATTGGTGATGTATATAACGCTATGATCAACAATGACGTACTTGATATGACGCATTTTACAGATGCAAATGCCGGTGAAGCCGAAAAAGAGGTTGCATCTGCATTCGCCGTAAGAAAAGAAGAAGTGAAGAATTCTCTTACGAAAATATTCAGCGATTCCAATGCAGCAGCATATAAAGACCAGCCGAAAGAAATACAGGCGTACCTCACCTATCTGGTATCGGATGTGCTGACAAACGTAACAGGTGTAGTAATGTCAAAATCCATCAATACCAAAGATGATACTTATAAAGCCTGGAAAGATGATGAATCTATTAATGTATATAACTATCTGAATTATGCTATTTCAAAGAACTGGATAGATACTTCACTATTGAAAGATTATATAAAATCAAATGAACAGTATTCTGATTCCAGTGAAGTATATCAGGGAATTATTAATTATATTTTGGATTATGTTGATTCAGACAATAGTTTTGACAAACTGATCTACCGCTATATGATAAAATCCGGAACAATTACCGGCAGGCAGGTATGCATGATGCTCTATGAACAGGGAATACTGGATCAGGATGATGAGCAGTATAACGGTCTGAAAGCAGGAAATGTCGGTGCATATGACTTTATGCGGAGTAAAATCCAGTCTTTGGAGATTACACCCGGACAGTTAGGACTGGAGCCTTGTACCGGTTCATTGGTTGCAACAGATCCGAACACCGGTGAAGTACTTGCATGCGTCTCTTATCCCGGATATGACAACAACCGTCTTGCAAATACCATGGATTCTGATTACTACAGCAAACTGCTTACCAATCAGTCCCGTCCATTCTACAACAATGCAACACAGGAAAAGACAGCACCTGGTTCCACTTACAAACCATTATCTGCAATTGCCGGTCTGACCGAAGGTGTCATTGACGTTAACACATATCTTCCATGTGCCGGAGTATATAAGAAAGTCACACCGAATCCAAAATGCTGGATTTATCCGTCATCACATGGTAACCTGAATGTATCACAGGGTATTCAGCATTCTTGTAATGACTTTTTCTATGAAGTCGGTTACAGACTGGGGCTCAATAATGTCGGTGATTCAAAGCTGGACAGTGATACCTCAGATGGAAAGAGTACACAGAATTATTATTCAAGCGAACGTGGTATTGCAAAACTTCAAAAATATGCGGAAGAATTCGGTCTTGGAGATACTTCTGGTATGGAAATTCCTGAATCTGCCCCGCAGATATCCGATGACAACTCTGTATTATCTGCTATCGGACAGGGTACCAACAACTATACTACCAGTCAGCTTGCAAGATATATCACAGCAGTTGCAAATGATGGAACCGTATACAACTTAAGTCTTTTAGATAAGGTTACAAGCCCTAAAGGGAAAACGATCAAAGACTATACTCCTGAAGTGAAAAATAAAGTTACCGATGTGTCCGCCTCTACATGGCAGGCAGTCCATGAAGGTATGAGAGCAGTTATAACTTCAGAAGATAAAGATATTTTTACAAAATTAAATTCGAGTGGTATTGCATTATCCGGTAAAACCGGAACTGCACAGCAAAGTCAGACTCATCCAGACCACGGTCTGTTTGTAGGATTTGCTCCTAGTGACAGCCCACAGATTGCATTTGCAATCCGTATTGCCAACGGCTACAGTTCGACATTTGCAGCTGAAGTCGGTAATGATGTCATGGAGTACTACTATAAAGTCACACCGGAAAACGAATTGATCACGGGATCTGCATCAGATATTGGTACCGGATCAAATGGTGGAGATTAAAGAAAGGATGATTCTATGTGAAAGACCAGGTGCTCATCAAGAGTAACAAATACGGCATCACTATTTATTTTGATTCAGACATTTCATTCGAGGAACTTCTGGAAGTCGTAAAAAAGAAATTCCAATCTGCTTCCAGGTTCTTTGCTCACGCAAAAATGGCTGTGGAATATGAAGGCCGTTCTTTCACAGAAGATGAAGAGCGGCAGCTGACAAGAGAAATTGAATCAGCTGCCAATATCGAAATACTTTGTATCATTGAGAAAAATACTGTTACAGAACAAGTCCATAAAAAAATGCTGGACGAAAGCCTTGAAGCCATCCATGAAAAAGACGGGCAGTTCTATAAGGGTACATTAAGAGGAAGACAGGTTCTTGAGTCCGAACAGAGCATTGTGATCATAGGTGATATCGAAGAAGGTGCTACCGTTGCATCCAAAGGAAATGTAATTGTAACCGGTACCATATACGGTACGGTGATCGCAGGTGCCTCCGGACGCAGAGATGCTGTCATAGCAGCTCTCCGTATGCAGTCGAAAAAACTGCGTATAGGAGAAGTAAAAGTAAAACCAGTTATAGGAGGAAGTTATTCATGGGCGAAGTTATCGTAATTACATCAGGAAAAGGTGGAGTTGGAAAGACGACTACAACTGCAAATGTAGGAGCAGGTTTATCGAAGCTTGGCAAAAAGGTAGTGATCATAGATACTGATCTAGGGCTGCGGAATCTGGATGTTGTGATGGGCATGGAAAATCTGGTCGTATATAATCTGGTCGATGTTGTGACCGGCGGATGCCGCTTGAAACAGGCATTGATCCGTGACAGCCGATATGAAAATCTATATCTGCTCCCGTCCGCCCAGACAAAAGACAAGTCGGCGGTATCACCGGAACAGATGAAAAAGCTCACTTCTGAATTAAAAGAAGAATTTGACTACATACTTTTGGATTGTCCGGCCGGTATTGAACAAGGCTTTCAAAATGCCATTGCCGGTGCTGACCGTGCATTAGTTGTTACAACTCCGGAAGTATCATCCATTCGTGATGCTGACCGTATCATTGGACTTCTGGAACAGAATCAGATCCGTAAGATTGACCTGATCATCAACCGCATCCGGATGGACATGGTGAAGCGGGGAGATATGATGTCCGTTGATGATGTCACCGAAATCCTCTCGGTACCTTTAATCGGAATCCTTCCTGATGACGAACAGGTTGTTATCGGGACTAACCAGGGGGAACCGGTAATTGGTCTCGATTCAACGGCAGGAAAAGGATATTTAAATATTTGTAAGCGTATTCTGGGATTGGAAGTTCCTTATATAAATCTTGATACCGGAAAGGGATTCTTCTCAAGGATCTCACATGTATTCAAGAAGAATTAGGAGGCCCTGAATATGTTGAAAAGCTCTTCCGTATCCATTGCAAAAAACCGTCTCCGCGCATTGGTCGTATCGGATCGGGTACAATGTACGCCTTCCGTTTATGATCATATCTGCCGGGACTTATATCAAACCCTTTCCAAATACGTGGAACTTACAGAAGATGATTTTCAAGTAGAGATTAACCGTTCACAGATAGTGATAAGAATAGCAGGAGAAGAAACGTGAGATCACATAGATTTACAAAACCATATAACTGGAAAAATTACAAATTCGGAATTGTTGCACTTGTAGGTATTTTATCCATTTTCGGTATCTTAGTCGTAGGCAGTGCAAAAGAATCTCTTCAGAACAAACAGATTCTTGGTGTCGTGATAGGTCTTGCGGCTATGATCATCGTGTCACTGATTGACTATATGTGGATCATAAATTTTTATTGGGTATTGTATATACTTTCTATCATTATGCTTACTGCAGTAAAATTATTTGGTGAGAATGTAAATGGTGCAACCCGCTGGATCAAGGTAGGCTTTATCCAATTCCAGCCTTCAGAACTTGCAAAAATATTACTGATCATATTTTTTGCAAAATTTTTGATGGAACACGAAGAAGATATCAATGATAAATTTACACTGTTGAAATATGCTGTCCTCGCAGGTATTCCGCTGGTATTGATCTTAATTGAGCCAAACCTGTCCACAACCATTTGTACCGCTCTTATGATCTGTCTTATGATCTATGTAGCCGGACTAAGTTATAAATTCATCGGTACCGTCCTTGTCATATTAATACCGGTCGCAGTCATCTTTTTAAGTATCGTTGTTCAGCCTGACCAGAAGCTTTTAAAGGATTATCAGCAGAAGCGTATCCTTGCTTTTATCGAACCCGAAAAATATGAAAGTGATGAAGCTTACCAGCAGAAAAACTCTGTCATGGCAATTGGTTCCGGTCAGCTAACAGGAAAAGGGCTGGATAATAACACGACCACATCCGTAAAAAACGGTAATTTCATTCTTGAACCACAGACAGATTTCATTTTCGCGATCATTGGTGAAGAATTAGGTTTTGTCGGAGGTTGTATAATTATTGCGTTCTTACTATTAATTGTGATACAATGTATTTTAGTTGGGATACGATCGCAAGACCTTGCAGGAAGAATCATATGCTGTGGTGTTGGGGGACTGATTGGCATACAAAGTTTTATTAACATTGGTGTTGCCACCAAGATATTACCTAATACTGGAGTACCATTACCTTTTGTAAGTTATGGACTGACATCTCTTGTAAGTTTATATATTGGAATTGGATTAGTCTTGAACGTAGGATTACAACCTAAAAAATACCAGTAAGGAGTGAATAATATGAATATAGGTCTGATAGCACATGATTCAAAAAAAGCACTGATGCAAAATTTCTGTATCGCATATAGAGGAATTTTAAGCAAACACAGTCTTTATGCTACAGGAACGACAGGGAGATTAATTGAAGAAGTTACAAACCTGAAAGTTCATAAATATCTGGCCGGTCCCTTAGGAGGAAAGCAGCAGTTAGGAGCGCAGATTGCGCAGAATGATATTGATGCTCTGATCTTTTTGAGAGAGCCTTCCAATCCAAAACCTCACGACCCGGATCTTAATGATGTGATCCGTATGTGCGACACTTATAATATTCCGCTGGCAACGAATCTTGCAACAGCAGAAATTATTATCTTAGCAATTGACAGAGGAGATTTAGACTGGCGTGAAATGTATCGGTAAATACTCAAAATTAATAGCTATGCTGTCATTGACGGCAATGGTGACAACCGGTTGTGGTTTTGGTTCAAAGAATGTAGTAGCAGATTATGAAATCGAAAATTATAACAAAAATCTGTATACAGGTGATTTATTTGCTTCTGATCTGTGTGTTGCATCTGGTGATGTCAATCTGAAAGGGATTACCTCTGCCGAAACAGATACACTTCATTCAGCAGCCTTGTTTGATGTTGACGGGGAAAAAGTTGACTTTTCCTATCAAATGTTTGATAAAATCTATCCGGCAAGTACAACCAAGCTTATGACTGCTCTGGTTGCTTTGGAAAACGCTGATCTGTCAGACGTTGTTACAGTGTCTCAGAATGCCGATATGAACAGCTTTGCTGCTGACGAAGCAACTTGCGGAATACAGGCTGGCGATAAGATTACATTATCCGATTTATTATATGGTCTGTTACTTCATTCCGGAAATGACAATGCAACAGCAATTGCAGAATATGTGGGCGGAAGTATGGATGGATTTGCCAAAATGATGAATAAAGAAGCGAAAAAGTTAATGGCAACAGGCACACATTTTGTAAATTCTAATGGTCTTCATAATGACGACCATTATACAACTGCTTATGACCTTTATCTCATTTTTAATGAATGCATTAAAAATGATGATTTTGTCAAAATCATCAAATCAAAATCACATACCGCAAAGGTTACCGGAAGTAGTGGTGCTGTAAGAAGTATTACCTGGGAACCTACTAATTTTTATGCTACCGGTGAAGCAGAAAAACCAGATAATGTAACTGTCATCGGCGGAAAAACAGGAACAACCAAGCTGGCCGGGAATTGTCTCGTTCTTCTTACAGAGGATGAGAACAATCATCCATATATCTCTATTGTAATGAATGCTGATACAAAGCCATTGCTTTATAAAGATATGACAGCAATTGTGGAAGCAATTCCTGAAAAATAATATGTAAAAATATAGAAGGGGCATCCATAATACGGATACCCCTTTTTTAGGATGAACTTCCGATTCTTCCATAAAGGCTGATGAGATAAAGTCCACATAGACCGATAATGGTATAAATAATTCTGGAAATCCATGTGAGATTTCCAAAGATTACGGCTACGATGTCCAGTTTAAATATACCAACCAGAAGCCAGTTAAGTGCACCGATGATCACAAGCGTCAATGCAGTGTTATCAAACCATTTCATCTGAGTAATCCTCCTTTTATCGAATGATAATAGTATTGCCGGAAAAAGTGGGATTATACATTGCGGAAAGGATTTTTATCATGGATAAAAGTGAAAAATATTATCCATATTCACAATATCTCAAAGAAAGATATGGAGAAAAAGTATATAAACTTCCGGTAAACCTCCCGGTCAGCTGTCCAAATAGAATTAACGGAAACGGCTGTTCGTTCTGTGCAGAAAAGGGAACCGGATTTGAAGCAATGGACTCTGCCGTATCTGTCACAGAACAGCTTCTTAGGACTCGCGACTACATTGAAAAACGTTATCATGCGCATAAGTTTATTGCGTATTTTCAGAACTTTACGAATACATTTTTACCGCTTGAAATATTCCGTTCATATATCGAGGAAGCATCCCGCGTTCCTGATATTGTTGAAATTGCCGTCTCTACACGTCCGGATTGTATACGGGATGACTACCTGGATGTATTACATACAGTCCGGGAAAAAACCGGAATCCAGATTACGGTCGAACTCGGACTTCAAACAGTGAATTATCATACCTTAAAACAAATATCAAGAGGTCATTCTCTTGCGGAATTTATCGATGCGGTCCTGCATATCAACAAATATTCTTTCGATATCTGTACCCATGTAATCCTGAATCTTCCGGGAGATGATCTGGATGACAGCATTGAAACGGCAAAAATATTATCTGCACTTCCGGTACAGATCGTAAAGGCACATTCTCTTTATATTGCTAAGAATACAAAGTTGTGCGAAGCGTATGAAAATGGTACAATATCTCTATGTAAAAAAGAAGAGTACCTGAACCGCCTCATCCTGTTTCTGGAATATCTGAGACCGGATATTGCAATTGAGCGCCTGTTCAGCCGTATTCCGGAAAAGGATGCTGTATTCTGTAACTGGGACACCAGCTGGTGGAAGTTAAGAGATGAACTATTTGAAATCATGACAGAAAGGCAAAGTTATCAGGGAAAGGCATTTCACTATTTAAATGGATCAGCGTTACGTATGTTAAAGCAATAAAGATAGGAGGCCGGAAATTTGGCTGGAAACACGCAATCATCAAATATAAAAGTATATCAGAAGAAAAAACATTTAAATATTGGGATCATCATTTTTGGTGTTATATTTATTTATCTTGTTGTAACTGTATTAATGTATCTGACAGAAAAACATATTTCTGTTTATGAGGTTCGGGAAGGATCCATTCTCAAAGACAATTCCTATACCGGTCTTGCCATCCGTAATGAAACAGTAATCCGCTCCGAAGACAATGGATACGTTAATTACTTTGTTTCAGCCGGTAGTAAAGTCGGTGCTAAAACACAGATTTATTCTCTTTCTGACCACAAGTTACAGTTTGAATCAAAATCAGGAAAAAGTCAGAAATTAACCTCCGTTGAGCAGAACAATATACGTCAGAAGACCCAGACTTTCTGCGAAAATTATTCTGATGAAAGTTTCGGAGATGTATATACATTAAAAAGTAATATCTCAAGTGTGCTGGATGGAAAATCAAATCAGAACCGTCAGACTCAGCTTGCTGCTCTGACCGATACAGATACCGACGGACTTCATGTGTTTTCTGCGGATTCTGACGGTATCATATGTTATTATGTGGACGGATTCGAAAAAACTACTGCGGATGATGTAACCCCTGATATGTTAAGCAAAGAAGGCTATCGTAAAAAAGAGCAGAAGAACAATACCCGGATTAAATCCGGCACCCCGGTATACAAATTAATCAAAGATGATGACTGGACTTTGGTTATTCCTTTAACCAAAGAGTGTGCAAAAGAGTTGAAAGATTCTTCTAGTGTCCATGTACGTTTTCCAAAAGATAATGAAACTATGACCGCTGCATTTTCCATGAAAAAAGTAAAAGGGTCTTATCTCGGATATCTTGCATTTGATTCTTCGATGGTACGCTATGCCCAGGATCGTTTTGTTGACGTAGAACTGATACTCGAAGATCAGTCCGGACTTAAAATACCGAAATCAGCGATTACAAAGAAGGACTTCTATGTAATTCCGGAAGATTATCTTACCCAGGGCGGAAATAGTAACAGTACCGGTGTATTGATCGATACCGGGAAAGAGAATGCAGAATTTCAGGCTGTTGATATCTATTACCGCGATACACAGACCGGTTCTGTCTATGTTGATCCGGATGATTTTGAAAAAAATACAACCTTAA
Source organism: Dorea amylophila (assembly GCF_025567265.1). Classification (NCBI taxonomy): domain Bacteria; kingdom Bacillati; phylum Bacillota; class Clostridia; order Lachnospirales; family Lachnospiraceae; genus Dorea; species Dorea amylophila. The sequence goes on along the minus strand of NZ_JAOQJW010000021.1, from coordinate 21,938 downwards.
AAAAAGCAGGCTCTTCAGATACTTATCAATTATCAGAAACAAAGCAATTAAAGGGAGTTTATAATATCAACCGGGGGTATGCGGTATTCCGTCAGGTACAGATTTTATGCGAAAGCGATGATTACTATATTGTACAAAGTGGAAATGATTATGGTCTGTCCAATTATGACCACATTGCACTGACAGGAAAAGACGTACATGAGGGTGATGTCATTTCTTAATTTGATATTAAGAGAAAAGGAGCTAGAAATTATGTTAAAAGAAAATCTTGCAAAAGTAGAAGAAAATATCCAGGCTGCATGCGACCGCGCCGGCCGTAAGAGAGAAGAGGTTACGTTGATCGCAGTAAGCAAAACAAAACCTGTAGAGATGCTGCAGGAAGCATATGATCTGGGTGTTCGTATCAATGGAGAGAACAAAGCACAGGAACTCGCTTCCAAATATGAAGTTCTGCCAAAAGATATCCACTGGCATATGATCGGTCATATGCAGCGTAATAAGGTCAAATATATTATTGATAAAGTAGATCTTATTCATTCTGTGGATTCTGTCCGATTAGCTGAAACAATTGATAAAGAAGCAGAAAAACATAACGTTACAGCCAATATACTGATCGAAGTGAATGTTGCGAAAGAAGAAAGTAAGTTCGGACTTATGCCGGAAGAAGTTCCTGCATTCGTAGAGCAGATATCAAAATTTTCACATATCCGTGTAAAAGGTCTTATGACAATTGCTCCATTTGTAGAAAATCCTGAGGATAATCGCTCTGTTTTTGCCAATTTACGCAAATTATCTGTTGACATCGCAAAGAAAAACATTGATAATATTACTATGAGTATTCTTTCTATGGGTATGACAAATGACTATCAGGTAGCCATAGAAGAAGGAGCTACCATGGTCCGTGTTGGTACCGGAATCTTCGGAGCACGAGACTATACTCATCAAGTATAAACGGAAGATAGGAGATTTATTAAAAATGGGAGTATTAGATAAGTTCTTAAGTATCATGAAGTTAGACGACGGAGACGATGAATACGATGATGATGAATTCTTCGACGATGACGAATATGATGATGATTATGAAGAAAAGCCCAAGAGAAGCCTCTTTCATAAAAGCACAAAAGACAATGATAAAGATTTTGATGAGAATGACGAGGAGGAATATACAGCACCTGTAAAGCAGAAATCTTCATTCTCTAATAATAAAGTAACACCTATGCGTCAGCCTGCAAGAAGAAGCAGTGTAAATATGGAAGTATGTGTAATTAAACCAACTTCTGTTGAAGATTCCAGAGAGATCACAGAGACTCTGTTAAGCGGACGCACAGTGATCCTTAATCTGGAGGGACTGGATCTTGAGATTGCACAGCGTATTATTGATTTTACTTCAGGTGCTACATTTGCAATCAGTGGTAACCTGCAGAAGATTTCGAATTACATATTCCTGGTAACACCTACAAATGTAGATATTTCGGGAGATCTTCAGGATCTGTTGAACACTTCTTTGGATTCTTCATCTATGAGGACAAGATTTTAATTATGAACAAAGAAGAAAGTATGTTACAGAAACGTCTGGTTGAACTTTCCAGACTTGCATATAACAGAGGAATTGTTGTATTTTCTGACTTTCTTAATTTGAATGAATTGAATATTCTTCATACGACACCGAAAGACATGTTCTTATCCCAGTATAAGACGTATGGTGGATATGACTTATCAGAGCGTCAGATGGCTGTATTTCTACCTGATGCTCTTTATTATGAGTATGAATATCCGATTCAGACAATAGAAGTCAGCCCGCTGAATAAGAAGTTTTCCGAAGATCTTACTCACCGCGATTATCTTGGTGCACTGATGAATCTTGGTATTGAACGTTGTAAGATCGGAGATATTATTGCAGAAGATCATAAAGCGCTGATATTTGTCAAAGAAGAAATGGCAGAATATGTCACCGATAATCTGACTCAGATCAGACATACTCATGTAAAAGCAACGATCGGTACCGGTGTTCAGGTTGATTATGAACCGAGATACGAAGAATTAAAAGGAACCGTATCATCCGTCCGTCTCGATAGTGTTCTCGCTTTGGCATATCCTCTTTCCAGAAGTAAGATCACGTCTCAGATTGAAGCCGGAAAAGTGTTTGTGAATGGAAAACTGATTACCAGTAACGGATACCGGTTAAAAGAGAATGATATAATTTCCGTTCGTAAAATGGGTCGTATTGCCTATAATGGGATCCTGTCTGAGACAAAAAAAGGACGTTATATGATTTCTGTACGCAAATATATATAGTTTTTGTACTATGAATTCAAAAAAGTCATAGATTCATAGTATGATCGGCAAGGAGTATCATGAATACAAATACAAAACGTATCACACATTATATCACAGCACTGATCAGTGTTGTTGTACTGGTATGCATAGACCAGTTTACAAAATATCTTGTTGTCGGACACTTAAAAGACCGGCCGGCTTATGTGCTGATCAGAAATATATTCCAATTAGAATATCTCGAAAACAGAGGAGCTGCATTCGGTATACTGCAAAACCAGAGAGTTTTCTTTTACATCAGTGCACTCCTGATTACCGCAGCTGTGATCTGGTTCTACAGCAAAGTACCTATGGAAAAAAAATATCTGCCGCTTCGTATCTGTGCGGTATTGATCGTTGGCGGAGCTTTCGGTAACTGTATTGACCGTATCCGCCTGAATTATGTAGTCGATTTCTTTTATTTCAAACTGATCGACTTTCCGATTTTTAATGTTGCAGATATCTATGTTACCGTTGCAGCATTCCTGTTAGTTATATTAATACTCGTTTACTATAAGGAGGAAGACCTTGAAAGAATTTTCCATCGATCTTAATGCCGAAGGCCAGCGGATTGACCTCTATCTTTCCGAACAGTTCGAAGACAGATCAAGATCTTATATTCAGAAAATCATCAAAGATGGATATGTAAAAGTAAACCAGAAGCCTGTAAAATCCAATTACAGGCTTTCTTTTGATGACAGGGTAGAAGTTACCCTTCCAGAAGCAAAAGAGCCTGATATCGTGCCTGAGAACATTCCACTGGATATCTTATATGAGGATCAGGATATTATTATGATCAATAAACCGAAACAGATGGTTGTTCACCCTGCTCCAGGACATTACAGCGGAACACTGGTCAATGCACTGATGTATCACTGCGGAAATGAACTGTCCGGTATCAACGGCTGTATGCGTCCCGGAATTGTTCACCGCATTGATATGGACACCACGGGTTCACTGGTCATCTGCAAGAACGATAAAGCTCATCAGAGCCTTTCCGAACAATTAAAGGTACACTCTATCCGTCGTATCTATGTTGCAATCGTACATGGTAATATCAAAGAAGATTCCGGTACGGTTAATGCACCGGTCGGACGTCATCCGACAGACCGCAAGAAAATGAGTACTCACTGTAAAAACGGACGGGAGGCCATTACCCACTACAAAGTTCTGGAACGTTTCGGAGATTATACCTATATCCAATGTGAGCTTGAAACCGGACGAACCCATCAGATCCGTGTCCATATGGCGAGCATCGGTCATCCTCTGGTCGGTGACGAAGTTTATGGGCCGAAAAAGTGTCCTTTTAAAGGATTGCAGGGACAGACTTTACATGCACGCACTCTTGGTATCATACACCCATCTACCGGGGAATACCTGGAAGTCAACGCACCCCTTCCGGAATATTTTATCGAACTATTAGACAGACTAAGGAATATTTGCAGGTAAATTATGTGAAAATTCTATACATTTCTCCGAGTTTGCTGTATAATATGTTTATATTAATTTATGTATAGGAGCGTGGTATATATGGCAAAGACAAATACAATCATTACGATCGGCCGTGAATATGGTAGTGCCGGACGCCAGATCGGATATAAAGTTGCTGAAGATCTCGGAATCAAATTATACGACAGAGAAATGTTGGAACGCGCAGCAAAGGAAAGTGGTATCTGCGAAGAACTTTTTGAAACACACGATGAAAAACCTACGAACAGTTTTCTGTATTCTCTGGTTATGGATTCCTACTCATTCGGATATCCTTCATCCAGTTATACAGACATGCCGATCAATCATAAAATTTTTCTCGCACAATTTGATACCATCCGCAAGATCGCATCGGAAGGTCCTTGTATTCTTGTTGGACGTTGTGCCGACTATGCACTGGAAGAATTTAATAATGTCTTAAGTGTATTCATTCATGCCGACATGGACGCAAGAGTCCGCAGAATCGCACGGATCTATGATCTGACAGATGCAAAAGCCAAAGATCTGATTAAAAAGACTGATAAGAGACGTTCCAGCTATTATAACTATTACAGCAATAAAAAATGGGGTGCTGCCGAAAGCTATAATATCTGCCTTGACAGTTCTCTTCTTGGAATTGACGGGACAGCAAAGGCAATCGAACAGTTAGTAGCATTAAAAGAAACTGTTACAGACAGAAAATTGTAAATCAAAAATCTCTGACGTATAAATATAAATTGTATATTTTATGTCAGAGATTTTTTGCATGTTACGGCATGAAAATGTTCGATTCTGTATATCTTACAATTCCCGCAATTTAACTGCTGAAGCTGCTTTACGGCGGCGGTTGTCATCTATTGCGGCATAGTGCTTTTTCGTCGTATTTACATCTTTATGTCCCAGAACATCCGCCACAAGATAAATATCACCGGTCTCTTTATATAATGATGTGCCATAGGTACTGCGAAGTTTGTGCGGTGTGATCTTCTTATTCGGCGTTACCTGTCTGGCATACTTTTTCACCATATTTTCAACTGCCTGGACACCCATACGCTTTCTCTGTGTCGATAAGAACAATGCCTGTTCATGGCCGGAGAGGGGAGTAGCTGCCTCGCGGTCACCCGTTATATAATTTTCAAGTGCTCCGGCAACTTCATCGCCAAAATACACAACCATCTGATTGCCACCTTTTCTGGTAACCGTAATTCCATTGTTCTTAAAATCTACATCCTTGAGATCCAGTCCGACACATTCGGACACACGGATACCGGTTCCTAATAACAGCGTAAGAATAGCAATATCACGGTCCCGCGTTTTCTTATAGTAATTCAGTGCCTGTCCGGTCAGGTGATCGCCTGCAGATTCCACAAAATCCAACAACAAAGCAACTTCATCGGTATCTAGACGTATAATTGCTTTATCATGTAGTTTTGGCATATCTACCAGAAGTGTCGGATTCTTCTGTATGATCTGATGTTTGAAATAATATCCGTAAAAACTTCTAAGAGCAGACATTTTACGTGCCAGCCCTTTTTCCCCATTGGTGATCAATTCACCGTCCTCATCGCGTTTATATACTTTCAGGTATTCCAGATATTCCTCAATATCTACAGGTTCAAGGTTCTCCAGATCCCGGGGCATAAAACGGTCCATCGTATAATTCTTATACACAGGATTATTTTCCATAAGGAAATGGAAAAACACACGGATATCGTAAGCGTAGTTAATGCGGGTACGTGCAGATGATTTTGGTTCCATAGCACGGAAATAGTCCTTCGCAAAAGGCGGCAAAGTCTTTAAGACTTCACGAAGGCGTAACGTCTGATTAATCTGACTCTGTTCATGATAATTATGCGGTTTGTTTGATGCCGTGTTTGTTAGGTTGGTAGATGAATCAATCATGTAATAGAAAACCTCCTGAATAGAAATGATGGAATAAAAGTATCAATAAAATAATAAAAATTCCTCATAAAACAATATAATTATAGCAGAATTCGTTATTTCCGTCTATATCTTTTGGAAAAATCGGTATTTGTCGTATAGATATGTACCAATAACAAAATGGCAATGAACTACTATTTTTCATTCATTGCCGTGGGTGAGTATAATATATATAAGCCTTTCAGCATATATATCGGAATGATTCTGTTTTAAAGAATGATTTAAAAAATCATCTGTAATCGTAATATGGAACGGTCAGATACTGACTGTCCTGAATCTGATCGGATGAAAGCTTATTGATCTTTTTTACTTCTGTAATATAAGCATTGAAAGATTCATAATCTTCAGTTATATATTCCTCTGCAATATTCCAAAGAGTATCTCCTGAATGAATCTGAATACTTTTATAGTACTTGCATCTTACCGGATCATCCTTGACGTTATCGTGTGCACTCACAAGACCGCTCCCATAAAATGCACTGAGTCCAAGAATCATAAACAAAGAAAAAATACCAACAAATAGCTTCTTTACATGTACACTTCTTTTTCTTCGGCTGCTTGCCCTGTTGTAACCGGTATAATTACTTCCTCTGCTTTCTCTATAGATTCTCTTTGTATCCATCTCGTACCCCTCCATCTATTCTTCAAAACAGTTTTGTGCGAACATTTGTTCTCTACGTCATCTATTATACAAGTCGAACAAATGTTTGTCAATAGATTCCGCCATATATTTCGAACATATTTTCTAAACATCTGTTTGCGTTTTCCGATATCCTGTGTTATCATTAAATATATAATAATTAACGAATTTACAATCCATCTTAAGGAGGACATAATATGGCGCAGGGGAAAATAACTGCAAAGCAGGAAGAAATATTAGAATATATCAAATCCCAGATACTGGAGCGTGGCTTCCCGCCATCAGTCAGAGATATCTGTGAAGCAGTTCATCTGAAATCTACTTCTTCTGTTCACTCTCATCTGGAAACTCTTGAGAAGAATGGATATATCAGAAGGGATCCAACCAAACCACGTGCGATTGAGATCCTGGATGACTCTTTTAATTTTAACCGCCGCGAAATGGTAAATGTGCCTGTCATCGGACATGTTGCTGCAGGAGAACCACTTCTCGCAGAACAGAACATAGAGAACTACTTCCCTATCCCGATGGAATATATGCCTAACAAACAGACTTTTATGCTCAAAGTACATGGCGAAAGTATGATCAATGCTGGTATTCTTGATGGAGATTTTGTACTGGTCGAACAGTCTGCTGTTGCCGATAACGGAGATATTGTAGTCGCATTGCTTGAAGACAGTGCCACTGTCAAAAGATTTTACAAAGAAGAAGGTATCTTCCGTTTACAACCGGAAAATGATGCGTTGGAACCAATTATCGTCCGTGATCTTCAGATTATGGGAAAAGTGATCGGAGTTTTCCGTTTCTTCTAAACGATATTTTTCAGAAAAAAACCCCAGGCAATATATCAAAAAACGGATTTCTGTTTTACATGATATATTTGCCTGGGGTCTTTAACAAAAGTTCATTCTACATACTAAATACTAACAAACTTTTATTTTATGATACTTTATAATTCATTTACATCATCAATTCTCTTTCCATCATTCCAGATACGCTCCAGATTATAGAACTGACGGTTTTCTCTGTCAAAAATGTGTACGATCACATCACCGAAGTCGATCAACACCCACGCTCCGCTTCTGTGTCCTTCTGTCTCTTTTGCAGCATATCCTGCTTTATGCATCTTTTCTTCTACATTCTCAACAAGTGCACGTACCTGACTGTCACTGTTACCATTTGCAATTACAAAATAATCTGCAAGAACAGATACCGATGAAATATCAATCGCACATACATTTTCACCCTTTTTATCTTCTAACGCTTCAAATGCGATTTTTGCCATTTCCTTTGCCTGATCCATACTTAATCCTCCTTTCCCATTTCTTTTTTATAATAATCATACGTTTTTTGTGTCATAGGATCCACCGCAATCTTCCTGCTGTTCAGGTATACCAGTGAATCTTTTAAAATCCGGTACAGACATTCATCAATATTCTGAAAAGCAAGCCGTCTTACGTCCGCCATATTCGGCAGTTCTCTTCTGCCCGGCTCGATATAATCCGCAATGTATATGATTTTTTCCAGCATCGTCATAGCCGGACACCCTGTTGTATGGCTTTCAATCGCATGAATAATCTCTTTATCTGTCACACCATATTTTTCATGAGCCAGACAGGCACCCAGTTTTGCATGCAGCAGACTTGGGTTCTCTCTTTCTATGTCTGATACTGTAAAGCCGTATTTCCCGCACAGATGCAGTTTCTTATCATTCGGGATACATTTTGCGCAGTCATGCAGCAAACCGGCATACAGGGCTTTCAGCACGTCCACATCATAACGCATAGCCATCGAAGCGGCCGTATACATCACACCCAGAGTATGCTGGTAGCGGTTATCGTCCAGTTCTTTCTTTAGCACATGCTGTATTTTTATGATTCTTTCATCCATTACCGTATTCCTTCTTTTGTTTTTTCTCTGATACTATCGATATAAATGATGCTGCTTTATATAACTGCATACAGCAGCCGGCATATATTCCGAGACGGAATCCCCGGACTGAAGACTGGCACGCAGTTCATGAGATGAGACAGGCATAAGAGGCGTCTCCAGCAGACGTATCTTTGCATGATATTTTTCAGACAAATATTGTATCTGTCTGTTCATCTCCTCTTTTGTCTTCACCTCATTACGATAGGTAGCAAGAATTGTGCATGTCGGAAAGATTCGTTCCGGATGTACCCACGTCTCGATTGCCATAAGAGAGTCCGCACCAATGATAAAATAGAATTCATCGTCCGGATATATTTTGCTAAAATGTTCCATCGTCTGGTAAGAACAGGATACTTCCGCTCTCAATGCCTCGTATGGCTGCAGAACAAACTCTGGAAACGGTGCAATCGCAAGACTGGTCATCTTCATCCGGTCTTCTGCAGTGGATTTTATTGTCTCGCTCTTTTTATGCGGAGGGTTCCCGTTCGGCATAAACCAGATCTGATCCAGGGAAAATGCTTCATATGCAGCATGTCCCAGCATCAGATGCCCGTTATGGACCGGATCAAAGGTTCCTCCCATAATCCCTATCTTCATTTGAATCTCCTACCTGTATTATTTTGGCAGCTCTATCTTCTTGTGTTTGTCTTTGCCTTCTTTATATAATACGATCTTCTTACCGATTACCTGTACGACCTGTGAATGTGTACGTTCTGCGATCACTTCTGCAAGTGCACGCGGATCATCTGCGCAGTTCTTAAGTACACTGACTTTGATCAGTTCTCTTGCGTCCAGTGCCTCCTGGATAGCTTTGGTAACTTCCGGTGTCATGCTGTTCTTTCCAATCTGGAAGATTGGATCTAAATTCATAGCAAGACCTTTTAAATAAGCTCTCTGTTTTGTTGTCATCTTTAATCTCCTCTTTATACCATCAACGGACCGCATCTGAACTATTATTTGTAATAGTCAAACTGCAGGCCATACATTCGTACTGTATCTCCCTCCTGGATACCAGCTTCTTCAAGCTGCTCCAGAATTCCTGAATCCTTGAGGAATTTCTGGAAAAATGCAAATCCTCTCTCGGAATCCAGATTTGTATATCCCAGCATCTTTTCGATCTTCGGCCCTTCTACCACGTACATATCGTCTTCTTTTTCGACTGTATACGGAAGATCGTTCATAGGAATCTCTTCCTCAGGGAAATATTCCTGTTCAAATACAATTGTCTCCTGATCCAGATGCTGTAATTCGTTCGATACATAATAAAGTAATTCCTTAATTCCCTGTCCGGTTACTCCGGAAATCGGAAATACCTTTACTCCCTGTGGTTCGAATTCGTCTTTCAGACGCTGTACCGGATCATCCTCTGTAAAGATCGCATCAATCTTATTCGCTGCGATCACCTGTGGACGGTTCGCAATGTCAGCATTATATGCCTTTAATTCGTTGTTGATCTTATAGATATCATCTACCGGATCCCGTCCTTCTGTTCCAGCCGCATCTACTACATGGATCATCAGTTTGGTGCGTTCGATATGACGCAGGAACTGATGTCCAAGTCCGACACCCTCTGATGCTCCTTCGATCAGTCCTGGAATATCTGCGATTACAAATCCATTCGCATCCGGAAGATCTACAACACCAAGACTTGGATTCAGTGTTGTAAAATGATAATTGGCAATCTTCGGCTGTGCGTTAGTTACGCGTGATAAGAACGTAGACTTTCCGACATTCGGAAATCCCACAAGCCCTACATCAGCGATCACTTTTAATTCCAGATCAACATACAATTCTTTTGCAGGCTGTCCCGGCTGTGCATACTTTGGAACCTGCATGGTTGCAGTTGCAAAATGCTGGTTTCCAAGACCACCTTTGCCACCTTTTAAGATGATCTGTCTGCGGTTGTCTCCGGACATATCTGCGATGACTTTACCGGATTCTGATTCTTTAATAACCGTTCCCTCCGGAACTTTCAGGACAATATCTTCACCGTCCGCACCATGGCATCTGCGCTTACCGCCCTGTTCACCGTCTCTTGCTGTAAATTTTCTCTTGTGCCTGTAGTCCTGAAGCGTATTCAGTCCTTCGTCGACTTCAAATATAACGTCACCGCCACATCCGCCGTCACCGCCATCCGGACCTCCATTCGCTACATACTTCTCGCGCCGGAAACTCACATGACCGTCTCCGCCTTTTCCTGCTCTAATAAATATCCTTGCTCTGTCTGCAAACATACTGTATTCCTTTCATCTATAATAAATAAACGGAAGTCAAAAAAAGCGCGCTGCATCATAACCGAAAGAAGTTAATCATTGCAACGCACTTTTTCAACTCATAATTAAGCTACTGGATAGATAGAAACCTGTTTCTTATCTTTTCCTTTTCTTTCAAATCTTACAACGCCATCAACGAGTGCGAATAATGTATCGTCACCGCCGCGTCCTACATTGATTCCCGGGTGAATCTTTGTTCCGCGCTGTCTGTAAAGAATGTTACCAGCTTTTACAAACTGTCCGTCAGCTCTTTTAGCACCAAGTCTTTTAGACTCAGAATCTCTACCGTTCTTTGTAGAACCTACACCTTTTTTATGAGCGAAAAACTGAAGGTTTAATTTCATCATGGTTGTTACACCTCCTCGAATGTTAAATCAATATATTCTGCATAGTTGTCATCATCTACCATCTGTTCCAGGCCAAGAATCATTGCATTCAGCAAAAGCCTTGCATCTTTTGAAGGATGATTCAGATGATAAGAAATCATTCCCGTCTCATCTTCCGAAATCAGACTTGCGTCATCTTCCGTAAATTCTTCAATTGCATTTATTGTGTTGATTACCAGAATAGAAGCAGCGGCACATACAATATCCTGTCCCGGATTTGCATATTCGGCATGTCCTTCCGTCTGAAAACCTACACACTCTTTATACTTGTTCTGAAAGATCGTTACATGAATCATGGATGCTCTCCAATATTAAGCGTTGATTTTTTCAATCTTAACTGCAGTATACTGCTGTCTGTGACCGTTTTTCTTGTGGTATCCAGATTTTCTCTTGTACTTGTAAACGATAACTTTTCTAGCTTTACCGTTTTCAACTACAGAAGCTTCAACTGTTGCACCTGCAACTGTCGGATTACCAACTTTTAATCCGTTGTCACTTACTGCAAGAACCTGGTCAAATGTAAAAGTCTCTCCAGCCTCTACACCAAGTTTCTCTACTTTAATGATATCGCCTTCGGCTACTTTGTACTGTTTACCACCTGTTGCTATAATTGCGTACATATGGCACCTCCTATTATCATTACTCGCCAGTTACGGTGTCTGACTGATGATTCCGGCAGAACTTCAACCTCACTGTGCGGCATACTAGAAGATAATAGCATATGTTTTCCGAAAATGCAAGCATTATCAGAAATATTTTTTATCTTTTATATTCCAAGCAGTTTTTTTGCATTTCCTGAAAAGACTGCCATCTTCTCTTCCTCTGTCAACGGCATCTGATCGAATAATGTCACAAATTTCTTCTGATCGGCCCATGGAGAATCCGTTCCGAACAGGATCCTGTCTGCGCCATGCATATGTACCATCCGCAAGAACTGTTTCTCCGGCATTCTATCCAGAATGACACCCGTATCAAAATATACATTCTGCCCCACCAGATATTTTTCCACCTCATCCCACATTTCGTTTCCACCCATATGGGCAAGTACCAGTTTTTCCGGCTTTACATCATCCAGAAGCTTTCTTGCCATCTTTGGCGTACAATGTACATCTTTTGGACATTTCGGATCCGCTCCGGCATGGACTACCGTGATAAGTCCAAGTTCCGATGCTGTATCGACAATATGTTCATAGCGGATATCATCAAAATACATATCCTGATAATCCGGATGAAGTTTGATTCCCTTCAATCCCAGATTTTTGATCTCTTTTAATATTTCTTTATAATTTTCACATTCCGGATGGATTCCCCCGAATGAAATAACTGCCCCTTCTGTAAAAGCAGACGCAAAACGGTTAATAGATTCTACCTGCGATACTTTCGTCACCGCCGGAAGTGAAACAGAAACATCAACTCCCGCTTTCTTCATAGAATCACAAAGTCCGGTATGTGTTCCGTCTGCAAACGGACTTGCTCCAAAAATGTCAGAAAGATAGTCGAGCGTCCGCCCGGCTATCTTATCTGGAAATATGTGCGTATGAAAATCAATGATCATTTTACTCTCCACATTCTTTTAATCTGTCATAACAGTAACCTATAATATCTCTTCTGGTGATAATTCCGATGAAATGTCCCTGATCATCGATCACTGGAACAAAATTCTGTTCCATTGCGCGTCCGATCAGATCTTCCATATTCGATTCTGCTGTCACGCACTGATAATCCACACGTCTTTTAATCTTCATGATACTGATTGATTCTGCCTCTTTAATATTAAATAAATCCAGCTCCTTCAGTGACCATAAAAGATCTCCCTCTGTGATAGAACCGACATATTTCCCCTCTTTATTTAATATCGGTACACAGGAATACTTGTGATATTCCATAATCTCCAAAGCCTGTCGCAAAGTGTGATAATCATAAATGTAAGCAAGATCACTTTTCGGCTTCAGAAAAAACATAATATTCATAGCTAATGAAAGCCTCCCCAATTTATTAAACTATTGTATTTACAAAAATATCATAAACCGCATTGATAGCAGCATCAAAATCATGACTTCTGACACCAATGATGATATTCAGCTCACTGGAACCCTGATCGATCATCTTGACATTGACATTTGCATGTGCGAGTGCTGCAAATATACGTCCGGAAGTTCCCCTGGTCGCACGCATACCTCTTCCAACAACAGCGATCAGTGCCAGATCTGACTCCAGTTCCAGAAAGTCAGGCTCTACGGCTCTGTGGATTCCCGCAATGACATCCTGTTCTTTTTCTTCAAATTCATCTCTGTGAACGAAGATCGTCATAGTATCGATTCCTGACGGCATGTGTTCAATAGAAATATGATTATTTTCAAAAACTTCTAATACCTTGCGGCAGAATCCGACTTCTGAGTTCATCATTGCTTTTTCGATTGTGATAGAAGCGAAATCCTTCTTACCGGCAATACCTGTGATCGTAAAACGAGGTTTTCTGCATGTGTCTTCTACGATCAGCGTTCCCTTATCTTCTGGTGCATTTGTATTACGGATATTGATTGGTATTCCCTCTTTACGTACAGGGAAGATCGCATCCTCATGAAGTACGGTTGCTCCCATATAAGACAACTCGCGCAGTTCTCTGTATGTGATCACATCGATCGGCTTTGGATTCTTGATGATTCTAGGATCAGCAATCAGGAAACCAGATACATCGGTCCAGTTCTCATACATGTCTGCATGCACAGCCTTTGCAACGATCGATCCTGTAATATCAGATCCGCCACGGGAAAATGTCTGGATACTTCCGTCAGGTTTTGCCCCGTAGAATCCCGGAATGACTGCACGTTCCGTATTCTCCAGTCTTGCAGACAGGATCTCATGCGTCTTATCTCCGTCAAAATTACCATTCTCATCAAATACGATCACTTCTGCAGCATCGATAAATTCATATCCAAGATATGCCGCCATAATGATACCATTCAGATATTCTCCACGGGAAGCCGCATAATCTCTTCCGATTTTCTTGCTGAAGTTTGTACGGATTGTCTTAAATTCCTCATCCAGACTCAGTTCCAGATCCAATCCGCTGATAATGCTGTTATATCTCTCTTTGATTGCTTCTAACTGCTCTTCAAAGTCTTTTTCCGCATCTTCCCCAAGGATTGCCTGTCCATAACAACTGTATAACATATCCGTTACTTTTGTATCATCCGGCGTACGTTTACCAGGTGCAGACGGAATGACATATCTTCTGGATTCCTCTTTTCTGATAATGTTACCTACTTTTTTAAACTGCTCGGCACTTGCAAGCGAACTACCACCAAATTTTACAACTTTTTTCACTTTTCGTATTCCTCCAACCAAGTATTTTCTGAAATGCATTCATATTCTTTCGCTATAAAAACGTAACTGTATTTATCTTACATCATTTTTGCGCGCACTTCAATGCAATAATGTGTTAATATGTGCGGGAATAACGATTGATTTTTAGAACTACTGCATAAATATACATGCTTTTCAGGTACTCTCTGATTCTCCCCACAGCATCACTGCATGCGGTTATGGGCGGATCACATTTGCAAATTCTGCTTTTGCAACCTTCTGAAGATCCTGTGGTGCAAGCCGAATCTGCATTCCAAGTTTCCCGCCGCTGACATGCATATATTCCAGTTCCTTTGCATCTTCCTGAATCACGGTAGGGAACTGCTTCTTCATGCCGATCGCCGTGCAGCCCCCGCGGACATATCCGGTCACTTTCGTCAGATCCTTTAAATGCAGCATCTCCAGTGATTTCTCACCAACAACTTTTGCCGCTTTCTTAAAATCAATCTCGGCTTCGATCGGAATCACGAATACATAATGGTTCCCTGTTTTTCCTGTTGTTACCAGCGTCTTATAGACCAGCTTGTGGTCATATCCAAGTTTGTCTGCGGTCTGGATACCGTCTGTAAAATCATCGCATTCATATTCTTCATAACTATATGAAACTTTTACGCGGTCCAGCATACGCATGGCATTTGTCTTTACTTCCTTTTTACTCATGTTTAATCACTCCTGTCAGATTGATGGAAGTCCGTTATATCTTTATAAAATATCTTTCCCAAGTCCATCCAGAGAAATGAACTCTGTCTTTCCTTCTTCTGCGTCCGGATTCTTTGCATACACATCAATTCTATGAATATGCACCGGTGTTTCTTCCGGATCTTCTCCTGCAAATTTCAAGAACGCTTCTGCCACCAGATCCGGCTTCAGATTCTGCTCACTTCCGGTTGCAAGATACAGATAGATGCCATCGTCCAGTGCAGCCATCTTGTAGATCATCGGTTTGATATCAACTTCTTTTTCACTTCGCTTGGTCTTTTTCAACACCACGATCTCCGGCTGCGCCATGAATGACTCCACCTTTCCTTTCCAGCTTTCCGGGAGCACGCGGATCTCTTCTGCATGCCTGAACGTCTCAGGAAATGTTACTTTATAATCTGCGGCAGCAACGATCGTCATACCACTGGCTTTCTTATCCGATGAAATCTCACGGAAGCTTATGACTTCTATTCCTTCCACCATCACTGCATTCAACTGCGCAACCGCGTTTTCGGAAGAAATCGGTTTCGTGATCTCGATATCAAAATATTCCCCGTCACTTGTCACACCGACTCCGAGCGGCTGTGCGAATGACATGATCATATGCGGGCTGTATCCAGTTGTAAATGCAATCGGAATCTCTGCCCTGCGGATCGCCTTCTGGAAATAACGCATCACATCCAGGTGTCCGATGAAACGCATGACTCCATATTTGCGGAATTTAATTCTTACTTTCAATACAGACACCTCCTTTCCATTTTGCGACACCGCAGCCGGAACATTTCATACGGCAGTTCGGTGTTACTTCTGCATTCATTGCATGATTCCACTCTTGTTTCAGGAATTCTTTTGTTACGCCGATATCGATGAAATCCCATGGGAACACCTCATCTAAAGGCCTTTCCCTGAGATTATAGAATGCGATATCAATGCCCGTATTTTCAAATGCCTGCATCCATTTGTCATTATCAAACTGATCGCTCCAGGAGTCATACAGACATCCTAGACGGTAAGCTTCTTTGATGACTTCAGAAGTTTTTCTATCACCTCTTGCAAATACACCTTCCAGAACAGTAACTTCCGCATCGTGCCAGTGATACTTCAGGCTCTTTCGGTTAAGCTGTTCATTAAATGCATGCTTTACGATCGCTGCTCTGGAAATGTATTCTTCATTCGTATACATTCTTGCCCACTGGAATGGTGTGAACGGCTTTGGAATGAAGAATGATGTACTCGTTGTAATCTGACATTTTCCATTCCGCTGCTCTTTCGGGATCTCATAGTAACGTCTGGCGATCTGATCTGCAAGTTCCGGGATTGCCCGCATGTCCTCTTCGGTTTCAGTCGGAAGTCCCAGCATAAAGTAAAGTTTTACCTTATTCCAGCCACCGTCAAACGCCTGTCCGGCTCCCCCAATGATGTCCTCTACCGTAAGGCCTTTGTTGATCACATTACGCATTCTCTGCGATCCGGCTTCCGGTGCAAATGTCAGGCTGCTCTTTCGGATATCCTGTACCTGTCCCATCACATCCAGTGAAAATGCATCTATACGGAGGGACGGAAGACTGATATTGATTCCCTGTGATTTGAACTCATCGATCAGGAAAGTTACCAGTTCTCTTAAATGGCTGTAATCACTGGAGCTTAATGAACTGAGGGAAATCTCCTCGTGTCCGGTACTCTTTAACATCTTATATGCATAATCTTTTAAGACTTCTACATCCTTTTCACGTGTCGGACGGTATAACATTCCGGCCTGGCAGAAACGGCATCCGCGGATACAGCCTCTCTGAATCTCAAGAACAACTCTATCCTGTGTTGCCTTGATAAACGGTACGACCGGTTTCTCCGGATACGTTGCACTGGTCATGTCCATAACCACCTGCTTTTTGATCTTTTCTTTTGCATGTGGATTGTTCGGACGGAAACTCTCGATCGTTCCGTCTTCCTTATATGTCACATCATAGAACGCAGGCACATAGATTCCTTCGATTTCTGCTGCCATCTCCAGAAATTCTTTTCTCGTCCCGCCACGTTTCTTGTTCTCTTTGTAGACATTTAGCAGTTCATCATAGACTGTCTCACCTTCCCCCATGTAAAAAAGGTCAAAGAACTCCGCCAGCGGTTCCGGATTATACGTACAAGGTCCCCCACCGATCACAATTGGATCATCCCAGGTTCGGTCTGCTGCCTGCATCGGAATCCCACTTAAGTCCAACACCTGTAAAATGTTGGTGTAACACATCTCATACTGGATCGTGATTCCAAGAAAATCGAAATCCTTAATCGGATCCTGCGACTCCAGTGCGAACAACGGAATCTTCTGTTCTCTCATAATCTGATCCAGATCGGTCCACGGCGAATAGACACGTTCACACCACACATCATCCCGGCGGTTGAACATGTCATAAAGGATCTGTATTCCCAGATGCGACATTCCTATTTCGTAGACATCCGGGAAGCACATGGCAAATCTAATAGACACCTTTTCAGGGTCTTTCATGACCGAGTTCACTTCATTCCCGATATAACGTGCCGGTTTCTCTATTTTTAGTAATATTTCATCATTTAACGCAAGCTTTCTCATTAAATCTCCTTGTATTTTTGTACATGTTGCACAATAATTTTCTTATTGTTTTTTTCGTAAATCTTTAATTATTTTCTTTTTTTTGGGCTTTTTTTCTGCCTGTTTTTTTACTGTTTTTCGTTGCATTTTGGGATCAAAATCGTAAATTACTACAAAACCTGTAAAACACTAAATGCTGACTAACGTTTATCAACGTTCAGTAATGTTTACCAATATATAATAATATATGGTAATCAGTTAGGAGTCAATCCTATTTACAAGCATCTTTTTTTGTTCTTTTTTTGAATAACTATTCCTTTGATTTCTGGTCAAAAATCACCTCAAAGATTGTTCCACCTGCAGGGTTTGACTTAATGCTGATACTGCCATCGTGTACTCTCACGATCTCATGAACCAGAGCAAGTCCAAGTCCTACACCACCAAGCTCTCGGCTTCTGGATTTATCCACGCGAAAGAATGGTTCAAATACACGTTCCCTGAGTTCTTTCGGAATTCCGCTTCCGGTATCCTCTACTGACAGGTAAATATGTTTTTGGTTTTTGTATGCATTTACTGTAACCTGTCCATCTGAATGATTGTATTTTATAGCATTCTCAACAAGATTGTATACCAGCCTATAAATAAGGATATCACTTCCAATCATCGTTATATTCTTATATTTTCCAATAAGTTTTATATTCTTTTCCTGTGCAAGAGGTTCCAAATCTTCCAATACCTCGTCAACGAGATCATTAAGGATAATTTTTTCATCCCGTCCTACAGTCTGAAGCTCACTCATGTCAAGAAGTGTTTTTACCATCTTGCCAAGCCTGTCATTTTGTTCCGTCAACATCTTTATCATCTGTACGGTGTCTGCATCACTGCCCGGATGCTGAGTGGAATGATACAAGTCAAGCTGTACCTGCATTAACGATAATGGAGTTCGAAGCTCATGTGCTGCACTCGCAGTAAATTGTCTCTGTATCTCAAATGCATCCGAGAGGCGTTCAAGCATCTTGTTATACGAAACACTAAGCTGATTCAGTTCTTTAATCTTACATTCTTCTATTCCTGAATCTGCCAGGTTTTGAGCCTGTACTTCTTCAATTTTATCAGAAAACTCACGAATTGGTTTAAGCGCATGTCCACTTATAAAATATGCGGCCACTCCACCAAGGAGAGCCAATAAAGCCGAAACTATCAGACTGTTTCTTTTGTAGTCTTCTTTATTATTGTACACTTGAACAGAAAAATCATTTGAGAACTCATCCCACTTATCCTCTGGTATGCTGATGTATATTTCTTCCGAACCACCTCCGCTGTCATCTCCCTGAGCGTCAACAGCCTTTTGCAGGGAATCCATATAATACACACCATTTTTATAGACAAACATTGTCAGGCACCCACATATAATCGCAATACACAATGTAGTTATACAAGT
Source organism: Dorea amylophila (assembly GCF_025567265.1). Classification (NCBI taxonomy): domain Bacteria; kingdom Bacillati; phylum Bacillota; class Clostridia; order Lachnospirales; family Lachnospiraceae; genus Dorea; species Dorea amylophila. Next base: position 2,914 of record NZ_JAOQJW010000021.1, on the reverse strand, counting down.
AAGTCTCCACTGCAGTGACATTTTTTTCATCAATCAGACTCCTCTCGTATTTTATATCCTTCTCCCACCTTATTCATAATTGCATCATATCCAAGCACTGCCTTAAGCTTTCTCCTTAGCGAAGACATATGCACCCGGATGGCTCCACTGAAGCTATCCACAGATGCATCCCAGACATGCTCCATCAATTCCTCCTGACTTACCGGTCTTCCCAGGTTAAGAAGCAAATATTCCAAAATTCCTTTTTCTTTTCTTGTCAGGGAAATCTTTGTTTTCTTTGCATATGCCTCACGTTTTATCGTGTCGAACATGATATCGCCGCTTTCCAGACATACATCCTTTTGTACAAATTTCCTTCTTGTCAGACTTCTGATACGAGCCTCAAGTTCCTGTAGATGAAACGGCTTTTCCATATAATCATTCGCACCAGCATCCAACCCTTCGACTTTATCTGCAATCTGCCCTCTTGCCGATAATATAAGAACCTTTGTCTCCTCATTGCTCTGCCTGAGTTCTTTTAGGATTTCCATCCCATCCATGCCGGGCAGATTCAGATCCAGAACAATCAAATCATAATTTTCTGTCAGGATGTATTCCAATGCCTCTTCCCCATCATAACAGGTATCCACCTCGTACCCGGCATCATACAGACTTTTCGCAACCGCATCACATATTTGTTTTTCATCTTCAACTATTAATAATCTCAAAATCATTCCACCCGCTTCTTAACGAAAATTTCACACTAACTATTGTATAATACCGAAGTCAGCTGGTCAACAAATACAACCAACGAAAGGAGTAACAAAATCTTGAAGTGCAAAAAAATATTTCAATTTGTAATATTCATCACAGGTACAGCCATGATTGGCTATGGTGTGATCCGAGGTGAAGCTGCTGCCGTCTTTGGCAAAGCAATAAAATTATGTCTGGAGTGTGTTGGAATTGGATAAAAAAACGAAATTACTATCAAAAAAAGTTGCCAGAATACGGGGATGGATACAGGCAATTGCCACATTACTTACCAATATCCATATTCCCAATTTACTTAAAGGCAAAATATATCAGGGCAAGATTAAAACAGTATGTGTGCCAGGATTAAACTGCTATTCCTGTCCTGCTGCAACAGGCGCCTGCCCCATTGGAGCTTTTCAGGCGGTTATCGGATCCTCCCGATTTAAATTTTCATATTACATAACCGGGTTTTTCATTCTACTCGGTATGACACTCGGAAGATTTATCTGTGGTTTTTTATGTCCGTTTGGCTGGTTTCAGGATTTACTTCATAAAATCCCCGGAAAAAAATTTTCCACAGCCCGGCTGAAGCCGCTAAGATACCTAAAATATATGATCCTCATTGTTTTCGTTATCCTTCTGCCAATGTTTGTAACGAACTCTGTAGGAATGGGGGATCCGTTCTTCTGTAAATACATTTGCCCACAAGGTGTTTTGGAAGGAGCCATACCATTGTCACTTGGAAATACCGCTATAAGGTCTGCACTTGGAACACTTTTTTCTTTTAAATGCCTTATTTTGATTACAGTTGTTGTGTTGAGTATTTTGTTTTACAGACCCTTCTGTAAATGGATCTGTCCTCTTGGAGCGATCTATTCATTATTTAATAAGATCAGCTTTCTCAATATTAAGGTTGAAGGCAGCAAATGTGTCGGATGCAATCAATGTTCAAAGGCATGTAAAATGGATATTGATGTGTGCAAGACTCCAAATCATCCAGAATGTATACGATGCGGGGCTTGCATCAAGGCTTGTCCAAAAGATGCGATCCAATATCAGTTTCTGGGAAAAACATGCCCCCAAAAAGAACAGCAGCAATCAACCATAACCAACCGGTAACTATTAATTTTATTACTATTATTTTAAGGAGCAATTATTTATGAAAACAAAAAGAACATTTCTCTCTATTTTAACACTTTGCATAGCATTATTATTTACAGCATGTAGCGGAAAAGAAGCTGCAAGCACAGAAAAATCGCAGGATACAAAAACTGAATCCAGTTCCGTATCTACGGACGATTCCAACTCTAAACTAGACAATTTATATCAGCAGGAGAATCAGATCTTCGCAGATCACGAAGATGTATGGAACAAAGCATTTGGCATGATGAGCAAAAGTGCTGCAGATCAAAATGGAAACTATGCGGATTATCTGGCTGACACTGTTGAATCAAACAAAGACTCTTTTACAGATGACGAGCTGAAAACACTTACCGCTGATATTGAAACTATCCGAAAAATCGAGGAACAGATCGCTGAGATTGAAAAGAAAAATACAGGATCTGATAACACCAATCAGAAAAACAGTTCCAACGACGCATCTCCTTTCAAGAATTTTTCTGGTCAGGATTATGATGGGAATTCTGTTGATGAAAGCCTGTTTTCCAAAAATGCAGTAACTGTCATCAATTTCTGGTTCACCGGATGCAAGCCTTGTGTTGCCGAGTTATCTAAACTTAACGAATTAAACGATGCAATCAAATCAATGGGCGGTGAAGTCGTAGGCATCAATACAGAAACCTTCGATGGAAATAAAACTGCCATAAAAGAAGCAAAGACTCTTCTCAAGAGCCAGGGTGCTAAATATCGCAATCTTTCCATTGACTCTTCTTCAGATGCAGGGAAATACGCATCCGATATCATGGCATTTCCTACAACAATACTGGTCGATAGAAATGGTAATATTGTAGGTGATCCGATGCTCGGCGGGATTGATAATCAAGACAATTATGATACTCTGATGAAACAGATTCAGTCTGTCATCGATGCTGATAGCACAAAAAAATAAAAATATGCAAAAGGCTCCCTGTGTATTCTGATATGCTACCCTCATATAGGACAATGAAATATAAAAGTCCTATATGGGGGTATTTTCATGTTCAGAAAGAGTAAGATAGAACCA
>NZ_JAOQJW010000020.1:0-73746 GCF_025567265.1 Dorea amylophila | reverse complement strand
GCCCATCACATTATATTTTAGTATTCTATAAACCTACGATTTTATCATCAATCTGAGAGGTTTACACAGAATAATTTACACTACCGAATTGTTACATGAAAAAAATTTAAAACAAATATATGGTACGATGAAAACATATTGTTTCTCAATAAAGTAACCATACAATTTAGGTTGTATATTACTATTGGCCGGCTGAAAGCCTTTTTTCAATAATATCTGTCTTAATTTTGATTCTTCTTCTGAAAACTCTGGAACTGAAAAACAGCTAGAATATATGTAGCCTTTATCAATTTCATAATCTCTTACTAATGAAAAATATGGTTTAATATTATTTCTTTTATCTATCCCTACTTGCTTTAATGAATCTACGAATTCCGGAACATACTTAATATTTTCTTTCTGTATATTCACTCTAATCACCACTTCTAGATTTTCATTAGCTTGCAAAAGATTATTAATGATTCGCCTATATGTTCCTTCTCCATTTTTTAAAAATCGTGTTCTGTTATGAATTTCCTCAGGACCATCTATAGTTACTTGAGCAGTTTTAATCTGCATTTGTACAAGTTCATCTGATATCTCCTTTGTAAGGCCATAACCGTTTGTAATTATCATACCTGACACTTGCACATCTTTTTGAGATGCTAATTCTATCAATTTATTTTGCATAATTCGTATTTCATGAAGTCCAAGTAATGGTTCTCCACCATACCATGTAACAAAAATATGATCGACACTATCTATTCTCGATTCAACATATTTTATAATTGCATCCATTACCTCTGTTGTCATTTTTTTTACTGGATATTTTTTATCTTTTTCATAACAATATGGGCATCTAAAATTGCAATTCATTGTCGGAATTAGAGTCATTGTTAATGCTTTATTCGCACCAAATCTTCCTCTATAATGCATAGATTTAATAACATTAAACTCATCAAAATTCTTAGGAATTATAAAACCTCCTTCCATTAATTGATTAATTATTGCGTTTGGAAGTTCTGCTAACTCTTTCATCGAATCTAATTTTTTAAAATCACATTTATCAAAATTATCTCTATACTCCTCATCAACACTAGCATACCCACCCGTCAATGCGTTATATAGAAATAATTTGCCCGATAATTCTACTTTTTGATTGTACCTTGAAAATTTTAACTCTTGTAATCCACTTTCCATTTGCTTTTCCTCCTATTTTTTTGTATATACCAACAACTCCAAACTCTCTGTATGGTATATACAATTTTTGTAAGTATAATAATATAACATAATCCTACTGTTTTTTTTCACATGTAAAAAAACAGTAGAATTATGTTATATTTTCTCTCTTGATAAAAAAATCCCCCATGAATCTATATGCTCATTACATATAATAATTTGATTCACTCTATATTTTCGATAAATTCCAAAGCTTTATTTATAAACTAGAATATTTAGTCCTATAAAACCAATATCTTATTCATGCTCAAAAAAGAATGGCATAGCAATTAAACTACTACGCCATAAAACTCTAACTCCCTTAAATTTCTTCACCCATCACAAGCTTTTTTAATTTATATTGATCCGCAAACAATTCGCACCACTCAATAAATGAAATATCATTCTTCGAGTCTAATATATCAAGCCATTATACATATTTCATATATAATAAATTTTATATTAACATAAAATTATTATATCTTATCTTTTGCTTATTTTATAAATTTTTCATCCTCTTTAATATCTCTTGATAAAACATCTCCTTATTATCAGCTCTTTTCAAATTTTCAATTACTTGTCCATCTTTTAAAAAGATAATCCTTTTACAAAAACTAGCAATCATAGGATCGTGAGTTACCAAAAGAATTGTTTTTCCCATTTCTCCATTTATGCTTTCCAAAGTACGCATTACAACTTCTGAAGAATTTGAATCCAAATTTCCAGTAGGTTCGTCTGCTAAAATAATTTGAGGATTATTAATTAATGCTCTGCAAATGGCAACCCTTTGTTTTTCTCCACCAGATAACTCATATGGTTTTTTATTTAGCAATTTATTAATATTAAATTTTTTTGTTAGATTTTCACAAATTTTCTTGCTTTCCTCTATTTCTGCTTCATCTAATATTCGTGGAAGCAAAATATTATCTTTTATCGATAAACTGTCCATAAGACAAAAGTCCTGAAAAATAAAAGAAAGTTCTGTTCGTCTGATTTTTGCCAGTTCTGTTCCATATATTTCTTTTGTATCTTTTCCTTTATAAAACACCGTTCCTTTTTCAGGTTTATCAAGCATCCCTAGAACTTTTAATAATGTTGTTTTTCCACATCCTGAACGTCCCATAATACCAACAAATTCTTTGGGTTCTATCTGAAAAGAAATATTTTCTAATACAGGACAACTCACTTCTTCCCCCTTACTCGATATATAATTATAACCTTTTTCCAAATGATCTACTGCTAAAATGTTTTGATATTCTACCGGCTTCATCTTTACTCCTCTCTTTCAATTCTTATAATATTTCTAATTCCAAAACAAATACTAATAAAAAGAAAAAGAAATATAATTCCAGTTATCGTCCCCATTAATTTCACCGCATATTGCTTGATCCATTCTAGCGATAATTTCTTTAAATATACCTCTGTCCCCATAAAAATAGTTGAAATTACTACTCCAAATATAATTGGAATTCCTCCTGTCCAAAAACTTTCTTTCATAATACTTTTTCTTATATTTCTATGCGTCATGCCTCCTTGAGAATAAAATATATATTTCCCTTTCTGTTCTGGGAAATCACATTCCATCTTAATGCTTAAAACAAAAAAGGAACATATTAAAAGAACGAATATATTAATAATTGCCGCCGATACATTAATAATTTTTGTTTTACTTATTTGTAACAATAAATTTTTTTTCTCGTAAACGATTCCGCTCCCATTTGTATAAGCACATATTTCTTCAATAACCTTCTCATAATTTTTCGGTATCTGCACCATAACTATAAGGTTGGGACCCTCAACCCTATTACATACCTTTTGATAATATGAATCTGAGAACACAATAATATGTTCCGAAATTTTATTTCCAAACACGCCTGTAAGAATTTTTTCTTCTTCTCCTACAATATTAAAAGATGTATCAAATTTGTTACTTGGCGTAGGGACTCCAGTTATATACTGCCATAGATCATCCTTTGCTTCCCCCATATAAATTCTTGGTTTCTTTGTACCAAAATCAATTCCCAAATAATTTCTTTCTGATCTTTCTCTCTGATAAACAACATATATTTCATTGTCTTTCAAATCTAATGATTCTTTTGTCCATTTTTCATATGCTGAAGCAGAAATTCCCATATGCTCCCCTTGATCAGTTGTTGTCACTCTAATACAAGGTTGTTTTTTTACTTTTATCTCATACTTTTGTTTCAGTTCGTCTATAAATGCTATATCTTTGTCACTTGCCATCCATACTACATCATAAGGATAATTCTGTGGTTCATTAACCGGAATATTATCGAATATAACTATAGAAAACCCATATAATGTAACTATAATAAATTCAGTAATTATAAAAGACATATTAATATTATAAAAAAATCTATGATACCAATTATCTAACCATGTAATTTTTTTATAATATTTATTTTCCTTTTTTCTTAGATAGCACAAATAATATGCCCCTATAGAAATCATTCCCAACAGTATTCCAATACTCAACAAAATTAACGGTATCCCTTTTGAAACTTTTCCCCAATAAAACCATAAACTAATATACGCAAGAAACATAAATGTCATTCCTAGAATAAACACTTTAGGTCTTGTTTTTACAGGTTTTCCACTTTTTTTCCCACAAGACAATAGAGAATCCATCCCCAAGCAAGAGATTGCTTCATCAAACACAATAAACAAAAGTCCGAAAACACAAAAACCGATAATTATAGTCATCCGGAAAGGCGAAAATCCATAATTTATCTCTGTAAAAATTATATTTGCAAAGATTTTTTCCAGTTCAATCTTTATAATTTCAGATAATATTGCCCCAAACAATATTCCGCCTAATATAGAAATCACAACAATTCCTAAATATTCACATCCAATAAATATGTACTTATGCCGTTTCTGAATTCCCATTACATCTAGCAAAACATAATCATAAGATCTTTTTCGTATATACGAAAAAATAATCAGAATCACCATAAAAAACAGAAGAAGGTAAGTTATTGAAAAATCAAAAAAGCTATAACTTTCTTCCGCATTACCTGTTATCTGTCCATCAATTATCCACTGTAAACAATCACTTAAAGAATTTGATAAAAAGATAATTGTGACCATGAATATACCACATATTAGTACAAGTATATAATCTTTCCAATGATTTTTTAAACCACCAAAAAAAACTTTTTTCACGGTAATCCCCTCCCCTGTTCTTTTACTAATTTAGCATTTTAATAATATTTTCTCTGAATTAGTATAATATGTATAATTCTGGTTATTCATCTATAATTATAAACATATCTTCAATTGTGACATTAAATACTTTTGCAATTTTCGCTGCTAACACTAATGATGGATTATAGTGTCCATTTTCTAAATGACCTATTGTTTCTCTTCTCACTCCAACTAATTGAGCCAACTCCGTTTGACTCATCTTATTTTGTTCTCTAAACTCTTTAATATTTGTTATTATCATATATGTCTTCAACACTCTTTCGTTCTTGTTTTCCGTACCATGCTAACATTACAATAAAAAACAAAAGCGCTATTAAAAATATTATTCCAAATCCTCTGATAATTGAAATTCTTATCGCACTAGATATATTATATTTTTCCAATATTGTAATTAGAATAATCATCACACTATTTAAAATAATCTCCAATATAAACGCTCTAGTTGCTGATTTTCTTATATTCAACCAAAATAATTCATCAGCTGGCATATTTCTATATGTAAGAAATATGAAATATATCAAGAACAATTGCAACATAAAATCTCCTGTATTAATACCTATCACTCCCACTATTCCTAACCATCCAAGATAGGATATCGGATTAATTCTTTTTTTCATATTAATCTCCTCCTTGTTATATATTTATAACATTTATTGTTATAAATATATAACAAGGAGGAGATTCTGTCAATAGAGTTTATATATATCCATATCCCACTATCACTATTCCCCCCAATTGATAACTTCTTCTTGCCACCATATTGCTTGTATTTCCTTCAATCGTATTCACTCGTCCATTCGCTACATTCACAACAATCCCTACATGGTCCACCTGTCCATCCTTATTCCAATCAAAAAAGATAAAGTCTCCTGCGGATGGTGTATAGCCTTTTCCTTTCCAACTTGCTCCTACAGCACAGCTTGAAAACTTCAATACTTCAAAAAAGTATTGAGACTCTAGAAGATTACCTGGATCGGCTTAAAAAATATAATCATCAGATACATATATGTGGAAAACGCAACAGCTATTCCAAGACAGACCACGATGCCACATTTATGCGGATGAAGGAAGATGCTATGGGAAATGGGCAGCTGAAGCCAGCTTACAATCTCCAACATGGTGTGGATTCCGAATACATCACATGGCTTACGATCGGCCCACAGCCTACAGATACTACAACCTTGATTCCATTTTTGAAAGACGCTCAGGAACATTTGAAATTCAAATATAAAAATATAACGGCAGATGCCGGATATGAAAGTGAAGAAAACTATCTATTTTTGGAATCAAATGGACAGCTGTCTTACATAAAACCTGCCAACTACGAAATTTCTAAAACTCGTAAATACAAAAATGATATTGGAAAAATTGAAAACATGGAGTATGATTCTGCGGCGAATAGCTATATCTGCCGGAATGGAAAAAAGTTAGAGTGGGAACGTGTCCGCCATGTAAAAAGCAAAACTGGCTATGTAAGTGAAAAAACGATTTATAAATGTGAGGACTGTAACGGATGTCCGTATAAGAGTGAATGTATCAAGGGCAACAACTGTAAAACACCTATAGAAGAAAGGACAAAAACGCTTCAGGTTGCAAAAACATTTTTGGAACAAAGAAAAGAAGATTTGGAACGGATTCTTTCCGAGGAAGGAATTCTTTTCAGAACAAATCGGAGTATACAGGCAGAGGGCTCTTTTGGCGCTTTGAAGCAGGATATGCAGTTTCGAAGATATTTAAGCAAGGGAACGTCAAATGTACTTGCAAAAAGCACACTACTTGCCATGGCAAGAAACATAAGTAAACTTCATAATAAGATTCAAAACGAAAGAACCGGAACACATTTGTTTCCGATAAAAAGTGCCTAAATTTAGACTTTCCAAAATGAATTTTCAAGTCATCAAAAATGGCTTGTTAAAGTGCGCTCTTTGTTATCGAGTAGTATGGTAAATCTGGGATTTTGGATAGGTTTTGTTCTTAAAACAGCAAAAATGAAGCCGCTTCACGATTTATTAATCGTTAAAGCGACAGCCCCCTTTTATGCTCGGAAGCGGTAGCCAACGCCACGTACTGTTTGTATATAGCGTGGTGCTTCCGGCCTTTCTTCTATTTTCTTTCTTAGATTCTTGACTAACCCATAGACACGGTTATCCACTTCTATTTCCACATCATTATATATATGCTGGTAAATCTGCTCTTTCGTAAATACCCGTTTGGGATTCATAATGAGCAACACTAGGATATCAAATTCTTTTACCGTCAAAATAATTTCCTGTTCCCGGATCATTACCAGTCGATGCTCCAGACAAATATATAAATCGCCTTCCCTTATCTCTGTGAGAGGATTTTTTTGCTGTCGGTTGTAATTTGATAGATTTTTTCTTGTACCAATAGTTGATACCATATCACCAAGAAGATAGTGTGCAAGTTCTTTTTGCTGTTTGTCATCAAGCAGAAGTGACAATTTCTCACCAAGCTGCGTACCTGTTTCTGATAAATCAAGTACAACTAATTCCCCATAGAACCACCTCACAATCATATAATAGTCCAGCTGTCATTTGACAAAATTAAACTTTATGAAATTGATGGGCATAGCGAAACAACTCATTTTACAAAAGTCAAAAATAGTGCAAATACGCCAAACCCTACAATCAGTAACAACCATAAAGCAGATATAATCGTGGAGATAATATTTACCGCATTGCGGGTTTCCTTCTTTCTCACACAGATAATAGACAACACAAATCCCACCAAAGTACAAATGATATTCGCTCCAGCAATTGCAGTCTGTGCTCCGCTGATTAAAGAAATTTTGAACATGGGCAACACATAAGAAACCAAACAAAACCGTAAGTGCCCACATAACCGCCACGCAAGGGAGCATCGTCAGGAACAACCCCAAACACCATTTCGGCAGGTACAATAGGGGCATTGTTTCCGTTATACCGGAGTTGCAAGCCATCCTGCAACAATAAAAACGACAAAGAATACTACCATTTCCATGAAAAGATAGAATACCAGTACGCAGAATTTTGCAAGCGACAGTGTCTGTCTATCGACCGGCAATGCAAGCATTTTCATAATCCCGTTATTCTGTGTTTCCCTACCTGCAATCATCACACAGACTAAGGGTGGTAAACGAATTCGTTCATTCGAATTATTCAAAAAAGAGACGGTTTCTCGTAAAAATACAAAAAACCGTCTCTTATATTATTATGGTCAAGTTTTATATTGTCGGTATTTCACTTTTCCCATAATTAACGTTATAGCTGTTAACAATAATCCTGATATCATAATATTCAAATACGTATTATTATGATTTATTTCCAAGACGACTGCAACCATCATCATAACGATTAGAACTACTTTCAATTTGCTTACGAAGCTTTTATAAGGAGTGAAATCATGGCAAAAGATCCAATTAAAAAAGCAGAAAACGGCACTTATTATTTTCGAGCCAACCTCGGATATCATCCTGTAACCGGAAAACAGATTCAAAAATACCGCAGCGGATTCTCAACAAAAAAAGAAGCCCGTGCCGAGTATTCCAAATTGATTCTTGCATCAACGGAAGAATTAGCTGATAAGAAGGAAGACATTACCTTCAAAAAGTTTATTGAAGAAATCTATCTTCCGTGGTACAAAACTCAGGTGAAAGAAAGTACTTACAAGAATCGTTACTCGACCATTCAAAAACACTTTGCCTATTTCTACAAGAAGAAAGTGTCCGAAATAGAAGCGATAAATGTACAGACCTGGCAGCTCAAGTTGGCAAAACAATTCAGTCCAAACTATGTACGCATTGTTCAGGGAATGTTATGTTTAGCTTTTGACCGGGCGATTATCCTCGGACTTGCAAAGAAGAATCCTGCCCGCATGATCGGCAATATCAAATCTAAAAAAGTAAAGATCGACTTCTGGACTTTGGAGGAGTTTCAGAAGGTAATATCCCTGCTGTACAAAGGTGACTACTACGAGCACTATCTCTTCATCTCGTTCTGGCTTTTATTTATGACTGGAATGCGTATTGGAGAGGCTGCCGCCTTACAGTGGGATGATATTGATTTTGAAACAGGTATGCTGATTATTAGTAAAACACTGTACTATAAAACAATGAATGACTACAAATTCGTTGAACCTAAGACGCAGGCAAGCAACCGTACCATTTATATTGATGCTGATACCATCAAGGAATTACAAGAATGGAAGGCTGTCCAGGCAAAGGTTTTACCAAATTGTGGATTCGTCCTGAGTTATAACAGTACACCCACCAGCAAAACAACACTTCCAAGAGCATTGGAGAAATTGGCAAATTTAGCTGGTGTTCACAGAATCAAAATTCATGCCCTGAGACATTCGCATGCTTCCCTGCTTATCAGCATGGGCGAAAATCCACTGCTGATTAAAGAGCGTCTTGGACATGAAAAAATACAGACGACACTAGGAACTTATGGTCATCTGTATCCAAACACCAATATTGAGATTGCAAAGAAGCTGACCGGGGTTCTCAGCTACCAGTCAGCTTCTCAAAGTATTGCTAATTATACCAGTAATCAGCATACTGCAATGTATCACAAAGAAATATAAAAATGCAATGATAATGCAATTTCAAACACCCAAAGCCGCAAAGCCCCGTGGTTACGGGCTTTGTAGCCCAGCGTCAACTATTCAAACTCGGCAAGTTCAGAGATGTTCTTAAATATATTTGTTTAAGTTTTATATCTTTTTTGCCGTTATTTTATTTCTGTTGCATATATTATTTTGGCTCGCTGATTTTCTGTTGCCAATTTGTTGCCACTTCATTATAACCGCTTAGGTACTAATTGACAATTCATATTTTGAATTATATTTTAAATTTCAATTCAGCATACCCTTTCTCTCCCTTATCTCTTCCATGCCTTTTTTATTGCTTCGACGTCTAAAGAATGCCATTCCTCTTTCCATAATTGCAGATAAGGTATATCGGTTGATGACGGTTTTAAATCGCATTCTTCTACCTGAACAATTGACGGTAATATCACTGCATCTCCAATAAGTAAACATTCCCCGGCTCTTAAAACTGGCATTTTATCTACAATGTTTCCTAATGTGTCTGGCAACAATCTTTTCACATAATTCTGATCTGCAGGATTAGTCAAACGTAATGACAAAAAATTATTACATTGTGAAAAAATTGTTTCGGATATTTCAGATGGACGCTGACTTGCCAACATCAGTGAAATTCCATATTTTCTTCCTTCTTTAGCAATACGTTCTATGGATTCTCTTGATGCCCGATATTTTGCCATATCATTATTAGGAACATACTTATGAGCTTCTTCATATACTAATAATATTGGCACATCATTGATAACCTCACCTTCTCCCGTACTATTTTCCGCTCTCATCCGCTTATAATAATATCCAAATTCAAATAAGATTCTTGAGATTAATGAAACAGTTATACTCAATACATCAAATGGAACACCACTCAAATCTAAAATTGTAATATTTGATTTTGCCTCTTCTTGATATCCTAACAGTTCATGTAATGTTTCTTCAAACGAAATTTTCTTTGAAGCTTCTCCGAATAAAAATTCTAAACGCTTGTCATTTATTTTATTTTCCAATCTATCTATAAAATTTATCAGACTTCCGTTATTTGTTCCAGATGCAGAAGAGCCTGTATATTCAACTTCTTCCTCAAACAAACATTCAGCTTTTTTAGTATCATAATTATGTGTTTCTCCATCTGCTGTTTTATACGGAATATTATTATTTTTATCTTTCTTTTCATTATTTCTATTTTTGATATACATAAGTATTTCATCGACATCAAAAAAGAGCGGTGAATCGAAATGTATTTTTTCCTTTAAAGCAGAATCTCCATTAAAATGTTTTTTTCGGTTATTAACAATTGCTTCTTTCAATACATTTCTTTGTCTATGATCATTGGCCTCTGTATCAATAAAAAGCTCTTGTAATTCATCACTATTTAACAACCAGTACGGCAATACTAAATTAGATATATCAATAAAATTAGCATTCGGAAATGCAGTATGATACTCCGAATGAATATCAAAAACAACTATATGCGAATTATTTAATCCTTGATATGTTCCCTTTTTTGAACTAATTGCCTTTTGAAGTATTTTTGCTACAGAATGAGATTTTCCAGATCCTGTTGACCCAACAATAGCTATATGTTTATTAAAAAATTTATCTCCATCTACTGGCACTGAAATAGTTCTATCTGTAGATAATGTTGAGAAACTAAACTTTTTTTCATCTTCTAATGATTCTTCAAAGATTTTTTGAATTTCTTCTTTTTTGGCAGGTTCAACCTTTTTAGGTGGGATTGCAATTGTATCTCCACCTCGTTCAAATCGCCCATTTCGAATTATGCCTAAAGGATTCGCTTCCAATATATATTTTCTATTTGCTTCTCCGCTTTGATTAACTCCGACTTCAATATTGAAATTTTCAATAATTGCTATCAATACTGCATTATCATTATCTGCAATCCGAAGGTATGATCCTACCTTAAGTTTTTCTTCTGCTAATTGAAAATTTTCTAAATCATCAACTGATATTTTCACCTTATTCGGCAGAACTGCAATGACTTCTGCATTAAGTTTTTCGTTTTCTTCCATCGTTCTTTCCCCTAAATCATCATATTAATATCTTCTGTTTTAGAAATTTGTATTCCATAACAAAGATTTTGATTACTTTCATAAAATGGTTCTTTCAAATAGAATTGATAAATCATTTTAGTTCCTGTTGCTTTTTCTAAAATATCATCCAAATTTTCAATATGGTTAATTATTTTTACCTTTATATCATTTACGTAATTTGCTCTCCGTATAATAGAATCAACCATAAATTCTGCTCCTAAAAAATCATGTCCATCCCATAACCGTATATCTTCATGTTGTAATTTTTTCTTCACACCTACTAATCGTTCTTGACTAATTCCATTCAAATAAACATAGGGACAAAATGGTTTTATTTCCCTGCTGGATAATTTACTCCAATTTTTGGATATCTTTGCAATCAGTGAAACAATTTGTGCATCATTTATCGTCGTATCACATTCAACCAAAAAAAATCTTTCATATGGAGACACATTTCTTTGTGAAAAATATTGTTTCCGTATATCTGCACAATACTCTCGTATTCCCTTGAACTGTAAATACCATTTATCAAACAACATTTTTTTATTGTTAATTTTGTCCAAAAACTTTCTTTTGCTTACAATTCTCTCACACATTTCCTGTTGTACAGCTATTTCTTTAACTAATCTAAGAGCATTATTATAATAGTAATATTCTGCCTCAAATCTATCACATCTAAAAATCTCTTCTAAACCACTTATTACTTTATCCTGCTGTTCTTGATAATCTTCTGCATTAATATCAACATCTACCTTATCCAAGAACTCCTCTATATCTTTATCAGTTAAGTTTAGTTCTTCATGTAACACATGTACCACTTTCTTTTCAGTATATGTAAACAAATTCTTTTTTGCAAATTCTACAGTTAACATTCCTGGATATTTTTCTTGCCCCGATTGATATTTGCCATACAGTTTATATCGTATTTTTCTTTTTTCTGGAGTTCTATTGACATAATCTTTAAGCATAAGTCTAATTGGTTTTGCAATAACCGAATGATTATATTCTGTTTTCGCATAATACTTACACTGTACGGCAACCATTTCTTTTTCTTCAAGAATATCAACGTCTTCTATTCCCTCTATTGTCACAGTATCTGCTTCATTTACTAAACTTATTAATTGAAAAATAAAATAGTCAAACTGATAATAATATCCTTTTATTGTATCTACCGCATCCCTGCTTCTTGCCATATACTTTATCCTCTTTTTAATCTCCTATGCTGCATCTTCTTCCATATTCCCCTTGCCATAGAACAAGTCTTCTCATTAACATGCAAATACTCGCCTAAAATACTATTATCTACAAGATCCAAAGCCTTCTCGATATTCTCTCCATTACGCACAATTTCATCTACCTGATATAATATTTCCTTAACCTTTTCAATTGGAACACAATCCAAAATAGGAACCAATACATTTCCTACTTCTCCCGGCAATATTTCTAATACCCCGCCACCATAACTACGTCCACAGATTTCCGTAAAAGCAAAAGAAATACTATTATAGTACGATAAAACTATTCTCTCTGGCTCAATATCATTATTAAATTTTATCCTATGCATAGTATCTGTAGAAACAGCATCGCAACAATTCAACACGAATTTGGGATATAGATTATTTCTACGAAGGAAAAAAGCATCTGGCACCCATACAGATGGTATTTGATACCATTTCTCTCTAATTTTACATTTATATCCCGTGTTATCACCATTCTTCTCGCCAAGTTCAATATATTTTTTTTGTCCTTGACTATATTTTTCTATTGGAGTATCTGGAAAATCAATCAAATAAGCCGCTTTTCCCTGATCAACATTTTTCTTCCAGTCCTCATATTTAAAGAAAACACTATGTGCATGAGAACTTCTTCCTATCAATGGTCGAACAACATTAGTTAAATCATATACTTCAACCATTTTTTTATTTACTGAAAAGTACTTATTATTTCCTGTTGTAATCCCCACATTAATAATACCGGTTTCAGACAGTGTTTGAAATCTATCATCATTTTTCAAATCTAAAATCAGTTGATTTTCTTGCTCTGTTGTAAAGTATTTTGTCCACTTTTCATGCACATGGCTAAGTTTCTGAAAACCATTCGCATATATATTAAGATTTTCTAAATCATCAAGGTTATTTAATTCTATGATCCTTATGCCTTTTTCTGAATCTCCTTTTTCTCCAATAAAAACTACCACTTCTTGTTCAATGCCAGGGAAAACCAATTCTTCAAATGTTAATAATGTTATTTTGGATAACTTGTTAGACAAAAACAATCTTAAATCTTCCGCATACGCAACCTGTAAAATTTCCGCTGGAATTACAAACGCAATTTTCCCATTATCACTCAACATATGAACGCAAGCAACCATGAATCCAACCCATGTGTTTATCAGCTTATTGGCTTTCATTCCATGGCTTGTTAATATTTCAGCCATTTCCATTCTTTGCTTTTCTTCAAGATATTGATAACGTATATACGGTGGATTTCCAAGTATCAAGTCATACTTATTTATATCCTTATATTTTTGATAAAACTCAAAAAAATCTCTATTCACAACAGATACATTTGGATTATTTTTTAGCTTCTCAGCCACTTTTTGGGCTTCATTTTTTTCGATTTCTATTGCAGTTACTTTTCTATTTTGAGTCAAGAACTGAGTTTCAACTAATGCATCTACAAACACCCCATCTCCGCAACTGGGTTCTAATATTGATTTAATAGATGCTTCCTTCTTAAAAAAATCCACCATTTTTTCTGCCAATTTTAGTGGTGTATAATAAGCACCTCTTAATTTCTGTTCTGTACTATCTTCTTTTAATATCATTCTCTCACCTAAAATTGCAAATTATAAATTTTTGTAATACTATCTTCAATTTGTTTGCTTAAATTTTTCTTTTCAGTTTCTATTACACTAATAGATGCTTTATCTTTTTTCTGTTCTAATGCAATATTCAACTCATTTATTTTCTTTGTTGAAATGAGCACTGATTCATATAACGCTTTTTGCTTTTCATCATCAAGATCTAATTCGACAAAAGGTATTTTCTTTAATAGGTACGTTCCTCTCGCTGTAAATCCCCCTTCAAAATCACTTCCCATAATTTGAAATAGTTTTTCTGTATATGGATGATTCAACCATGCTTGTATATACCTTAAATCATATTTTGAATCAGGCAGCTTTGCTATTGCACAATATCCCGCTGTACCACCAGAAGCAATGAGCATATCATTTTCATCATATGCATACATTGGTTCTTTACTTAAAATTCTAACAATTAACTTAGGAGTATTTACAAATGCAGTCAAAGCCTGTGTTCTTCCATATTGATACCAAGTATCGGCTGTTGCATTCTTTATGTCACGACCTTTTCCACCATTTAAACATTTAGGAACTAACAAGTCATAACAGTCCTGTAGGTATTGATATGTTCCAGGATACTCTTTTTTCATAATCTCAACGTTGATCAAGCTACCATCTGCATTATATGGAAAAATAATATGCTTATCCGTTTTTAACAATGAATATGTACCCATTCCTTTTTCATCAGCCTTAGTTGGTTTAAAGAAAGGCTTCAAAATACGCTTTTCTATATGGTATCTTTTTTCAAACTTATCAACAATTATTTCGTCTTCTTTTTCTGAAACAATTTCATCTTTACTAAACCAATATACCGGTTTAGGTCTTTCTGCACTTGTTTGTATTCCATTAAAAATATTTACTATTTCACCTAATGGTTTCCCATTTTCTTCTACCGTTGCAATCATTTTCATGAATTTAATATCTGCAGTTAATCTCCACGGATTTTCATCTAATAATTCATTCTTTATCCTAATACTTTCCTGTTCTTCTCCAGTCCACAGATCAATTAACGAAGTAACATTTGTATATTCCATCTGCTTACTGCTTTCTTTGCATAACGTAATTATGCAACTATAAATAGTCTTATCAGGGAAAAGTTGCATATCTCCAAAATCATCTAATTTAGATACATGTTTAGATATTATCCGACGCAGTTCTTGTCCTGCTCCTATTTTATAAAATTTATTCGGCACGATATAACACATTTGACCATTTTCTTTTAAAAGATTAAACGCTTCTTCAAGAAATAAAAAATATTTATCAAATTGTTTATATGCACTTTTATATTTCTTCTTATAAACTGCAAATTCTGCTTCTGTCTCTAAGGTATGAATATCTTCTGTTTTTACATATGGTGGATTACCAATAATAGCGTCAAATCTTGATCCGCTATTGATCATGCTCCATTCAAACGGTTTTATATTGCACAATGCCTCTATTGATATATCTTTTCCAGATATATCTTCTCTGCAAATCAATGAATTCCCATTTTTTATATTAGAACTTAAATCTGGTAAAATCGGAACGCATTCTTTCACAGATGCTGGTGTTTCATCTTCTATTAACTTTATTAATAAAGAAAATTTGCTAACTTCAACAGCATGAACATCAATATCTACGCCATAAATACATCTCGTTAAAATATCCTTTTTATCAGTTAATGGCAATTTCTTTTTTCCATTACTCAACTCTAATAAATGTTTTGAATCGTGCTGCATATACCATTCTGTACAATAATCAACCAAAAATTGATATGCCTCCTCTAAAAATATTCCCGATCCACAAGCGATATCTGCAATTTGAATATCTTTTATTTCTTCTGGCGTTTTTTTCTCACAAATTGGAGCTAATGTATTTTTTACCATATATTTTACAATTTCGACAGGTGTCGATACCACTGAACGATATTTATACTCTTTCTTCGCAGCCAATATTATATGGTCATCTCTTTCAACAAGACTTTCTGTAAGAAAACTCTCATATATTTTTCCTAAAATTCCTGGCTCAATAATGTTAAACATATATGGAGTCTTCGGATAATATAGTGAAAGAATCATATTAAAAATAATATCATTATTCAAATCAAAAATAATATTATCGCCCGCAAATAGCTTAGAATTATATTTTTTATCAACTTCTTTAAAAACTTTTGTTAATGCCCTCTGCAACTCTACTTTATTCCGTGCAGTTTCTTTTAAACTTTGATATAATGGCAGATTTCTGTCTTCACAAATTCGTAAAAAGATAATTTGATTTATAAATTCTTGCACTACATCATTCAAAACATCTGTATCTTTGTATGTATTATCTGTACGATACAAGTAATCACCAATTTCAAGTCTCCATTCATTAATTTGCTTTAAGAAGACTTCATCTACTTCTGTTGAATATCGTTCTTCGTTTGGAAATTTATCCTCAACATATTTATCATATTTTCCAGTATAAACACTTTCTCTTGAAATCAACTCATATATTTCTTCATACTTCTTTAAATATTCTAAATAGTGATATTTTCGATACAACGATACCGTCGCAGAATCTCCATCCTGTGGCTTATTTGTAACATCATAAATCATCATATCCTCAAAATTTGTTAATATGGACAATTTATGTTTTGCATTCCATCCATAACGTCTTGTCTGAATAGCCGGTTCTTGTTCTTCTTTTATATTTACTGCCGGTTTCTTGGCTTCTACAAAGATTTTTGATACACCATTTAAGGTTAATGTATAGTCTGGTCTATCTCCACTGTTTGAAAATTTTTCCACAACGACTTCTTTATATTGCGGAGACGTTCCTTTTTCATTATGTACATCCCAACCAAAGCTCTCTAATAATGGACTTATAAATTCATCTCTACAATCTTGTTCATTAAACTCTCTTGCATTTCTATAAAACTCCATATTTTTTTGATACTGGGCTATTAGTCTTGATAATCTTTCTTTATTATTCATATTTACATTCCCCACTTATCGTTAAAATTACAATGCACTTTTACCACTTTTTACCCACTCGTCTACTTCGGTTAATTTAAATTTCCATAATCTTCCAATTTTGTGCGCCGGTATATCTGTTTTTTTAATCCAATTTCTGATTGTATCTTTTGTCACACCCAAATATTCTGCAGTTTCCTCTAAACTACACCATTTATCTATTAAATCACTCATCTTATCCTCCAGGCCTATATATCTTGCATAATAAAACTATTCTTAGTTTAACTCATTTCCTCCCAAAAAGCAACCATATGTTCTATGATTTAATAGTATTTAATGGGAATTTAATGGGAAGGAATCTATTCCTTCCCTGACATCATTCTAGTTCATATATACAACATTCATTAGCACAATCTCCTCCGCACATGCCCGGATATTATTCATTTTCCCAACCCATACCATCTGATCCTGCATCTTCAGTTCTTCTGTCACTCCCTGCTTTTCTTTCATCTGCTCCACCAGTCTGTCCATCATCTGATTACACTCCTATCTTGCTCCCCGATCTTTGTTCTGACTACGGGTATGCGGTTTATTTTTCTGTTCATTCTGTATTTCTTGTTTCTTTTCTGCCAGCTTTGCTCTAATACCACGTGCTATTGGCTCTTTGCCAGTTTCTTTCTTCCATTTTTCTATTGCATTTCGATACTGGCTATACTCAGTTTGAGAAACCTTAAAATCTTTTAAAAATTCCTGTACACTTCCATATCCGATTTTCTGCACAATCATTGGAAGATAATCTTTCATATCTCTGATCTGACTTTTCAGTTCATCAATTTCTTTCTGCAATTCTTTTTTCTTTCTTCCTTTAAACCATCCCTTGACTTCTGACAGTTCTTTTTTCTTTGCAGAAAGCTGTTTTTGTTTCTGTTGAATTGCAGTATTTTGTTCGTCCAGTTCTTTCTTAACTTTGAAAAATTTCGGATACTTCGATGCAAGCCTCGTCATTTCTGGCTGCTTCGGTTCTGCCTTTTCTTCTTTTATCTTCACACTTTCTGGTACGATATTTTCTGCAATCCTCTCTGTTTGCTCAGGTTCCGTTGTTCCTGCCTGTGCCACGTTTGTCTGTTCCGATACTTCCCTGGGTTTCTTAAACAGCACACTTGCTATTAAAAACTCCAATGCCTCAACAGCCACTGTTACAACTCTGGAAAATAATCGTAGTCTGTTTCCACGACGGGCAATTGATTTCCTGATTGGCTCCGTGATTTCTTTCCGCTTCACTTCCATTATCTTCGGTTCTGGCACTCCACTAATCAATGCCATATCAACAGCTCTGTTCCATTCCCAGCGTTTTTGGTTATCCTCTTCTATTTCCTGTGCCTTCGGATTGTTCTTTCCAATTTTCTTTGTTGCAAGATACACGCCACCACGCTCAAATACCTGTAGTTTCTGTTTCTCGTCCTGCACATAAATATTGATTAAATCTGTATAAGAATGCTTTACCTCATCCAGAAATGAATTGCTCTTGAAGCGTTCATCTTTCGCAGTAAACAGCTTCTTCTCATAGACTTCTCCTTTCTTCACAACACTGCAGCCTTCTCGGATCTCGCCATCTTCTCCTAATACTTCTCTCTTGGTTCGGACATGTTTTCCATGTTCATCATAAAACATATTTCTACTGGCAATCTTAATGATTGGTTCATCCAATAACTTCCGTTCTGCAAATATCAAATGAATGTGATAATTAGTCTTTCTTTTATTGTGGTGCAAAGCAGCAATACACTCTGTTCCATAATTCTGTTTAAAATGATTTGTAAAAAGTTGCAACAATCTGTCTGGCTGATATTCTGTAAAACTCTCTGGCAAAGCAATAATCAATTCTCTTGCCTCAATACATTTTCCTTCTGTCCCGTTTTTTACAAATTCTTCCTGATTACATTTTGCAAGTTCCCGCCAAAATTTCCGTTCTGTGGTTTCATAAACTGCATAGAGGTTTTCCTGTTTTGCATGACTGGATATATAAGTGATTCTGCCTTTTACATTGCTTAGTTTTGTCATTTGAATAAATGAATTTCTTCCGATAGGCACTCCCTCCTTGTCTTCGGCAAAATAAATTCTGCCATATCATTTGTGAGCGGATGCATCGGCATCCGTTTACGAACTATCCGCCTGTCGGCGGAACAGCTCCCGGCAGGGCGAAATATCCTGAGTACAAATCTTTAATTTGTGCGATGGGTGTATTTCGCTCTCAAACGCCGAGGGCTTTGTGAGATGCTTCTTACATCTACCACAACTTGGCTTTCGCTTTTCATTTTGGGCGTATCCGCCCTCTTTTTCTGCCCGTATCCGGGCTTATTTTTTTCACTAACAACAAACCGACTATTACTCTTCCTTTCTGCTTTATTCCGGTATCCTTACCCGTACATACTCCAGATCTCCACAATATGGTGTTCCAACCAAATACCATTCTCTCGCCAGATTCATTTCCATTCGTGTCTTTACCCACTGATCATCAACTAGAACTTCCAGACATTCTCCGCAGTGAAATCCTGGATCAATCCATAAGTCTGATGACAATAATCCATATCTTTTGTTATAACTGTTGTAACCTAATCTTCCTTCTCTCATGGTGTCATTCTCCCTTCATTTATCATTTCTGCAGGGACGCCCTGAATCAGGACTCCCTTTTTAAAAGTTTTTTCCTCGCCAATCAACTACCGGCTACACCTTACAAACCTTCTCTTTGTCTGCTATTTACAGGTGCGTGGCACGCTCCTGTCATAAGGTCATCAAGCAGAATCTTTACCAACGAAAGTTCTCATGCATTCCACACTTATCCAAATACTCTTGTCTTGCCTTTTCCCGTTCTTCCTCGGTTGGTGCTGTTTTGAATGTTGTATATAACTGACGTTTTACCATACTGTCTAATTTTTCCATCAATGCTTTTTCTATCTCCGGCAGATATTCCTCATTCCCAGCAAGATGGTACTGGAACAATGCCAGTAATAAATCTTTTGGTATCTGCACCTGTGATTTTCTTTCCATGTTTCTCCTTTCCGTGACGGTCGTGACGATAGTGACGATATTTTCACTACCGACACGCTATATAAAATACCGTCACAACCGTCACATATCGTCACGCTTGTTTTCCAACAAAGGCTAATCTGATCTTTCTTCCATCATGTCCTCGTTCCGCTTTATACTGGATTCCATATTCCAAAATCAGACGTTCCAAGCTGACATTTAATTTTCGTGATAATGCGTTCGGCTGCATTTCCACCTGCAATACTTCCACAAGCTCTGTTGCTGTTCCTACCCACTCTGGCGTAGTTTCTGTTACAAGTTCTTTGATTTTTTCCAACACTGGATCTTCTGGTTCTTTCCAAAGTTCTGTTTCTGTCTTGGTAAGTTCCCAGACACATCTCTCCCGATTAAAGTTCAACCACAGTTTCTGGTCCTGCTGGTCACGCCCTGCCACTTCCAGAACTGCCTTATTATCTGTCCGTTTTTCTTTCTGCATGACGAATGCTCCATCCGCAGCTCCAAGCAATCCATTCGTACCTGAAATCATATCGAAACTATCTGAAGATTCCATTTTCCTTGTATGATGCACAACCAGAAAACAGATGCCATATTTATCACTGAATGCTTTCAGCTTTGTTACAATCTCATAATCGCTGGCATAACTGAATTTATCTCCACCGACCTCTCGAACCTTCTGAAGAGTATCAATGATAATCAGTCTTGCATCTTTATGCTCTGTCACAAACGTTACAAGCTGCTTTTCCAGTCCGTCATTGAGTGATTTGGATTTTGTAGCAAAATAAAAATTCTCACTGCCTTCCATTCCAAACATCTGTGATAACCGTTTTTGCAATCTTGCATAATCATCTTCCAATGCCAGGTACAGAACCGTTCCCTGTCTGACTGAAAAGCTCCACAATGGAATTCCTTTACTGATGTGATACCCGATCTGTGCCATAAAGAATGATTTTCCAATTTTCGGCGAACCAACAAACAGGTAAGTTCCGTTATACAGAAGTCCATCTATAATCGGCAGTTTTGGTGGATATGCGGTGTCGTATAATTCCATCATGGAAACTGTTTCCAGATCATCTGGATTCTTTTTATTTGCTGATTTTGCTGTATTTTCCGCATTATTTGTGGCTTGCAGATTGCCCTTACCGGGCAAATCTGATATACTTTGGTTGGTTAATTTATTACTTAATGACTGTTCCACATCTGCGCCAACAGATGCAATCGGAGCAGTCATTTTTTCTTTTGCTGTCATTCATTTTCCCCTTTCAATCCATACAATGTCTCTGCGACCAATCTCAGGGTACTCAGCAACTCTTCGTTTTCCTCACTGCATTTTTCCAGATGTTTCAATTCTTCATAAATCTCTGCCATCTGATTTCGCAATGCTTTATACACTCTTGGATTTCCCTGTACCACAATTTGCCGATCAGTTAATCGTTTTGTGATATAGTCCTGCTTGCTAAGTCCTGACAATCGGACACATGCATCAATCTGCTCTGCTTCTTCCGGTGATACTCGGAATGCTACGATTTTGTTTCTCCATCTTCCTTTACTGTCCAGATTTTTCTCCATTTAATTTTTCCATCCTTTCAATATCCAACTGTTCTGCCATCTGTGTCTGCTCACTTGGAAACAGATGTGCATATCGGTAAGTGATATCAATGCTCTCATGTCCCATTCGATTTGCAATTGCTAATACCGTAAATCCCATATTGATCAATAACGATACATGGGAATGTCTCAAATCATGCACACGGATTCGCTTCACCCCAGACACCTTTGATCCTCTGTTCATTTCATGATGCAGATAAGATTTGGAAATTGTGAAAATTCTTTCGTCTTCCTTCAGACCGTAAAGCATTTCCATATAATCCTGCATCTCATCACATATAAATTGTGGCATCTTGATAAATCTGTTACTTTTAAATGTCTTTGGTGGGGTAATCACATCTTCCCGGTTTAATCTTTGATATGATTTGTTAATTCGCAGTGTATGCGTTGTAAAGTCAAAATCCGCTGGTGTCAGGGCAAGCAACTCTCCTTCACGGATACCACACCAGTAAAGCATTTCAAAAGCGTAGTAAGAAACTGGTTTATCCATCATCACATCTGCAAATTTCAAATACTCTTCTTTCGTCCAGAACAACATTTCCTTATATTCCTCTATTGCTATATTTCCAGCTTTCTGTGCCGGATTAGAAGGCAAATGATAAAAATCAACTGCATGATTGAAAATGGCACTTAACTGGCTGTGGATTTTCCGCAGATATGAAGCAGAATACCCTTTTCCATTCGCTCTCTTAAATGCAAGCAAATGATTCTGCCATGCAATCACATCTTTTGGTTCAATTTCTGCAATCTTTCTCTCCCCAAAGTATGGAAGAATTTTTGTTCTGGCAATATTATTCTTAGTTCCCCATGTGTTATCCCGGATTCGTTCCTTTTTATCTTCTACATAAATTTCATAAAAACTTGCGAAAGTCATATCCAGTTTTGCATCATGCTTTAACATTTGTTCGTGTTCCCACATCTGCGCTTCTCGCTTCGTAGGAAATCCTCGTTTTGAAGTCTGTTTCGTTTTCCCTGTCCAGTCGGTATACCGATAAACCACTCGCCACTTCCCAGTGACATTATCTTTGTAAATACTCATACAAATTCTCCTCTCTCTTACACTTCGCTGTAACATACTTTTTTGCGGAAATAATTGGTGTTTACTCTGCCAGCTACCGTAAGATAACCCAGCTTCTGTAATTCATCATTTAATTGTTTGACAATCTTATAAGCATAAGACTTGGAAACTCCCAGTTCCGCTGCAACTTCTTCTACTGTCATAAAAGTTCTGTTCGTCACATCGCATCTCTCCTCTCTATCTTAACGTAATTTGTTTAGGTTGTTGCATTTGCATGATACTAAACATTTTTATTTAAGTCAAGTAGTTTAACGCGAATATTAAATTTTTTTGTTTAAGTTCTTCTTGCTATCCCAAATTGCTCATGCTATACTGAACCTAAACAGAATTGTTTTATTTTCTATCACAATTAATTATGGCAACACGAATGACCACTATAAGGAGGCAAACAAAAATGGCAATCGGACAACGTATCAAATATTTTCGCAACCGCATAGGCATGACACAAAAGCAACTCGGAGAACAACTGGGATTCAAAGGAAAAACCTCAGATGTCCGCATGGCTCAGTATGAATCTGAAGCCAGAGTTCCTAAGATTGATCTTGTAAAACAAATGTCTCAGATCTTTGATATCAATACTCATGCCTTAACAGTGCCGGATATTGATACTCACATAGGTCTGATGCATACACTATTTGCACTGGAAGATATGTATGGTCTGAAGGTAAAAAATGTAGATGAACAACCTCATCTCTGCCTTGACTCTTCCATATCTGCTCCCGGCTCATCTGTCGATGAAATGCTTCGTGCATGGATGGAACAAGCTGCCAAACTGGAAAACGGTGAAATCAGCAAGGAAGAATATGATGAATGGAGATATAAGTACCCGGAACTGGATACTTACCAGAAACGTGCCAAGGTACCATCTCAAGAACTGAGTGATTACCTCGTAAAAGAATTGACTAAAAAAGAAAAATAAAAGGAGAAAATAGAAAAACCTTACCGATATTCAGTTTTTTACTTCTGAAAATCAGTAAGGTTTCTTTATATACGTTATGAAATAAAAATTTTATCTCTTGAATAATCACAAAATGTTGCCATTTTGTTGCCAATCACTAAGCAAATTTGCTTGTAACTCGCATAAATACTGGTATCTTATGATTGTGTGGATTACTCAAACTCAATCGTTCCAGGCGGTTTAGAAGTCAGATCGTAAAATACTCTGTTAACTCCCTTAACCTCATTAATAATTCTACTCATCACCTTATTCAGTACATCATAAGGAATTTCAGCAGCCTCAGCTGTCATGAAATCTACAGTTGTTACTGCTCTTAAAGCAACAGCATAATCGTATGTTCTCTCATCCCCCATAACTCCGACACTTCTCATGTTTGTCAGTGCTGCGAAATACTGGTTAATATTCTTGTCAAGTCCTGCGTTTGCAATCTCTTCTCTGTAGATGGCATCTGCATCCTGAACGATCTTAACTTTTTCTTCTGTTACTTCACCGATGATACGGATTCCAAGTCCAGGTCCAGGGAATGGCTGACGGAATACCAGTCTCTCCGGAATTCCAAGCTCCAATCCTGCCTTACGTACTTCGTCTTTGAACAGATCACGAAGAGGCTCAATGATATCTTTAAAATCTACATGCTCCGGAAGTCCACCTACATTGTGGTGAGATTTAATCACTCCGGATTCTCCACCGAGTCCGCTTTCTACAACGTCCGGATAAATGGTTCCCTGTGCGAGGAAGTCTACAGCACCAATCTTCTTGGCTTCTTCTTCGAAGATACGAATGAATTCTTCACCGATGATCTTACGTTTTGCTTCCGGTTCTGTTACTCCGGCTAGTTTATCGTAATATCTCTGCTGCGCATTTACACGGATAAAGTTCAGGTCGAACTGTCCATTTGGTCCGAATACACCTTCTACTTCATCACCTTCATCTTTACGGAGAAGACCATGATCGACAAATACACATGTCAACTGCTTTCCGATAGCTCTGGATAACAATCCTGCTGCCACTGAAGAATCTACTCCGCCTGACAGTGCAAGAAGTACTCTTCCGTCGCCAACTTTTTCGCGGATCTCCTGGATTGTATTCTCTACGAATGCATCCATCTTCCAGTCGCCTGCACATCCGCAGACACCTAATACGAAGTTTGATAACATCTTGGTTCCTTCTGCTGTGTGAAGTACTTCCGGATGATACTGGATTGCATATAATCCTGCTTCTGTATTCTCAGCTGCTGCAACCGGGCAGTCCGCTGTATGTGCTGTGATCTCGAATCCAGGTGCAATCTGTGAGATGTAATCAAAATGACTCATCCAGCAGATTGTCTTCTCTGATACACCTTCAAAAATCTTGGAATCTTTCTTATCTATCAGCACTTCTGTCTTACCATACTCACGTACCGGAGCCGATTCTACTTTTCCTCCAAGTACATGCGTCATAAGCTGCGCACCATAACATAATCCAAGAACCGGAATACCGAGTTCGAACAATTCTTTTTTATATGTCGGGGAATCTGCTTCATAACAGCTGTTTGGTCCGCCTGTCAGGATGATTCCCTTAGGATTCATAGCTTTGATCTTCTCAATATCTGTTTTGTATGAGTAGATCTCACAATATACATTGCATTCTCTGACACGTCTTGCTACCAGCTGATTGTACTGTCCACCAAAATCAATGACAATTACTAATTCTTTTTTCACAAGAATTTCCTCCTATTTGTTTTCTATATGGCTAATCTCTATTATAAAATAGAAGACTTGTTTTTACAAGAGACTTCTATCTTATACGATCGCCTTTTTCTTCCAGCTTCCTTTGAAATAACGGATCACAAAGCAGAGCGCACGGAATACCCAGTCAATGACCATCGCAACCCAGACACCAAATACACCCATGCCCAGATATTTCCCAAGCACGTAACTGAATCCGATCCGGAATATCCACATGGATATACTTGAAATATACATACACGCTTTCGCATCTCCCGCCGCACGGAATGTCGCAGGCAGACTGAATGCAATCGGCCAGATGAAGATCGCACCGATTCCGTGGAAATGTATGATATCTGCCGTCGTTCTTGCTGTAAGATCCGACAGATTATATGCCTTTAATATAACCGGCAATAATGAAAATATGAATAATACCATCGCTGTCATACTGACATAAGTAATAACCATTAATTTTTTATTATAATATCCTGCCTGTTCATAATCACCAGCACCCACACATCTTGAAATAACCGGTGTGATCGCCAGCGTAACTGCCATTCCCGGAAGGATCTGAAACAATGCGATCGCATTCGACACTGCATTCGCCGCAATCGCATAAGTTCCGAATGTCGATACAAGACTGAGTACGATGATCTTGCCAAGCTGGAACATACTGTTCTCCAGACCATTCGGCACACCAATGCTCAGAATCTTCTTAACCATCTCCCAATTGATCCGGTAATGCCATGTCCGTTCTATATGAAGTATCCGTTTCTCATCACACAACATCACAATTACAATAACCGCTGCCGTTATTCTGGACACCAGTGTCGGAATTGCGACACCTTCCGTACCCCGATGAAATCCATAGATCAGAATTGCATTTCCTCCTATATTAATAATATTCATAATGATCGATATCTGCATTGTCACTTTCGAATTCCCCATTGTACGGAAGATTGCCGCTCCTGCGTTATACAATGCCAGGAATGGAATCGATGCCGCCACGATCAACAAATAAACGTCTGCATGATGCATTACATCCTGATTAATCTTGCCGAATACCGTATGCAGGATAAATGATTTTCCTAAATATACAAGTACCGTAATACCGATTGCACATATAGTAATAAACCATACCATCTGAGTTGCCGATTTACAGGCCTCCTCTTTTCTATCCTGTCCCAGAAACTGTCCTGCGACTACTGCACCTCCGGTCGCCAGTGCGGCAAATGCATTAATCAAAAGTACCATTATCTGATCCACCAACGATACTCCCGACACCGCCGCCTCGCCGACGCTTGCGATCATAATGGAATCTGCCATTCCTACCATGACCGCCAGGAGCTGCTCAACCACCAGTGGCAGGATCAGCGCCAGCAGAGCTTTGTTGTCAAAGAAATATGCCTGCTGTTTCTCTTTTTTACTCTTTCCCATTTTCTTCTCCTGTAATGTTTATATGCCGAAAAAATTCCCCAACGTATATTCTTATTATACGCTGAGGATTCTTCTCATACAATATCCAGTTACTGCAGAAGTAAACTTATGCAGCTACAAATTTATCCAGTTCTTTCCAAAGATTTTCGCATTCTTCTTCATATACTTTCAGTTCTATTTTATGGTCAAATCCAAGATTCATAAGACCTAACAGGGACTTTGCATCTACAATATATCTGCCCCGTTTCATATCCATGTCAAAAGGATATTTTTCAACAATCTTTACAAAATCTATTACATCATCTGGATTCGAAAAAATAACACTTTTCGTACTCATTATTGGTCCCTCCTTTTTTCTTATTGGAAATATCTTAACATTCTCCCGTATTTCTACAAGGGGGAAATATTTAAAAAAGGATGACTTTTTTTGACTGAATTTGTGTTTTTTTAACGTTTTTTTAATCTAACTGTTCCTTTTTCGGTATTCGAGAGGCAGCATTCCAGTCTCTTCTTTGAATACACGGCTCATATATTTAGGGTCTGTATAACCCACCATTTCAGCAATCTTCGTCAGTTTCCAGTTTGTAACCGTCAAAAGTTTTTTTACGTGTTCAAGCCTGTACCCTCGGATCGTCTCGGTAAATGTCCGTCCTGTTTCTTTTCGGAACTGAGTACTTAAGTACTCCTCTGTCACATGCAGTTTTTCTGCAATTTCTTCCAACGTAATTCCCTGATTATAATACTCCCGGATATTCTCCAGTGCCTTTTGCACCAGAAGACTTATATTATTGTGGCATTCTTCTTTGCTTGTCAGATATTCGAAGAATTCATCTGCTTTTTCTTCTACGTCCGTCCATCCATTGGCTCTCGATATTCCCTGAAGAAAGGCCTGTCCTTTTCTCTGCGCCTGTAGTGCCCCTGCTTCTGCCGCCATCTGGATCAGGACCAATGCGATATGTGTACATCCTTCCTTTGCCTCCTGTGGTGTACATGGAAGTTCCCTGCAATATGCCTGATACCTGGAAAATATCTCTTTAAAACGCTTCAAATCCTTATTCATCAGTGCTTCTTTGGCTTCTATTTCAAGGTGCAGCGGATACTTATATGAATGCAGCTTAATTTCCTGTATCTTTTCCTTACAGATTAAGGTTCCCTTCTTCAGAATCAGATTCCATTCTGCCGCATGATCTAGTTCTCTGACCGCTTCATGCATATTTTCAAATCCATCACTGACCGCCCAGGTACATATCACCCTTCCACGTGTAATATTACAGATCATCGGAACAATTGTCTGTTCCAGATACCGATACGTCTCCTGTTCATTTCCCATATGATAAAAAAGAACCACAAAGCTCTGACGTCCACGCATCTCTATTGCATACGCACAGAAATCCTGTTTCTGATTAAAAATCTCCAGTTCTTTCAGAATCTGCTTCATCTGTTCTTTATATTTCTCATAATTTGAGCTCATGCCGATTCCCAGAACGCCAATCCTTTCGTCCGGTGCGATTCCATAACCTTCTTTTATGAGTTCTTTTATCTGCAGGTCATCTTTCAGCTTTCCTGCCATCGCATTCGGGAAAATGTAATCCAGATTCAGTATGTGTTTCCACTTCTTCTCGCTTTCCAGCTCTCTTCTCAATCTTCTTATTACATTACGGACTTCATAAGTTTTCAATGGTTTGACCAGAAAGTCAACGGCACCAAGCTCCATTGCACGTTTTGCATACAGAAATTCTGGACAAGAACTTGTAATCACAATTTTGCAGGATATCTTTCTTTTCTGCAGGGCTTCGATCATCTCGAATCCATCCATCTCCGGCATCCGGATGTCTGTAAATATCACGTCCGGACCAGCTTTTTCCCGGACCAGCTTTTCCACCAGCGCAAGCCCTCTGGCTCCATTGGCTGCACTTCCTATGATCTCTATATCTGATTCTTCCTGCTCCAAACATTGTAACAGTTCATCTCTATACAATTCATTGTCTTCTACGACAACTATCCTCATAAGGAAATACCTCCTTCCAGATTATATCTTACTCTATCCCAGATGATACGCATCCAGTGTCTTCGCCAGATATCTGACTGTCTTATCCACCGCCTCGTCTACCGTCGGCTTGTCCCTGTCACTTCGCATGATTGCAAGCATTCCCCGATAGATCAGCACACTCATTTCATTCAGTTCTTTGATCTCCTGCTCAGATATCTCATAATTTCTTTCTCTGATCACATCTCTTAGCAGATCTTCGTTGCGTTTGAAGAAATCTCCTTCTTTCAAAAATCCTTCGTAATCTTCTGTCTTTTCTTCCTTTTCATTTGGATAAATCTCATAATATCTCCGGAAAACCTCATTCAGGTTCTGTGTCCCTTCCGGACTGAAGAATAAGAAGTTATAGATTCTCGGTCTCTGGAACGAATGTCTGCAAAAGCAGCGCCACTGTCCCAGATACCACTCCTGAAAATCCTTTCCCTCGGCCTTGTGTATCAACGTTTCCTGCATATATTCATCCAGACATTTTACACTTGCAAATAATTCCAGTTCATCCAGATTAGAGAAATAATGATACAGCGTTGCACTGTTGTATTTTGCCTGTTCTGCAACCTTCCTGATCGTCAGATTCTCAATTCCTTCTTTTTCCATTAATTCAATTGTCGCATTGATGAAATACGACATAATCCTTTTTCTCTTTTCCTGTCTGTTTCCTCCAACTGTTGCCACAGTCTGCTGTCCTCCTTCATTCTCTTCCTTAATTTTAACTTTTTGCAATTTTTAACAACATTTCATACATCCGATTTATTTATCTCTTCTATTAATATATCCATTTTTATATTAGCATTTCAATAAAATTTTTTCAATTCACAATAATTATGCATAATTTATTTTTATTATCTACTATCATTTTATCTTATATGCACAATTTGTAAACAATGATTGACTTTCATTTAATTATATAGTATCTTATTACTATGCGTTTTATATAAGCTGGGAAACTTGGATAAAATACGTGTATAAAATATTGGAGGTTTTTTATGGGAAACAAAAGAACAAAAAAATCCATCAGTCTTGAAGGATTCGTCTTTCTGGCAATCTTTTTAGGAATTTTCGGTGGTATGGGTATGAAAATGGGCGGTGTCAATATGCTGAACACATTGATGAACACCGGCTACCAGCTGCTTCTTGAGACAGTCTTCTATATTATGGCAATCGCAGTTCTTGCCGGAGCCATTTCAGGACTGTTCTCAGAATTCGGTGTCATTTCGATGGTGAATAAATTACTGTCACCGCTGATGAAGCCACTTTATAATCTGCCGGGTGCCGCAGCACTCGGTGTAATCACTACTTATCTGTCCGACAATCCGGCAATCCTGGGACTTGCTGAAGATAAGAATTTCCGTAAATATTTCAAGAAATTCCAGCTTCCGGCTTTAACGAACCTTGGAACATCTTTCGGAATGGGACTGATTGTAAGTACATTCATGATCGGTCTGAAGTTAAAAGGTGGACACGCCGGAACTGCTGTACTGGTCGGTAACTTTTCCGCTATAATCGGCAGTATCATCAGTGTCCGCATCATGCTTCATTTCACCAAGAAAGAATATGGAACCGAAGAATACTGCATACAGTTCGAAGAACACGAAGACATGGATGCCATCATGAATACCCGCGAGATCCGTGACGGAGGCATCGGCGGACGTGCCATCGAGGCACTTCTTGAGGGTGGTAAAAACGGTGTGGATGTCGGCCTTGCCATCATCCCGGGCGTTATCACCATCTGTACACTGGTCATGATGCTGACCAACGGCGCATCTGCAGACGGAACTTACACCGGTGCCGCTTATGAAGGAATCGCTTTCCTTCCATGGCTTGGAAAGAAGCTTGAATTCATCTTATCACCGCTTTTTGGATTCACAGATGCATCCGGAATCTCCGTTCCGATCACGGCACTCGGTGCTGCCGGTGCCGCAATCGGACTAGTACCGCACATGGCAGAAGCCGGAACCGTCCTCGCCAATGACGTAGCCGTATTCACTGCAATGTGCATGTGCTGGAGCGGATACCTCAGCACACATGTGGCTATGATGTCTTCACTTAAAGTGAACAAGCTAACCGGAAAGGCAATTTTAAGCCACACGATCGGTGGACTCTGCGCCGGGGTCGCCGCCAACTGGATCTTTAAACTGGTGATGTTGTTCTTATGATTATGAAGGCTGTGTTTTTACAATTCGAGACATCATAATTCTTGGAAATAATTAGTTGTATAAAAACTCCGCAAGGATATTCGAATGAATCGTCTATATATGATGCTTCTCCAGAATATCTGTGCGGAGTTTTTTGTTCTGTTGTTATCTTTTATCCCATGAAATCGACTCGTTGATGTCCGAAATTATAAGAGCTTTTTGTTCTGTTACTCTCTTTATCCTGCATGCCGATGCTGATGTAGATATTTTTCCCGAGTGGCAAGTCCGCCACGAATGTGGCGTTCCTGCTTGTTCACATCAAGAACTTTACGGACGCTCTGCGCCAGGGTTGGGTTGATCTGCTCCAGGCGGTCGGTGCAGTCTTTATGTTTGGTCGTCACAATTTAGAACGGTTTCATTTTCTTCAATTAATACAGACTCATCTAACCCAAGATCTCCAAGCAAGCGTAAATAAATATCTACATTTCCATCCTTATCTACTTCTATCTTCTGAATCAATCGCTTTAACTGCTGATTGGTCATCTGGTGTACATCAGTAATGTCTTCAATTTCTTTAAATGTATTATTTAAAATATTCTCTAACTGTTCCCCTTTGGTTAAATGATAAGATACCATCTTGAGTTCATTTTCTATTCGTTCCATTTCCTGGCGAGAACCACCAATCTTCTCATTCAACTCTTCACGAGAAATCAAATCATCCGTATACATATCCATATATTTTTGTCTGGTCTTTTGCAATTTAGCAAGTTCTGCATTTAATTCTTTTTCGTACTCTACATTTTCATCTTTAGCTTTATATACACGCTGAAACTCATTTACCACATGAGCAATCACTTTTTTCTTTTGTTTCAATACATTTGTAAAATATTCCTGCAGAACTTCAATGAGTTCTTCCTCATCCACAACCGTTTTATTGGGGCAGCTATCTACGCCCCGGCCATTTCGCCCCGAGCATACCCACCGTACATACGTGTTCTTATAAGTACGAACCGTTCTACGGAAGGACCAGCCACATTCTTTACATTTGATCAATGTCGAAAACAGATGCTTATTACTCTGCCGTTCGTGACTAAGATTAAATGCATCATGTCTGCCTCTTAAAATCTCCTGTGCTTTTTCAAATGTCTCATCTTCTATGATTCGAAGTTCCGGCCGCTCCACTACCATCCATTCTGTCTCGTCCTTATCTCTTCTCTGACCTGTTAGGAAATCACTGACTTCTTGCTTGCCATTGATAATTTTTCCAGTATATATTTCATTTGTCAAAATACGGCAAGTTGCATTCTGACTCCATTTGCAATTTCGTTTTGTCTTATAACCTTTTTCATTTAGCATATTGGCAATCTTAGCAGCACCGTAACCTTCTTCTGTGTACCACTTGTAAATCTGCTGTACAACTTTAGATTCTTCTTTATTGATTGCAAGATTAAAATAATCTCCGATTGTTTTGTCGTATCCATATACAATATTCGGAACTCGTCCTTTTTCTGCGTTCATCTTCTTTCCAAATTTTACACGCTTGGAAGTATTGGCACTTTCTTCCTGTGCTAGAGCTCCAAAGATGGTAAGTACAAATTCGCTGTTTCCCATGCTGGTCATATTTGCGGTTAAGAACTGCGTTTCGATTCCCAATGATTTTAGCTTACGGACATTTTGTAAAAGATCTACAGTATTTCTTGCAAAACGAGAGATGTCTTTTACAACAACCATATCAAATAATCCCTGCTCTGCATCAGCCATCATGCGAAGAAATTCTT
This sequence comes from Dorea amylophila, assembly GCF_025567265.1. Lineage (NCBI taxonomy): Bacteria > Bacillati > Bacillota > Clostridia > Lachnospirales > Lachnospiraceae > Dorea > Dorea amylophila. Next base: position 41,089 of record NZ_JAOQJW010000020.1, on the reverse strand, counting down.
TACGATTTTTAATTTTAGTTCCGGAAATGCCTTCATCTGCATATACTCTTACTAAAGTGTCCCCTGTGCGTTTTGTGTATTCTGAGAAAAATTCCTTTTGGGCTTCCAGACTGTTGAGCTGATCGGCTTTGTCGGTGGAGACTCGACAATAGGCTGCAATGTTCATAGTATCACCTCTCTGTTATAGCTGTATCGTTCTGTTACATCTTTTATTATATATCCAAAAAAGAATTTGTAAACAAAAAAAGGAAGTAGATCACCCCTTTCATTAATAAGTGTTCTACTTTCTTCAACACATACTTTATTATTCTTTCCAAATAAATTTCTTGGGCAAGCCATACTTTTCCACTAATTCATCATTTGTAGAAATCATTTTCTCATGAAAATCTTCCATTCCGCTTGCTGCCTCCAATGTTTTCAGTTCGCGCATAGAAGAATTATAAAAAATTGAAGGATTTACTTTTTCTCCTGTCAAATCATATCTAATACACGATGCTAACAAAGGCATTGAATAGAAATAATATTTATACGATTCTAAATCTCCTTTACCATTTTCAAGTTTCATTTGAATACTATTATAGGAATCAAAAAATAGATTTACAAGTTCAGTAGAACCATACGCCGCAATCTTCCCTTTAATGTTCTCTAACTCTTCCGAATGCATTTGCATATAATTAGGATAATTACTATCTATTTTTATAAGTTCATCAGCTTCACCATTAGCATCGGCAACTAAATAGAATACTGCTTTACTTCCATGACTTGATAAAGTCATATATTCACTCATCAAATCATCTGCCAATTCTAACCTATTAGAAAATCGTTGTTCTTTGAGAGTTGAATTAATTTGTGCAAACCCCAAATATACACCAATGACCGTACATATTGCAGTTATAAACATTATAATTAGTTCTATCAGATTTTTTGATTTTTCGATCTTATCTATCACATTCTTTAATTTCACTGTTTTCTCCTTCTGTATTCCCTATTCATATTTTCAACAACTACGCAATTGCTCGTTCAAAAATTCATTTCCCATTTCATCTTCCCATTTCGAAATCACCTTAAACTTAGGAGCTGATTGCATATGTATTACAACACATTCTTCAAAGCTATTTCCTGGTTCAAGATATTCAAATGGCATCTTGTCTTTCATAATAATGACACTATATTCTTTAGGAATAGAAACCTCAACATTATATGCTGTTTCATTACCTGAATTCCACACTTTCAATCTATAACTTCCTTTTGAAATCTTAATAACTCTTGCTTCTATATTAGCTTTTTTCTCCTTATTTTCTTCTGCTTGAATCTTTTCTAATTCACGTTTCTTTAATGCCAATTCATATTCCTTTAATTTTTCTTCCACTTCTGATAACTGAACTTGTACCTTCATCGTATCATTAGAACGTTTCAATGCAATAAGTGAGACAATAAAAGCCGCTATCGGCATAACGTACAATGCTACGCCTTTTACAACTTCTATTACAATATTAAAACAATTCACAATTTCCTCGTTCATCTAAGACTATCTCCATTTCTTTAGTACTTTCGATAATTCTTTTTCAAATTCCTTAACAGCCTCTTTTTTTATATCCTCTATATTAGCCTCTATTACTTCTTGATTTAATTCAATCAACTCAGCTTTCGTGAAAATCTTTCCACAATCCGAACATTGCATCTTTGTTTCATCTGGAGCCTCCTTTAATTCACAGTCAATATCATTTATTATTGAAAATTGATCATTACCGCATACATCACAATATAATTTTACATTTCTACTTAAATCTTTCATTCACACTCTTCCTCTCTAGTCAAAACATTTCTTCTGTTTCCCCGGCAAATACTTCGCCAGTTCCTCCACCAACTCATACACCTTCGTTCCTGGTGCTATCTCCGCAGGTGTTTTCCCTTTTCCATTGTTAATAATCCGTCTTGCATATCGAATTGCCAACTTCGGATTTCCACCATTCATCAGCGTCTCAAATATGTCATCCATATTCTTCTCATACTTCCCAATTCCCAGTTCCTGAAATTTCTCATTCAAAAACTTTTTATACTCAGATCTGTGATTATTTGCCGTATAATATGCAAAATGTAACATGAACCAGAATTCGATACACTCGTTACTCCACGCCGCATGATACTGAATATCCGGATTCTTTTGATTTAATACTTCTGCCCGCTGGACTACTCCATTGACATCACTGGATGGGAAACTGTCTTTATCATAGACACACCATATCTGCCCTTTCGTAATCTTATTCTCACGCACATACTCTTCAGCCTTTCCGATTACCCGCATCGTCTCAGCCTGGCAGCCTTCAATTTCAATCAAAACCATATCTCGATAAATGGGATTATCTTCAATATACCGTTTGAATCCTTGAAAATATTTAGGTTCCGTTGCTTGTCCCTCGCAGAAAATGTAGTAGCGGAATTCTTTCTTCTCCAGATATTCCTGCCGACGTTTCTTCTTCCAGTTGTCTTTCTCTTTTCTGCCTCTTTTAGCCATTCACCGTCCCCCAATCTATAATCTTTCTGAGGTATGGATCTGCACCATATTTCCCTTCCAGATACTGTTTATCGAACTTGGCATCCTTTCGTACAGATTCACCTTTCTTATTTTTAAATTCTACAAGAGAATATAATTTTGAGTTCTGACGGTTTCCTTTTGCTACAAACCAGATTTCATCTCTTCTGAATACTTCACTGTTCATAGTAGACAGATCATGTGATGTAAAAATCAACTGTGCACCCTTTTTATTTTTTTCCATATTACTGAAAGTCATAATAAGGTATTTAAGTAATACCGGATGTATCTTTGCATCCAATTCATCAATCACAAGTGTCGTTCCTCTCAATAAACTTTTTGCAATAAATGGGAGCAATCCAAATAATTTCTTTGTTCCACTGGATTCATCAAATAAATTCAATTCTGCTTCATATTCATCTACTACGTGTTTTGTAAATACTTCGATCCGGTCATTCTCCTTTTCTTCTACACGGAAATCTACAATATCCAAATCCATCTCCTGAATCATCTGAAGCATCAGTCTTTTTACATCCTCTGACTTAGAAACAGCCATTCGTAATTCCTGCATAGGATTTCCATAATTCAGGAAATCAATCTCTTCATCAAACCAGTCAAGCACATCCTGTACCACTTCATTTTTGCTGTAAGTAATTCCAAGATACGATAACAACGGCAATGTATCGGATAATTCATCACTGGTTTTCAATCTTGCAAATGCACCTTTCAAATTAATTTCATCTTCATCTCGTTCAAAAAGTGCTGATTTCCGCCCTGTTTCTAATTTTATACGATCCAACCTTTCGTATTCGATTACTTCTTTTTTTACGGTTAATTCATAGCGATACTCTGCCATTGCCGTTCTAAAAAACAGTTCAAATTCTGTTGGCTCATTTCTTGTTTCTTCATCAAAAGCAAACGGCTCTATCACAAGCTTTTTCATTTTTATTGCAATCTCTTCGTTATTACTTGTAGCATATAATGGTCTCAACACCTTCGTAACCAGACTGTGTAACGCTTCAAGAACATTAGATTTGCCTCCACCATTTGGTCCGTATACAGCAGATACCGGTAAATATAATTCCTCATCTTTATCTTTTATAATTCTGTCTTCATGCTCAGAAATGGCGGCAGCCTGCATGTCAAATGTTACCTCATCCCGTATACTCTTAAAATTTTTCACTGTAAATTGGCATAACATCTTATTTACCTCCATTAGTCCAAACTTCTTGCCTATATCCTTATTATATTCCGTTTTTTTATTTTAGCAATAGTTTTATGAGATGAAATCTCATATTTTATATTATAATTTACATTTCGGCAATTTTCGGCAAAATTATACACCTTAGACTTCATATTAATGACTTTCAATCCATTCCTCATCTATCCGCTTTATCCCAGTTCACATTCATTTACTTCCATCTGCACCATATTCTCCCGCAATATCTTCTCCACCTTCTCAGTATTCGCTTCTATCATCACTTTCAATATGTAATCGGCGGTTACTTCCACCGGATTTGGATTATGAAATCGATAGTTCAGTTTTCTTTTCGCCACGGTGAAGTTTCCACCTCCTCCCTGCTCACTCTTTGTCCATTACTATGAAAATTCCTCCTGAAATAGTCCTAGATTTTCAGAATGTTTTTCATAGTCTGCATATTGTCATTTGCCATGGCTTCTCGTCTGCTGACTCCATCAATTTTTACCGGAATACATCTTTCCAGAATTCTGTCATAAATTCTTTTCTTCTCAATTTTTGTCTCTTGTTTTAATTGTGCTAAAGGAAGATTTGTTGTGATAATCAAAGGTTTCCCCGATCGATATCTCCAATCAATCACACCGAAAATATTTTCTAATGCATACTCACTGCTCCGTTCTACACCAAGATCATCAATAATTAAAAGCTCATATCCATTCAATAATCTGATATATTCTGTCTTGTCTTCAGCTGCAAACAAATCATTTAATATGGTGTTGAAATTTGTCATTTTCACGGTAACTTCTTTTTCCAGCAATGCATTCGCAATACAAGCAGCCAGATAACTTTTTCCTGTTCCAACTGGTCCCCAGAACAAATATCCCATATGGTTTTGCTTCATTTTTTGCCAGTTTGTTACATATTCTTCTGCGATTCTTATAACGCCACTATCTCTTTCTACATTTTGAAATGTAAATCCCTCCATTTCTTTTTCCTCAAAGCAGATTTTCTTATTTCTTGCGATTAGCTCCCGATGCTCTTTTTCTTTATAATATTGTGCCTCTTCTGCATATGCCTTCCTTTCACACGCACACTGCCTGTGATGCTTTCTCATTTCAAGCAAAGAACCTTTTGGATAAAATGCTTCTACGGGTTCTTTACAAACAGTACAATGCATCAATCCATCTGCGCCTAAATATGTTTGTATCTCATACATCACAGGCTTTCTCCCTCCCCACACTCATAATTCATCTTTTGATTCTTTATACTGTAACTACTTACTCCATACTTATTACTTGAGTTATTTTTCTCTATTACTTTATTAGATGCCGTATTTATATCCTTCGTAGAGTTATCATTCTGACCATATGAAAGCTCATTTTTTAACTCTCTATCGGCTTTCTTTATATCTGTCTGTAATTGTACCTTTCCAGAAACCTCTACTTTGTCTGGTATCATTACATACATATGTCTTGGTTTTGAAAATCCACCAAATTTCCGAATTAGCAGTCCTGCATCATCTAGTTCTTTCAAAGCCTTTTTAACAGAAGATTTGCACTTCCCGGTTTTCTGTGATAGTTCTTCAATTGGAAATATTGCATATACTCTTCCATCCTCATCTGTCCAATTATTCTTTCGTGATATTCTCGCCCGGTCATACAACAGCATATAAATAATTCTTGCATTCTGACTTAGCTGTAATTCCAGCAAGAATTTTGGAAATTAATAATACTGCTTCTGCCGCTCCTGCTCATTCATGTACAAATATTTCATTTGTTTCTTCCTCACCTTCTCAATATTTGAGGAAATATATTTTTGAATTTTATATCCACAAAAATTTATCCCTCTATATATACAAAGGGAGAGGGCATAAAATACAGCCCCCTCATCAGAATTTTTTTAATTTTTTCATAATTTCATTACTGTGCATCCCAAAATTCCGCATAATCTTAAAGATAAGCAGAGAACCAGTTAAGGTACTATAAATCCCTAGTGAATCTCGCTCTTTGTTATTTCTTTCTTCTTTTTAATCTGAATTTTTATACAAGAGCAAGATTCACCTGTGTTTAACAAGTTTATTCTTGATGAATATTCTATTTTTATCCTCTTGATTCAATTTCATCTTCATCTAATTAGCTTCCATCAAAGATTTCCGCACCATTTACATGATATTTTCTTTCAAAATATTCAAAAAAGCACCCGGCTTCTGCCAGATGCTCTGTAAAAAATATTCAATTTTTACCTGCTTACATTTTCAATGTAGCCAATATAATATTCCTAATTTCTAAATATTATTTTCAATTATTACGATACGGTATTACCCGGATGGATCTTGCTCTTTATTATTCATGTAGAATTTCTTATATATTAATTACTTTGCAGAATTGACTGATAAATGCTATTATCAATTTCTAGTCTTTCCATTTCTCCAATAGTCTCTTCTCTATTACTTATACGCAATATTTTATCGTTCCACTCTCTAACAACATCTTGAAATAAAAGATATTGAATTGATTTTATAATTTTCGAAGCACTATATATTTTTTTATCCGTCACTAAAACAGCTAAATCTGTTAATTCTGTGTTTCGAACAACTATTTCATTATTTGAATCGATTTTTTGCCATTCAACATATCCTGAAAGTAAAGAAGGCTTCTTTTCTGCAAGAAGTGTATATAAATCTTTATATACATATTTTTGTTCCATATCATACGCAAAATATGGGGTAATTTTTCCATCCACCGGATTAATATATATATGATTATAATAATCAATATCGACAATGCAGCCATGAATACTACCATCTCCACCAATTGATTTAATTACTTTAGAGATATTCAACAATTTATCCATGTAAGAATTCATTATTGTTTTTATATTAGACACATATTTATCGAGATTTTTGTAATAATAATTCAATTCATGATAAAGCTGTTTTGGACTACCTCCATTTAATAGCATCAGTTTATTACTACGATTATAATATACAAACATATGTGCAAAGCCCTTTTTTAATAATACAATTTGCTTTCCATCATTTTTCTTTTTTAATCTAACATTTTTCCCAATATTAAAATCAATATATTGTTCATATGTAATCTTATAAATACCATCAGAATAATTTATAAAGCTATCATATGTACCGTTAATTAAAAAGTATCTCAAATCGTAATCATCACTAGAATATCCAACCTGATTGTCTGCGAAAACTGTTTTATCTGAGGACATATGAAATATATTATGGTGTGTATGCCCACTAAGATAGATGAAATTAGAATTATAGCCCCTTTCACTCCAATTATCCAGCGGACAATGGGTTGCAATAATAACATTATAATTAGATAATGCTTCTAATACTTTTAAATATGCTTTTTCACTTTTTTCTGCTTGTATAATATCTTCCGCAAGCGTAGGAACAGCATCTCTATATAATCCTATATCAGCATTATATATACTACCTTCTGATGTTAAAGTTTTACACTTTCCGGAAAAACCTAGTCCTCCAAATACAATCATTTTTGCTTTTTCTGCATACACTTGTATTTCATCAATTGCTAACTCTGATAATTCATTTTCCGAAATTACATGATGATGACTGAACGAAAGTAATTCTCCATTTCCTGTTCTATCATCATAAAAGAATGCCAATTCATTTTGTAGCATTATCACATCATGTTTTTTACAAATAACTCGATACCTTTTAATTATTTCATCTAAATCAGAAACCGCCATGTCATAAGCCCATATCTCATGATTTCCCAATACAAAAATTATAATACCATCTCTGCGCATTCTAAGCTGTGAAAAAAAATAATCCACATTTTCTGTACAACAATCAATATCTCCCACTATAATCAATGGATTATCCCCAAATGGATCATCTCCGTTCATCTTTTTAATAACATGATTTATATATTCCTTATCAGAAAAATCCTTAAATCCCTTTTTCATTTTCATATCACAATGAATATCACTTATATAAAAAACTTTTCTTCTTCCCTGCATTGTCATATTATTATGTACACAAGGCAAGGAATCAACAACTGGTTCGAGAGCACATATTTCTTCATAAATATTCTCACATTTTCTCAATTAAATGGTCCCCCAATCCTTTCAATATATCTTCCTTTTTATTTTCTTCTGGTATATTTTTAATGTAAATCAATTATCCTAATCAATAATTCCATTTTCATTATCTAAAATATAACACCTATCTATTTCCTTTTCAATCTGCTATCTAACTTCATATAAAAACACTAAAAGCAAGCCCAAACAAATATTTCCACCCAAATATTTCTTCAAACTTGCTTCCTTCTATATCTTATTTGATTGAATATATTATATTTGTATAACGTTCTATTTTATTACTACTATATGTATCGTACTCTTACTAACCCCAAACTCCTTCGCGGTCTGACGCACAGTGGCTTTATGTTCGATGATATAATATGCGATTTCTACTGCCCTCTCCTCAATGTAATCTTTCATAAAAATAACCCCTGCATAAATTGTTTTTTACAATCTATGCAAGGGCATTTTGATGTATGTCTGCATTTTCCTTTTGTACTTTCGGAGTTTCCCTTATATAAGCCTTATAAACCAACTCTTCCCAGACACACCAGCAATCCAATCGCTCCGACAGCCACAAACACTAACCCCATACCGGCTGCCTTTTTCCTTTTCTCCATAACCACTAACTGTCTGCTGTCTATGGAATTCATCGGATAGTTCCTTCGACCTATTAGATATAGTAACAACCCACTCGAATTATTCCCGTTCGCAGCAAGCAGTCCCCATAATTTTGGATGTTTTAATCCACGGGCGGCTGCATCCATCACCGTTAACTGATAGATCTGATATACCGTTTCCATAGCTCCGACAACTGCGGCCGCACCAAATATCACAGCCAATACAATATTTTTATCCATCATATTTCTCCCTTAAATACGTCTGATAATCTGATAAAGCAATACTGCTGAGCTCACAATAGCCAGACAAAATACCATAATCAGATAATATATCTTATCCGGCAGGAACATACTTAAGGTAATCAATAGAATAACCGTGATAATATTAAGTATGATCGCTCCTATCAATTTTTGATTGCTTTTGACTACATTTGTGCTTTCTTCCAGATGTTCCATCATTCTTTCGTCCCCTTTCAATAAATCATCAAGACTTATGGAATAAAGGCTGCTCAACTCAATGACGCTTATAATATCCGGATAGGATTTTTCATTTTCCCAGTTTGAAATGGTCTGTCTGGACACATTGATCTTTTCTGCAACTGTTTCCTGGGTAAATCCGGATTTCGTACGAGCGTCTTTTAATTTTTTCCCAATTTCCATATCTGCGTTTCTCCTTTCAGGAACATCTTTCCACATTGCGTGTCCAATGTCTATCAAACTTCCTTTACATGACCGTTTTTCGCATCAATTTTCGTGTCAAAATTATTTTACACAGCGTATTTACGCAGCCTGCCACCGGGGACAGAAAAAAAGTCACATTCCCCGTCCCCATGACACAATTCCGATTCCTATCAAGATTACACCTCCCAGAACATCTGCCTTTCCTGACAGCTTTGTTCCCAGAGTCTTACCGAGGCACAGCCCTGTCTCACATATCACAAACGTTACCACTGCCACGATCAGTGAACAGACTACAGCCATAACCAAATCATACCCGGCAGTGGTAAATCCTACCGACAACGCATCAATCGATGTTGCAATCCCCTGCATCATAAGCACGGCAAAACTTAATCTTTTCACTTCTTCCTTTTCCTCTTCACTCTGCATAGATTCTTTGATCATGCTTCCTCCGATATACAAAAGCAAAATCAATGCGATCCACGGAATGAACTTCTGAAACTGTCCAAAAACCTGTACGATCGTATGCACACATATCCATCCTATCATAGGCATCAGGAACTGAAAGAATGCATATACTCCCGCAATATAAGCCATTCTTGATTTCTTCATATTTTTTTCATTCATTCCATTTGCCAGCGAGACAGAAAATGCATCCATTGCCAGTCCCACTCCAAGTAAGACACTGTTCATAAAGAATAAAAAATTCCACTCCATTATCATTTCCTCCAAAATTAAGTTCAAACGCATGACAACAAAAAAACCAGATACAGCAGCTGCCTGCCATACCTGGTCTATACTTTCTTTATAGGATAGAGAGAGTCCACGCATAGATATTACAGCTACACATGAGTCTCACAAATTAAAACAAGCCAGATCCATCGATCAGTATGTTGACTTGTTGCGTTATACGCCTGTTACTCCCCCATCGGTCATTTATCATCTAAAAGAAAATATCATAATTAATAAATTTTGTCAATAAGCAATCATTTATTCCTTTTTCTGTGGTATGCTTTACACAGAGATTTTCCCCGGAACAACTCTGAAAAGAACCAATAAAGGAGTCACAACAATGCCTCACTACTACATGTTTCACAAACCTTTCGGCTGTGTCACTGCCAGACGCGATGACCGCTATCCGACGGTTATGGACTATTTTGAAGAATTACATAATGACAGGCTTTCTCCGGTCGGACGCCTTGACCGTGAGACGACCGGACTTCTCCTGATCACGGATGACGGTATCTTCAATCAGAAGCTCACTCATCCTTCCTATCACAAAAAGAAAACTTATGAATTCACCCTTCTCGGCAATCTGACACCGGAACTGGTACACAAGCTGGAAACAGGTGTCATTCTGAAAGGCGCCGATACCCCGACCGTCCCGGCTGAAATTACCGTAACAGGACATGCGGTAATGTCCGATATTCTTTCCACATTACCGGTGGAGATTCAGAAAGATATCCACAAAAACCGTCCTGAACACCCTGTTACCTATGGAATAATTACCATTTCCGAAGGGAAGAAACGTCAGATCCGGCGCATGATGAAATCGGTCCACTGCTGCGTGATTGAATTGAAACGCATTTCCATCGGAAATATTGTACTTGATGAATCGCTGCGTCCCGGTGAGTGGAAAGAAATCTTTCCGGATAATGCTTAAGATAAAAAAACTCCCCGTCTATTCTGCCGCACCAGAATGGTGCCATGCCAGAAACTCCGGGGAAGTTTTTTTATCTTTATATTTTCTTTTGCTTTCAATTCAGTCCGGCTTAATTGCCTGAGTCTGAACTACTTGAACTTGATGAATCACTCGAGCTTGATGAACTGCTTGAGCTTGTCTCAACCTGAATGCACTGGTTAGCCAGCCATTCTTTTACAAGATCATTCAGTGCAATCTCTTTCAGTTCTGACTTGGATGCGGCTTTCTTCAGAGCCTTCACACTGTCGTATCCGTATGCATCCGCAATCTTCTTAAGCTCTGTCTTATAAGTCTCATCATCTAACTTAATGTTCTCTTTATCTGCAATTGCCTTTGTTACCAATGTCTGCTTTACACTGGATTTTGCAGCTTTTGTTACCTGCTTTTCGAATTTCTCAACAGTTGTTCCCATCTGCTGTTCGATCAGATCATCATATGACATATTGTAAGCTTCTGCAACAGATTTGTACTGAGAGATCAGAGAATCTTCAATCTTCTTTACATCTTTCTCAGGGTATTTCTTAACTTTTGTATTATCAAGAACCTTCTGCCATGCTGCCTGCTGTAAAGAATCATTATATGTCTTCTCGTTATCTTCCTCGAGAGACTTCTTCACTTCTTCTTTATATTCTTTTACTGTCTTAGATTCCTTTGACACCTTCTTTACAAACTTGTCCGTAAGCTTCGGTGTCTTCTTTTTGGAAATAGATTTTACTGTAATTGTAAATGTAACATCTTTTCCTGCCAGGTCAGAACTTCCGTAATTCTCCGGAAACTTTCCGTTCCAGTCAAAGGTATCGCCTGCATTATGTCCGATGATACTGTCTTCAAATCCATCGATGAAAGAGTTTGAACCTATCTCCAATGGATAATCTGTGGATGATCCGCCGTCAAATGCTTCTCCGTTCATCTTTCCGACAAAATCAATTGTCGCTGTATCACCTTTCTTTACTGCACGGCCTGTTACTTCTTCTGTTGTCGAATTTTCATCCAGTACTGATTGAATCTGTGTATTCACATCATCATCCGTTACTTCACTTGGTTTGTCAACCTTATCTACTTCAACGCCTTTATAAACAGAAATCTTAATATTCTCTGTTTCCAGACCTTTGGCAGACTGGCAACCAGTCATCATAAGAGAGACTGCCATAACACCTGTTAATAACATTGCCACTTTCTTTTTCATAGTGCACCTCGTTTTATTATTCATTTTAAGGTGGGCATCATAATCCCATCTGATTTCTTGGTATACGTTTACGCATACTATTTTGTTATATCACATTTAGAAAAACTTTCATAGCATTTTCACATATATTTCATTCTTTTATCAAATTTTTCATTTTGAAATCGTCTACTTTTCCCGTATACTTCTTGCACTCCCACCAAAACAATGTTAGAATATTTGTTATGGAATATAGAATATAGGAGGTTTATTGTGAAGACATTTACAATTGTATTATTGGTAATCCTTGTGATTTTGATCGTTGCATGTGTTGTATTATATTTCGTTGGAAAGAAAGCCGAGAAGAAACAGGCAGATCAGCAGGCACAACTTGATGCAGTTGCACAGACTGTTTCCATCCTGGTTATCGATAAAGGTCGTATGAAATTAAAAGAAGCCGGCTTACCGGATATCGTAATCGAAAATACACCAAAGTATCTTCGTCGTTCTAAAGTACCGGTAGTAAAAGCCAAAGTCGGACCAAAGATCATGACACTTATGTGCGACGCACAGGTTTATCCTTTGATTCCGGTTAAGAAAGAAGTAAAAGCTACTATCAGCGGTATTTACATCACAGCAGTAAAAGGTGTAAGAGGTCCGCTGGACGTACCGGAAAAGAAAAAGGGATTTTTTGCAAGATTAAGAAACAAATAAGTACTTAATAAATAACAGCATTGGAACCTATCGACCCAATGCTGTTATTTTTATGTCTATATTACAGTCTGCAACCGGATCTCCGTTGATGTCCAGCGCATAGTTCACATGTACCGTGATCTTTTCATCCTGTTCTTCGAACCGGATATCTTTTGTAAATACCCCGATCATCATCTCACCGTATGGTGTCTCATACTGTGTCATATTGATCTTGTCTTTCTCGAATACCATATGCGTATTTGTAATCCCGCTCTTAATGATCTCAACCTTCCGGTCATCCATAATTCTGACCTTATTCTTGATCGTTCCCGGAATTCCTTCTACCAGTTCATCATAAATCACATAATGTTTTCCGTTTTTTTCATAATAATTCGCAGGTGCGATCACTTCGATCGGTTCATTTCCCGGCTCATCACCCTGCGCTTCTATCCCGGTCACATCCTGATGCAGACCGGATATACTTAATAATACGTCTTTTGTCATATATTCTCCTAATAATCTTCAATATCAATTGCCTGTGTCTTATCTACATCATATGGCAGGATTGAATTGGCAAATTTCTTAAATTTTTCTGCTGCATCACTGACATAAAAATCATATGCCGCCGGTTCTCCCGATGTATTGGCAATTTTCTGCTCTTCCAGTATCTGCTTCAAATCCATCGCTGTCTCGTACGCCGGATTTACAATATGTACAGACTCTCCAAAATATGCCATAATCCGGGATCTGAGAAGCGGATAATGGGTACATCCCAGAATCAGTGTATCAATCTCCGACTTTCTCATATCAGACAGATAGATATCGATCACTTCTTCTGTGATCTTATGCTTTGCAAATCCTTCTTCTACCAGCGGAACAAATAACGGACATGGTTTTCCTATAACTTCCGCTTCCGGCATAAGTTTTCTGATCTCTTTGGTATAAGTCTCGCTCTTGATCGTTGCCTCTGTACCAAGTACGCCGATCTGACCGTTTTTCGTCTCTCTTACGGCAGCTCTTGCTCCGGGTACGATCACTCCAATGATCGGAATATCAAATTCTTCCTTCACCGTCTCCAGCGCCAGTGCACTGGCCGTGTTGCATGCGATCACGATTGCCTTTACATTCTTTGTCTTCAGGAAACGGATGATCTGTCTGGAAAAACGGATAATGTTATTCTTTGACTTACTTCCGTATGGAACTCTTGCTGTATCCCCAAAATATACTACATTTTCATTCGGCAGCTGACGCATGATCTCTCTTGTGACGGTCAAACCGCCGACTCCCGAATCAAACACACCGATTGCTGCAGTGTTCCTGTTTTTATTTTCCACGATATTAAATCTCCTTTTATGAATACTCCACCATATTTTACTATTGTACCGTCTTGGACGTGCATTTTCAAGTAGTAATTCTCCGACATTTTTAAAAACAAAAAATCGCTGTAATCCAATAAATTCAATGGATTCAGCGATTTTTTATTTTTAAATTCTCAAAGACCAAACTATAAAAATAAACATTCGTTCTACATAAAATTTAGAAATAAGATTATTCTAAAATGGCAGATTATTTTCCGAAAAATATTCTTTATTCGGGTATAATTGTCTAAAAGCCAAAAGTGCTGCTTCCTGTAATAATGCAAACTCTTTGTCCATATGAAGCAAATGTGGTGCCTGAAATGCGATCATATTAATTTGTTGTGCTATTTTTTTCGCAATTCCTTCTTCTGTTAGTTGTCCCACTCCAAATACAAATGATGTAAAATCTCGACCATTTCTGCTAACCTCAATATATTTCAAAAATACATTCTGAAGTTCTTCTAGAAGAATTTTATGATACAATTCGTCCCGACTCTCTATTTCCGACATTCCCAAAGTATCAATAATCTGCATTCCCTGCTTTCTTCGTTTTCCTCCCCAATCTATCGTTATGACCTCTGCCAGATATTTTAAATCCAAAAGGCATCCTACAAATTCATCTTTCACAGGACTACTTTTTCCATATCTTGCAATCCAGAGTTGGTTCCGATACTGTTCTTCTTTCCTTTCTCCATTACCTGTATTTTCTCTCAACAATTCCATTCTTCTTACTGGATTTGTTTCCTGATAAAAAATTGTTGTCCACGTTTTATCCATTTTTACATTCATTCCTTTCGCACTGCTCAAGGCACAAAACATCATGAAAAATGTTCGCTTGTTACAGGCAGGCAGCAAAGATTTAATTATTAACAAAGTCAGCTGCTAATTCCAATGCTTCAAAGCTTTTTCCATAAGTACGATTAATGAATCCATGAAGCATCCCTTTCAAAATATGATATTCTACCTTCACTCCTGCATCTTGAAGTTTCGCCGCATACTGTAAGCCCTGATCTAAAAGTGGATCACATTCCGCCGAAATAAAACACGCAGGCGGAAGTCCTTTCAAATTATCTTCCAACAGTGGCGATGCTAATGAATTTTTAACATCTTCCTCATTTTCAAAATAATGTGCCATCGGATTATTCATACAATTATAATTAAGAAAATATCCGACTTGATAATGTTGTTCTGAATCTGTGATTTCTTCTTCATAATTTGTGGTCAGTGGATAGAAGAGTATCTGTTTCCGAATTTTCGGTCCTTCTTGATCCCTTGCCATAATCGAAACTGCTGCTGCAAAATTTCCGCCAGAACTATCACCTGCCACACTAATATTTCCCTCATCTCCATAGTATAATCCAATATTATTTTTTGTCCATACTAGAGTTTCATATGCCTCATTTAGTCCTGCCGGAAACTTATACTCCGGCGCCAGATGATAATCTGGTGCCACCACAATCATATTACCGGTATATGCAAGATATCTGCACACATACTCATATACTTCTATACTGTTCATCGAAAAACTTCCGCCATGGTAATAGATCAGAACTGGAAATAGTTCTTCCCCTTCTGGTTTGTAGATTCTTGTATTCACATTTCCTTGCGGTCCCAAAATCTTTACATCTTCTGTATCAATCTTCATCAGATTCGGATAACAGATGCAATGCCTGATTTCTTCCGTTATCTCAGCAACAGATTCATAATCATTCTTTTTTCTCCATCTTGCTAGATGTTCCATATCCATTTCCTGAGATGGATAAATGATTACCTCTGGTGCCGGCTCTCCATATTCCGGTTCCATGAATTTTCTGTAATTTGTCATGTCTTCCCCTGCCTTTCCCTATTTTCTTTCATACACTCTTCCGAATAACACAAAGATGTGGTTTACACCACATCCCTGCGCGAGGATATATCTATGATTTGATCTATGCTGCTTTCTTAACCTTCTTTCCTCCTGCAATCTGTTTCTGGATTCCATCCAGACATACAGCTCCAAGGAAGATGCATCCTCTGATGACCAACTGATAATATTCGCTGATATTCATGATTGTCATACCATTGGTCAGAACTCCGATGATCAGTACGCCACATACAGCTGTAGAGATTTTTCCTTCTCCGCCTGTCAGACTGACACCACCGATGACTGCTGCTGTCAGACAGTCCATCTCCATATTCTTTCCTGCTGTCGGCTGTCCGGAACTGATACGTGCCAGCATGATGATTCCGGCAAGTCCTGATAAGAATCCACCGATTGCATATGTAGCAACTTTTAATTTATTCGTATTGATACCGGATAATCTTGCTGCTTCTTCGTTACTTCCGATTGCGTAGAAGTGTCTTCCGATATATGTACGGTTCAGTACCAGTGCCGCGATAATAATCACAATAATGAATACGATTACCGGGATTGGGATTGGTCCGATATAACCCTGTCCGATCATCTTTGCATTCAGCGGCAGATTAGATACCGGCATTCCTCCGCATACGAGGTATGCAATTCCCTGTAAGATGATCTGAAGTGCCAGTGTTCCGATCATCGGGAAGATTCCTGTCTTTACAATGATCGCTCCTGTAACCAGTCCAACCAGTGTTCCACCGGCAAGTCCGCATAAGTAAGCCGGTAACAGTCCCCATCCGAACTTGGTCAATAATACTGCAACCAGTACCGATTCAACGGAAATAACGGAACCAAGCGACAGGTCGATACCACCTGCAACCATTACAAATAACAGTCCGATCGTTGCAATTCCCATGATCGAAGATTGTCTGATAACCGTAAACATATTCGACATCGTCAAGAATGACTCTGGCCGCAAACATCCAAATAAAATAATCAGTACTATTAATATTACCAAAACAAAGTATTGTTTTATAAAGCTTTTCAACTTATCCATATCTCTTCCTCCCATCTTAGTCCGTTATATTCGACGCATACTTCATAATCTGATTCTGCGAGAATTCTTCTCTGTCAAGTTCGCCTACAATTCGTCCTTCTGCCATGACCAGCATTCTGTCTGACATTCCCATGATCTCTTCCATCTCTGATGAGATCATGATGATTGCAAGCCCTTCGTCCGTCAGACGGTTGATCAGTTCGTAAATCTCCTGTTTTGCCCCTACGTCGATACCTCTTGTTGGCTCATCCAGTATCAGGATCTTCGACTCGCTTGCCAACCATTTCGCAACTGCAACTTTCTGTTGGTTACCTCCTGACAGATTTCCTACCAGTTGATTGATGGAAGGAGTTTTTATCCGAAGTGCATCTTTGTATTTGTCTACACACTTATTTTCCTCTTTAAAATTAATGAATGTCATCTTTGACAGTTCTCTTAAGATTGGCAATGTAATGTTCCACCGGATCGACATCTTCAGAAGTACTCCTTGATTCTTACGGTCTTCCGAAACATATGCAATTCCATGCTGGATCGCATCTTTCGGAGAATGTATGGTAACTTCTTTTCCGTCTACGCAGACCGTACCGGAATATTTTTTATCTGCTCCGATGATCAATCTTGCGATTTCTGTTCTGCCAGCACCGACCAATCCTGCCAGTCCGACGATCTCACCCTCACGGACGGAGAATGTTGTCTCTTCATTGGATGATCCGCACAGATTCTTTACTTCCAGCAATGTTTTCCCTAATTTTGGATGTCTTTCCGGATAGGTCTCTGTCAGTTTACGGCCAACCATATCATATATTAACTGATTCTTATTCGTATCTTCTTTGTTAACTGTTTTGATTACTTCGCCGTCACGCATTACCGTAATGCGGTCAGCCAGTTCAAATATCTCGTCCATACGGTGAGAGATATAAATAATCGAAACGCCCCTTTTTTTCAGATTCCTTACGAGTTTAAATAAAATCTCAACTTCATTATCCGTAAGCGGTGCCGTCGGCTCATCCATGATCAGAAGCTTTACATTTTTTGCCAGTGCCTTTGCGATCTCTACCAGCTGCATATACGCTACAGTCAAATCTTTGATTCTTACATTTGGATCAATATTCGTATTTAATTCTTTTAATATCTTTTTTGTACGCTCTGCCAGTTCCTTTCGGTCAATGAATATGCTCTGGTTGACTTTCGTACCCATATATATATTTTCCTGTACAGTCAGTTCCGGTGCCAGATTGAATTCCTGGTAGATTGCTTCGATTCCGATCTGGCTCGATAAGATCGGATTCAGTTCTGTATATTCTTTTCCCTCATAAATAACTTTACCTTCATCTGGTGTGATTGCCCCCGTAATCGTTTTAATCATCGTCGATTTACCTGCACCGTTTTCTCCTACCAGTGCATGTACCTCGCCCTTCGCAACTTCAAAAGAAACGTGATTTAAAGCAACTACGCCCGGATATCGTTTTGTAACATCTTTTATTTCCAAAATGTTTTCCATATAGCTTCACCGTCCTTATGCTCTTTCTGGAAAAATTAATGGTATGAGTACGACGCCTCATACCATTAATCTTCCATACGTTCTTTCTTCGTCTGCTACTCTTCGATGCTCTTCTTATATTCTGCTACGTTATCTGCAGTAATTCCTTCTAATGGGAATAATTTTTCTCTTTCTTCTAATTTTCCGTTCTTAGCAAGTTCAACTGCCATATCGATGAAATAGTTAGCATTTTTCAGCATGTTTGTACTTACAGTTGCTTTGAAAGCTCCGCCTTCTTCGATTGCTGCAAGTGCATCATCTACTGCATCTCCGCCGAACATACCTAATTTATCATTTTTAATTCCTGCTGATTTAAATGATTCGTATACACCTAATACACCAGCATCGTTGATTCCTACAACAACATTTAAGTCTTTGTTAGACTGTACCCATGCATCTCCGACATCTACACCTTCCGGAGTGTATCCTGCTTTTGCAGTTACTTCTACATTTGCATTTGGAGCAAGTTCTTTTAATGCGTCAAGGATACCTTCTTCTCTTGTTACCAGGAATGGATAATCCGGGTAGTTGCAGACACCAACTTTAACTTTTTCGTTCTCTTCAAAGTTATCGTTGATCCATTCTGCTGCATTTTTACCGATTGCATATCCATATTCATGGTTGTCGATTCCGATGAATCCTGATGTTCCGTCGATATCTGAGTCATAGGAAATAAAACGTACACCTGCATCTTCTGCACTTGTTGCAGCATCTTTTAATGCATCTGCGTCTGTTACATGACAAATAATAACGTCACATCCTGACTGTACAAAGTTCTCGATTCCTGTGATCTTATCGCTGATCTCCGGACACTCTTTTGCTGTGAAAGTTACGCCTTCTTCTTTCGCATATTTTTCAATGTTCTTGATCAGATGTGCAAAGAATGCGTCCGACATATCACTTACAACAAATCCGACTTTTACCTCTCCGTCACTCTTCTTACCTGAATCGGAAGATTCTTTCTTCTCATCTCCCATGCTGCAGGCTGCCATTGACAGAACCATCGTCAATGCAAGTGCTGCTGCCACTAATTTTTTCACGATCTTTTTCATTTCTTCTCCTCCTTCGTTTAAGTGATTGATTATGTCTCTATTATATTGTCCCGCCCATCCTCAAACAATGTGGGGGATTTT
This sequence comes from Dorea amylophila, assembly GCF_025567265.1. Taxonomy (NCBI): domain Bacteria; kingdom Bacillati; phylum Bacillota; class Clostridia; order Lachnospirales; family Lachnospiraceae; genus Dorea; species Dorea amylophila. The sequence continues at coordinate 21,507 of NZ_JAOQJW010000020.1, read as the reverse complement.
GGAAAAAGTGGTCTAATTTTGGAACATATCCGGAAAATATGATTTTTCGACAGATTCTTTTATCTTATTTCCGTCAATTTCTATGATCCGATCACAGATTGGTGTCAGATCCGCTACATTTGCACTACTTATAATCACACCCGTCCCTTTATGTGCAAATTCCAGAAAAATGCGGTACAAAAACTCCCTGCTCTCCACATCCAGCCGCAGAAATGGCTGAAAACAGCAAATCGCTTTCGGATTCACCCACAACCATCTGTGGAAAATCAGCCTCATGGCCTCTCCTTTGGTCAGACCGATTGCCTTATCCTGGATGTTCCTCTTCTTCAAATCCAAAAATTCATATTCTTTTTGTCTGATATACTCTGTAACTCTGCTGTTTACAAACATTCGTTTTCTCGCATTTTTCTTATATATTGGCAATTCTATATTCTCCAGAATCGTCAGTTCTTCAAATATATGATCCTGATATTTACTTCCGTCTATGATTCCAAGCCCGCTCCGGACAGCTCCATATTCCTGCTCTGCTTGATATTCTTTTCCGCCAATCCTGATAGAACCGTTATAAAATCTTCTTCCCAACAATGTCCTTCTGAGTTCCCGGCTAAATTTGTTCTGTACGTCATAGATTCCAAGTATTTCACCGCTTCTGCAGCCAAAGGTTGTACTACTGATATAAAAGTTACTCAAGTCTCTGACCTCAAATGCATAGGTGTTCTTAAGACTATGTTTCAGATCTTTTTCTGCTGTATTCGCACTTCCGGTCATGCAATTCAGTATTTTCTCTTTCTCGTATTCCCCTTTATAAAATGTGGTGACATTTTTCCCCTGCCGGATCACATAAGTCTTGTCTGCGATCTCGGTAATCTTGTCCGGATAACTGTTAATCCATAAGATCGAGGTCCCCTCTTCTTTGATCTGATTCAATATCCTGATAATCTTATCCATCCTCTGCCAAAGATAATCATCCATCAGGTCATTGATCACAATCAGCTTTGCCCGCTTGACATATGCCCGCAGTACTCTCAGGATACGCTGTTCGAATGCATTCAGTTCTCCCACTTTTTTCCCTGGCGCAATGTCGATACCGAATTTGGCAAAGACAAACTGCGCCTGTGTCTCCATCTTTTTTCGTGACACGCTCCGTTTGAAATAATTCATCTTCTCAACGATATACAAATTCTCCGCAACAGACAATTCCGCAACCATCGGTTCATCATTATTGATAAAAAAGATACCACCCGCATGTTCCACGATTCTTTGACTCATCTGTGTATAACTCCTGCGATTGAACACGATCTCCCCGCTGTCAATCTTCTCCTGCCCGAACAGAATGGAAAATACATCTTCCTTCCCGCTGTCTTCCATCCCGATCAGATTAACAATTTCTCCGTTCTGGATATTCATATAGAATTGATTCAGTACCGTCTTCTTCTGTATGCATTTGCATATCTGTTTTAATATTAAAATATTCTTCTTCATTAACTCTTCATGTAATCCTCTTTTGTGAATAACAGTGGCAGCATCAGGTGCATCTCCGTCCCGTAATTCAACGTACTGGTTGCGATCATATACGCTTCCTTTCCCCAGTACAGTTTCAATCTTCGTTTGATATTCTGTAAAGCCACTCCGTTATGACTGCCCGCCGCATTTTCATCTGTTTTTCCAGCATCTACATCCCGATTCAGCTTATCCAAATCTTCCTGTGTCATCCCAAGGCCATCATCAGCGATCGTCAGCATCAGCTTATCATCCGCCGAAGATATATGGATCTTGATCACGCCTCCTCCAATCTTCATCTCCAGACCATGATAAATGCTGTTCTCCACGATCGGCTGTAAAATCAGTTTTGGTATATAACAGTTCTGAACATCCTTTTCCGCTATCCCGTGATAGACGATTTCAAAAGAAATACGGTCACCGAACCGGTGCTGCTGGATTTTGAAGTAGTTACAGATATTCTTCAGTTCATCTTTCAGGTATACAAATGTTTCTTTCCGGCTGATGTTATATCTAAAGTAATTCGCCAGCGCCTCCGTCATCTCTGCCACTTTTTTATCCCCGTTGATCAGGGCCTCTCCCCTTATAACTTCCAGTGTATTATAAAGGAAATGTGGATTGATCTGATCCTGAAGATTATTGATCTCTGCCACCTTCATCAGTATCTCTGCATTTTTCTGTCGGATCGTTATATTTTCCAGAGAAGATATGATTTCCTGAATTTCTTTGATTAGGTCTCTCTGGGCAATATTGGCATCCGCAAGCGTCTCTGTCTTCCTGTCCTTCCGTTCATGAACTATCTTTTCCAGTTCACACCACGGGCGGTACATATCCCGGTATACTTCTGCAAAATAGACCACAAATAGAATACAGTCAAACACTAGAAGCCCGACTTTCACCTTCATACTCAGTCTTCCGGCAAAACATACCGCTCCCATCGTCAGAATAATCACTCCGGCAACCAGGATTCCTGTCCATATCAGTCTGACGATTGTTTTCTTTGAATAGCTTACTTCCTTTTTCCGCATATTACATCTCCATTAAGAATACAATTTTCTGTATTCGGATGGTTTTAATCCTATATTTCTTGTAAACAGTTTGCTGAAATGTCTGGTATCATGATAGCCGACAGCATCTGCGATCTCCGCAATGCTTTTTCCGGTATCTGCCAATAATTCCTTTGCTTTTTCAAGTCTGCAGAACATCACATATTCCGTATAAGTCATCCCGGTTTCTTTTTTAAACAGTGCACTCAGATATGAAGCATTCAGACTTACTATATCTGCCAGATCATTCAGGCTGATCTCCTGATGATAATTTTCTTCTAGATATGTTTTGACTTCTCTTACCGGTCTGATGTCTTTGTCTTTCTTTTCTTCTTGCACATACTGGATCACTTTTGTCACATATGCTTTCGTCGCTTCGGTCAGCTTTAATTCTGTCCGTTCATTGTCGATCCGTTCGTTCCACTGTTCGAAGTATTCTTCCATCTTTTCTTTCTGTGCTTTATCCAACGTCTTATTCAACAGATCCACATAGTAGATCAGGGTATCATACAGCATAACCGGTGAATAGTTGGTAATCTCATAGCGGATCATCCTTACCGCCTCATCTATACATGCAGCCGCATCTTCCGCCGATCCGCTTTCTATTTTTGCAAGATAATTCTGTCTTTTCACCGGTGTAATAATTGTTCCGACCGGTCTTCTCTGATAATCAAATTCATCATAATAAAGAATCTTGCTCTCCGGGTTTTTGATCCTGTATTTTACTGCATCCATGGATTCGACAATGCATTTTCTTGTCTCTTTGAATTGTCCGGTTGCTTCACTCACTCCGATCACAACCGAAAATCCTTCAAAATTCTTGACGTAATCATCCAGATCTGTCCACAGCTCTTCAATCTTTCTTTTTATTTCCTCTTCATCCTCGTTTTTATAATTAAAAAGTACCACAATGCCTGAATGTGTATATGTACTGATCGATTCAGAGAAATCTTTTCCAAATTTCTCCACATACTGTTCGATTTTATCCTGCAGATATTCCGCACTTTTTCCAACCGCGCCACGGATATCCACTTTTACAAAAACGGCTCTGTATTCTCCATCTTTAAATTCTGTATTGTATTCCGCGTTGACTGCATTTCGGCTGATATCTGACTCCAGATTGTCTTTCTCATTTGCCGCCAAAACGGTAGTCAGGAAACGTCTCTTCATCTTGTCCCTCGCTTCCTGTACCTGCCGGCGCAGATGTCGTTCTTCTACGATCTTCTGTTGTTTCACATCCAGTTCTCTGCCTATCTCCATCATCGTTTCTCTTAGTTTCTCTTCGCTGATCGGCTTCAGCAGATAATATTTGACCCCGTATTTCATTGCATTCTGTGCATATTCGAACTGTTTATACCCGCTGATCATTACAAATACTGCCTGTATTCCTGCCTCTGCCGTCTTCTGGATCAGCTGAATTCCATCATACCCGGGCATCCGGATATCGCTGATGACTACATCCGGCTTTTCTTTCTGAATAATATCAAATGCATCCGTTCCCGTATTGGCCATCCCTATGATCTGAAATCCCATATCCTCCCAGTCCAGGATATTTGCAATCAAATTACATATCATCTGTTCATCGTCTGTTATCAGTACTTTTAACACTTTAACCACCTCATACCTAACTAATGACCTCAGTATATCATATCTTTTTTTATTTTTGGTTTAATTTTCGAACTTTCGACATTCTATGTCCATTATTTTCTTACAATTTATACAATATCCGTCCTGTCTTTTGTAATCATACTTTATAAAATCCTTTTCTTCCGCTTCTGAAATAATCCTCAGAAACAAAAAAGTTACCCATCCGGACACATAGCTTTACGCCATTGTATCCGGACAGATAACTTTTTTATAATTTTCTATTTTATTTTCTGATTACAGAGCCAGCTCTTTTGCAATCTCATACTGGTAAGCAGGAATTCCTTTTGTCATTCCAAGTGCTTCATCAATATCGAAGTCTACATACTCGCCATGTTTGTAACCTACAACACGGTTTGTCTTTCCCTCAAGCAGAAGATCTACGGCTTTTGCTCCCATGATAGAAGCGTATACTCTGTCTTTACATGTCGGGCTTCCACCACGCTGCATGTGTCCGAGAATCGTTGCTCTTGTCTCCATACCGGTTGCTTCTTCAATTCTCTTAGCCATGTTCATAGAATCTCCAACGCCCTCTGCATTGATGATGATGTAATTCTTCTTTCCACGTTTTCTTGATTCCTGAATATCTTCAATGATCTTCTCTTCGTCATAATCATGCTCTTCAGGCATCAGGATCTTCTCTGCTCCGTTTGCAATACCGCACCACAGTGCAAGGTATCCTGCATCTCTACCCATAACCTCGATGATAGAGCATCTCTCATGAGATGTTGATGTATCACGTACTTTGTCAATAGCCTGCATAGCTGTATTAACGGCTGTATCGAATCCGATTGTATATTCCGTACAGGCAATATCCAGATCAATCGTTCCCGGAAGTCCGATTGTGTTGATTCCGAAGTTAGCAAGTTTCTGAGCTCCGGCAAATGATCCGTCACCACCGATGACTACTAGACCATCAATACCATATTTTTTACAGATAGCTGCTGCTTTCTGCTGACCTTCCTCTGTACGCATCTCTGCACAACGGGCTGTCTGAAGAATTGTACCTCCACGCTCAATTGTATCGGATACGTCTCTGGCTGACAGATCGATAATTTCCTCGTTTAAAAGTCCCTGATATCCTCTTCTGATACCTCTTACTTTCAGTCCTTTACTCAGTGCTGTACGAACAACGGCACGGATTGCTGCGTTCATTCCAGGAGCATCTCCACCACTTGTCAATACACCTATTGTACGAATTACTTTTTTGTCTGCCATGATTCATTCCTCCATTGTATTAGTTTGTTCCAATTATCTTTTAACCATTATCATTTCTCTCCGATGATATTGTACATGAATTAATGCACGCTTTCAATGGGTTTTTCTATAACTTTTACACAACTTTCACCAAGATAATTCGTCAATCTGCTCAACAACACCTCATCTGCTGTCACATTCCAGCCTTTTGGCAGGCGTTTTACTGCTTTTTCTTTTTTACAGTAAATGATAACTTCATCTACTCCTTCAGAGACTTTCAAAATATCCTGCAGCACTCCTTCCTGCCGAAGATATGTCTCTTTGTCCGGATACTGCAGCCATAATTCCTTTCGCGTCTGAGCAAATGGAATCACCTGCTCGCAGATCAGTTTGCTCGGTGCATCATCTTCCTCTGATACACGACCCTTGATGAATACCTTGGCTTCCTCATTCAGATACATCTGATTCTTTTCAAAATCTCTCGGGAAGATCACGACTTCTACCGATCCGACCAGATCTTCCAGTGTAATAAACGCCATCACTTTATTTGTCTTGGTATACTTGATCGTCTTATTCGTAATCATACCTCCGACAATCTCTTTTGCGCCGTCATGCACCTTCGTTCTTCCGGTTTCATCATCCAGCTGGAAATCCAACGTCGTCCTGGATATATTTTTTCTCCATTTTTCTTCATAGTCTTCCAGTGGGTGTCCGCTCAGATATACTCCGAGCACTTCTTTTTCAAATGCAAGCTTTGTCTCTTTTTCATACTCGCCAACATCCGGAAGTGGTATATCGAATTCTGATTTCTGATCATCACTTACGATATCGAACAGTGAAAGCTGTCCCGTCATAGAGTATTTCCGCTCCCGGTTCACCTGATCCAGAATCTGCACATAGACCACCATGAACTGCTTTCTTGTACCACCCAGACTGTCAAATGCTCCGGACTTGATAAAGCTTTCTATCGTACGCTTATTGACCTCTTTTCCGGACAACCGCTCGATAAAATCTTTCAGGTTGCTGAATGGCCCTCCGTTTTTTCTTTCTTTGATGATCGATTCTATCACCGGCTTTCCGATACTCTTGATCGCCGCCAGGCCATAACGGATGTTACCGCTGTCAACGGAGAAGCTTCCCTCTCCTTTATTGATATCCGGCGGAAGGATCTTAATTCCCATCTGCCGGCAGCTGTAAATATACTCTGACACTTTCCCCGGATTATCGATCACGGAAGTCATAAGTGCTGCCATAAATTCTACCGGATAATAATATTTTAACCAGGCTGTCTGATAAGATACCACCGCATATGCCGCAGCATGCGACTTGTTAAATGCATATTTGGCAAAATCAATCATTTCATCATAGATCTTATTTGCCGTCTTCTCGTCGATTCCATTGGCAATACAGCCTGGTACGCCCTCATCCGGATTCCCATACACAAAGCTCTGACGTTCTTTCTGCATGACGTCGCCCTTCTTCTTGGACATTGCTCTTCGCAGGAGGTCACTTCGTCCGAGTGTATAACCTGCCAGATCACGCACGATCTGCATAACCTGCTCCTGATATACGATACAGCCATAAGTCGGCGCAAGGATCGGCTCCAGCTGCGGGCAATCATAGGTAATGCTTTCCGGGTTATTCTTGCCTTTGATATACTGCGGGATGAAGTCCATCGGACCCGGACGATATAATGAAATACCGGCGATAATATCTTCCAGATTCTGTGGCTTCAGTTCCTTCATGAAGTTCTTCATACCGGCGCTTTCAAGCTGGAATACTCCGTCCGTCTTTCCTGTTCCGATGGATGCAAGGACTGCTTTATCATCATAATCTATCTTATTGATATCAATCGTCTTTCCACTGCTGATACCTGCCAGACGTTCTGCATCCTGGATAACTGTTAATGTACGGAGTCCCAGGAAATCCATCTTCAAAAGTCCCAGTTCTTCCAGGGTTGTCATGGTAAACTGTGTCGTCACAGAGCCATCGGATCCAAGTGAAAGAGGCACAAACTCCTCTATTGCCCTCTGACCGATCACGACACCTGCCGCATGCATGGATGTATGTCTCGGAAGACCTTCCAGTCTTCTCGACATATCGATCAGTTCCTTTACCTGTTCATCTTCCTGATACAGTTTCTTGAATTCCGGATTCATCTTCAGAGCTTTATCTAACGTAATATTCAGCTCTGTCGGCACCATCTTCGCAATGCTGTCTACAAATGCATATGGAAGATCCATCACACGTCCCACATCACGGATGACTCCGCGGGCCGCCATCGTACCAAAAGTTACGATCTGTACCACCCGGTCTGCACCGTACTTTCTTCCTACATAGTCGATAACTTCCTGCCGCCTTTCGAAACAGAAGTCCACGTCAATATCAGGCATGGATACTCGTTCCGGGTTCAGGAACCGCTCGAACAGCAGCTGATACTTGATCGGATCAATACTTGTGATTCCCAGACAATACGATACGATACTTCCTGCCGCCGAACCTCGTCCCGGTCCGACCTTGATTCCCTGTGTTCTTGCATAATTGATAAAATCCCACACGATCAGAAAATAATCCACATATCCCATAGATTGAATGACCGACAACTCATACTCCAAACGTTCTTTCAGCGAATGATCCCCGTCCGGATAACGTTCTTTCAAGCCATCAAAGCAAAGCTTATTCAGATATTCCCAGGAAGTATATCCCTCCGGCACATCATATTTCGGCAATTTTGTAACACCGAATTCAATCTCCACATTACAACGGTCCGCAATCTTCTGTGTATTCTCCAGTGCCTGCAGCGCATACGGAAACAACTGCCGCATCTCTTCCTCAGACTTAATATAATACTGTCCGCCCTCATACCGCATACGGTCTTCATCTTCCAGTTTCTTTCCAGTCTGGATACACAGCAGAATATCATGTGGCTTTACATCTTCGGCATAGGTATAATGTACATCATTCGTCGCAACAAGCTCAATCCCCGTCTCCTGAGCCATACGAAGGAGCGACTGATTCACGATCTGCTGCTCCTGCATCCCATGATCCTGCAGTTCCAGGAAAAAATTTCCTTTTCCGAAAATATCCTGATACCGGAGTGCTGCTGCCTTCCCTTCTTCATACATCCCACGCAGGATATTCTTCTGTACCTCACCGGCCAGACATGCACTGAGCGCAATGATCCCTTCGTGAAATTCCTGCAGTACTTCAATATCTACCCTCGGTTTATAATAATAGCCTTCCGTAAATCCTCTGGATACGATCTTCATCAGATTGTGATATCCGATATCATTTTCTGCCAGAAGTACCAGATGGTAGTAACGGTCATCACCACTTCCGACAGCTTCTTTATCGAATCGGGATCCCGGTGCAACATAGACCTCGCACCCGAGAACCGGTTTGATTCCTGCTGCTTTTGCCGCACGGTAAAAATCAATCACGCCATACATCACACCATGATCCGTAATCGCCACACTGTTCATCCCGAGTTCTTTTACCCTGGCTACACATTCTTTAATTTTATTTGAACCATCCAACAGGCTGTACTCTGTATGGACGTGAAGATGTGCAAAGCTCATAGCTTTCTCCCTTCCTGTTAAATATATTGAAAAAAGGTGCTCCCTTCAGGGAACACCCTATCAAACATTCATGTTTGCCTTAGTCTTCTTTTCCAGTTCCAAGAACCATGAATTTTACAAGTTTATCGATATCCTGTGGCTCATGAGCAACGATTTCCAATTCCGGAATTCCTCCGTTAGAGAAGATATTTGCCATAGATACATACTGAGATAATTTTGACTTTAAGTTCAGTCTGTCACCTTCACCTGTTACAAGTTCAACTTTTCCTTCACAAGAATCAACTACTTTGAAAAATCCTTCGATATCGGTAATGTTCTGTACTTTCATTTCTCATTCTCCTTTTTTATTTATCTTGTTTTTAATAGTCTTAACGCTTTTATTATACCTTATTTCTTTTTCATTTCAATATTCTTTTCTGAAATTTTTATACGACCTTCTTTAAGAAGTCTTCCGACAGCACGTTTGAACGCATTTTTACTCAATCCGAATTCCTGTTTGATCAGTTCCGGATCCGCCTTGTCATTAAACGGAAGCTTCCCGCCATATTCTTCCATGCGTTTCATGATCAGCGCTGCATCCTCATCCATCTGAAGAAATGCTTTTTCTCTGACACTTAAGTCTAATTTTCCGTCCTCTCTTACTTTCAGGACTCTGGCAGATACACGATCACCGACTTTTAACCTGCCAAAAGCTTCTCTCTTTGGAATTAATGCACTGTAACAGTTATCCACTGCCACAAACACGCCAAAGTTATCACTCGTCTCGTAAATGATTCCTTCTACATGATCATCCTTTTTATATGGAGAATCTGTACGAAGCTTCTCATATACTTTCATCGTTGCACAAAGTCTTCCGGACTTGTCCACGTAAAGTGCAACCAGAACTTCATCACCTTTTTTCACTTTCGCAGTCTGCTCTTTGAATGGAAGAAGAAGATCTTTCTCCAGTCCCCAGTCAAGGAATGCACCGATTCTTCCTGTGTCTGCAACCTTCAGTACAGCCAGTTCATCCAGCGTAATCTTCGGTTCCTGTGTGGTTGCGATCAGACGGTCGGAGGAATCTTTGTATAAGAATACTTCTACCGGATCTCCGACTTCTACATCTTTCGGCACCTGTTTTTTCGGAAGCAGGACTTTGTCATCTTTGTTTCCCAGATATACTCCGAACTCCACTTCTTTGACGATCATCAATCTTCTTTTCTTTCCCAAATAATCTGTTAATCCCATATGTTTCCTCTCTGTTTCCTTCTCTTTTAATGTATCTGTTACCTGCTTACGCAAATCTGAATTCGATCACTGCATACGGCTTTGCATTTTCATCACATAATTCAACAACTGTTCTGTCATCTTCTGCTGCAATCCGCGGATAGATCATATCACCATATACTGCAGATTTCTTATATTCCACTCGCATCTGGTGTACTTCTTTGTCTTTCGGAAGCGACTCCAGTGCCATCTGCACATACTGGCAGTTATTAACATGCTCATTCGTGTCGATATGATATCTGCGCACCGGAAAGCTTTCCAGTTCTTCCGATTCTGTTGGAAGAGGAATCTTTCTGGATTCGTATGTCATCTCATATGGCTCTCCGGTTCCATATGGGGCAATCTCTGATTCATCCGGTCTTGCCGGACGTCCTCTCTCTATATCCATGTATACCCACAGGGAATTGGCATATGCGACATCGTTTCCATTCTCATCTGTCATGCAGAAATTACGCTCCCCGAACAATCCCTTGAAATCTGTCGCCCAGGTACTGGTCTGTATCTTCTCTCCTATCTCCGGATACCGTTCTACGACTACCTGCCACGACGACAGGATCCAGGCTCTTTTCCGCTCGCTGCAATGCATGATTCCCAGTCCGAGATCTTCCGACTGAAATGTGCTGCAGTCCTGAAAATAATTCACGATCCCCGGCAGTGTGATTCTTCTGGTATGATCCACTTCACTGAACCGGATTCTTCCCTCTGTAGTATATTGATTGTCTCTCATAGTTAGTCTGACTCCTTTGTATGCTCTTCTTCCGTATTCTTATCGGAATTTCCGAAGAAAAACCATTTTATCTTGAATTCCGAAGCAGCAGTTACCATCTCATATTCTTCTGCACTGAGTGCTTCTTTCAGTTCTTTTTTTCCGTCTTCATCAACCACCGCACAGGTCGCATTGGTAAAGCACAGGCTCGGGTACAGCACGCACCACCAGTTATGTCCTTTTCCGCTTCCGAGAGTGATCCTCAGCGCCTCATACTTTCCTTCCGGAAATATGATATCACCATACCGTTTATCCGGGAAATAGCAGCTCGTCACCTTTGCCTGTGCCCGGTATGACACGCCTTCTTTTTTTAACACTTCATCAGCAGTCTTCACCAGTTCCTTCTGATGCTTTTTCACCCAGTCTTTCGTTAACTGTGCGCTTTTACGCTCCGTTTCCGGCATCTGTGATTTCATATAGCTAAGTACCGTATCCCGGACGTGCAATTTAATCCGCTGATCCTTCACACTGTTGCTTTCTGCAATCACATGAAAGCGGAACACTTCCTCTGCCAGCGTTTTCTGCGTCTGTGCAATCTCCGCATGAACAACTTCCATACGCCGTTCCATAATCCCGGTTGTCAGCGCAAATGACAGCAGACATGCTATGATCAGGCAAATTCTTTCCCGTTTCATCTATGTATCTCCTTCCTGCCTCTTACCGTTCACGGATACTGCATGAACGGTAATTCTTACTGATACAGGAAGTCTTGACACAATGGTTCTTATCTATACACTCCTGGCATACTTTCTGAATTTTTTGTTTTCTAGTTCTGCTTTGTACGGATCACATCGATCACGGTCGTCACCTGATTATCGATATGTTTACACATAACATCTGTTGCAGCTTTCTTCTCACCTTTGCTGATATACTCGATAATTGCCGCATGTTCTGCAATGAGCTGTGGATATGCTTCTTCACGCTTCAGATATTCCACACGATAACGGTACATCTGTTCACGCAGGTTATTCAGAAGCAGAATCAGTTTCTGATTATCCGTTGCCATGTAAATGATATCATGGAAACGTACATCGGCTTCCGCAATCTCTGTGATATCCCTGCTTTTTAAGATCATCTTGAACTCTTCGGCCGCTTTCTTCATCTCTTCGATCTCTTCATCTGTGATCTTCTCACATGCAAGCTGAACCGCCAGTTCTTCCAAAGCCTTTCTTACTTCCAGGACATCCCGCATATTCTTCTCTGTGATCTCTGCGACTTCCGCTCCCTTTCTCGGGATCATCAGCACAAGACCTTCCAGCTCCAGCTTACGGATGGCTTCACGGATCGGAGTACGGCTGACTCCCAGTTTATTGGCAAGCTGGATCTCCATCAGTCTTTCTCCCGGTTTTAACTCACCTCGAAGAATCGCCTGTCTCAAAGTATTGAACACGACGTCTCTAAGTGGCAGATACTCATTCATGTTTACTTTAAAATTCGGTTCCATGCCTATTTCCTCCTTGCATTATGTATGCCGGTCACATACACCTGCTTTGCTAATTGCTTTTCTCTTATCTTTGCTGCTGCTTTTCTTGCTTTCTCTTTTGTCTCATAAAGGCCGAATACCGTTGGACCACTTCCGCTCATCATCGCATTCAGTGCCCCCTGCTCCTTCATGACATTTTTAATCTGTTCAATAACCGGATATTCTTCGATTGTTACTTTCTCCAGTACATTTCCCATCCGGGATGCTACCTTTGTAATATCCTGGTCATACAACCCATCGATGATTCCGTCAATATCCGGATGATTCTCAATCTCATGGGAATCCAGCTTCTCATAGACCAGTTTTGTCGACACACTGATCGGCGGTTTTGCGATCAGCACATGGCATTTCGGACATGCCGGAAGTGGTGTGAGGATCTCTCCTATCCCTTCTGCAAGAACGGTTCCGCGCATAACACAATAAGGAACATCTGCTCCCAGTGTCACGCCTCTTTCCATCAGTTCTTTCTGTGAAAGTCCAAGCGAAAACATACGGTTGATCCCGAACAGTACGGCTGCCGCGTTCGAACTTCCGCCTGCCATTCCTGCCGCTACCGGTATATGTTTATCTAATGTGATCTTCACGCCTTCCTTTACATGAAACTCCTTCATCAGAAGGTCTGCTGCCTGATACGCCAGGTTATTCTCATTCACGGGCAGATAAAAAAGATTCGTCAACAATTCTATACCCGGTTTTTTCGTCTTTTCCATCCGGATCTGGTCATACAGGTATACCGTCTGCATCACCATCCGCACATCGTGATAACCGTTCTCTCTCCGTCCCAGAACATCCAGACCCAGATTAATCTTTCCAAGTGCTTTCAATTCCATTTTATCCATCTTATTTATCTCCTTACATTTTGTATACAATGTTCTTACAGTATACCCAAATTTTGCTTAAAAATCAATATTTTATCGCCTTTATTTATACCTTCTTTTTCCATATAATTAACTTCTTTTATATTTTCCACCGTTGTGTTATATTTTTTCGCAAGATTCCATAATGTATCCCCCTGTTGTACGAAATATCCGACAATTCCGGGACGGCTTTCCAACTCTTCGGTATCCATCGGGCGGAATTCCGCAGATTCAATATTCTGTATCTGCACCGGTTCTTTCTGAAAACAGTTGAATGCCAGAACGGCTTTCACTTCTACTTCACCGCTTCCCATGAGATTTACCGAAAGCTGCTCGACCGTACAATCCATATCTTCCATATCCGGTTCACCGCCCCCGTTTTCCAGGAGATAACTGAACGGGACCATTCCATTCCATACGCCAAACGGCGTCTGATCATCTTCCCGCACATATAAAAACTGCAAGTGCAGCACACCGTCGATATGTACACCATCCGTCTCTGCTTTTACTGTTTCCATCTGAATCTTTCCTTTACAGTGACATATCTGCAAGATATCCTCTTTCAGCTCCGGCAGTGTTAATTCCTCACTGATCCTGCATTTGGAATGATTCTGGAGTTTTAACCGGAAGAACCTCTTTTCTTTCACCTCCGGAATACAGATATGATCCAGCATATACAGATCTTCCAGTATCTGGATCTTCTCTTCCTCGTAGACAATCAGACGGACTTGCAGCGTTGCTTCTATGCCAAGAATACGCATCTCGCCGTTCTCATCCATCCGCGGCTCTACATTGATATCCGTAAGATGTAATTCTGACTGATGATACATTCCGGGCATCACACCCATACATTCGATCTGCCCCTCATACGGAACTGTCCGGCTTATCCAATCCGTCTTTCCTTCTGCCGTTTCGTACAGGCAGAACATGTTAAGTTCACCACTAATCAACAGTTCATCTGTTCCTAACTGTGTATCCGCTTTTCCACCTGTCACATCCGTCCACAAAAGTGTGCCGATATGCTCCTTTGTACCGCTCAATGTGACCTCTTCTTTAATCCTGTAAGTATCTTTTCCGGTAGCAAATACTTTTAGAATCTCTTCTTCTTTCATTTTCTTAAAAACCGGAACTTTCCCTTCTACATCGGTTGTAATCTCTTCACCGGTACACTTTTCGGTTCCGATGGAAATCTCTGCCAGTGTCTTGATGTTCAGTTTTCTTGAGTGGATCATCGTTACAGTAACCTCGGTGTCAGACGTCTGAAGCACCAGGTTTCCTTCCGGTTCCTGCTCCAGATAGATCATCTCTTCAAATGGGATCCGCCCTTCCAGGCTTGCCGGTACCGGAACCATCTCATCTGCCATATAGAGAACTTTGAACTCCAGTTTCCCCGATACTTTCAGATAACTTTCTACCTGTTTCATCTCCTCTACCCGCAACATCCCATTGCTTAATATAATCTTTCCCACATCCCGTTTTGCCTCCGGAACATTATAATCCCCGTCAATATAGAACTGGTCATTTACTGTCCTTCCATTTTGAAATATACGGATCTCTTTTTTCTGATATTCCATTGTTCCTGCCTCCTTTTACAACATCTTTTATTCATATATAATCTGCTTTTCCGTGTACGGCATCTTTATGACAATGTATGGATATGTCCTTTTCTTGTGTATTTTTTCCTTTTTCTCCGGGCCCTGAAGCGTTGTACGGATAACCACTGTATCCACTGTCTCATAACATGCATTTACTTCAATGCTGTAGCCGGTCGTCTGCTGTGTCCCGTACCCCCGCACTACATACAGGTATGTTTCTTCCTTTCCTGTATCTGCATAACTGATCCACATTTCCTTTTTTCCAGCTTCTTTTATCTCTTCTTTCAGTTGTTCCGGAATCTCTTCTTTCTTTACAATCTCATATGTAACATCTCCTGTTTTCTGTTCTTCTATCGTGCCAAAACTACAACCGGAAAGCAGCGTTGTAACTGCGATCACGGTTAAGAACATTTTTATTCTCTTCAATACAGCCTTCTTCTATTTTCTCTCTACTATCTTACACACTATGGGTGTAAAAAATGCGGATTTTATGCTATGATAAAATAATTAGAATGAAAAGGAGTATTCATTATGAGAATTATACCAGTTGCCTTATTCGTGATCTTATTTCTGATTATCGGCATTCCGGTTCTTGGAATTGAATGGCTGATTGGGAAAATCAGCAAAAAGACAATGGATTATTCCAGTCTGCGGATCGTCCAGTGGGCATTTAAAGTGATTGTCCGCCTTGCCGGGATCGAGCTCACTGTCATCGGTGAGGAGAATGTTCCGGACGAGCCGGTTCTTTTTATCGGAAACCACAGAAGTTATTTTGATATCGTGATCACGTATGCAAGATGCAAAAACCTGACCGGTTACATTGCAAAAAAAGAGATGCTCTCTATTCCGCTTCTCCGCACCTGGATGAAGCGTCTCTACTGTCTCTTCCTTGACAGGGAGAATCCGAAAGAAGGCTTAAAGACTATCCTTCAGGCAATCGATTATGTAAAACACGGTGTATCTATCTGTATCTTTCCGGAAGGTACCAGGAACAACGGCGAAGAATTATCTTTACTTCCGTTCCACAACGGTTCCTTTAAGATTGCAGAGAAGACCGGATGTCCGATCGTACCGATGAGTTTGAATAATACCTGTGATATTTTTGAAGGTCATATACCTTTCATTAAGAAAACACACGTTATTTTGGAATATGGCAAACCAATCTATCCGAAAGAACTGGACAAAGACGAGAAAAAACGTATCGGCGAACATTGCAGTAACATCATCCGCGAGACTATTCATAAGAATCAGGCACTTGTTTAGTGCCTGTTTTTTTCTTTTACATTTATTCCCTTAAGTGCTATAATAAAACGGTATAACTAAAAAAGAAATGTACTGCAAACAGCAGTAAAAAGGAGTTTGAAAATGAGCAAACGCAATCTTACCTTGCTGACCGATCTGTACGAGCTCACCATGATGCAAGGGTATTACGAAAAAGGGCAGAATGAAAAAGTTATTTTTGATGTATTTTTTCGTCAGAACCCTTGCAACAACGGATATTCTATATGTGCCGGTCTTGATCAGGTAATTGATTATATAAAGAATCTGCATTTTACTTATGAAGATGTAGATTATTTAAGAGGTCTTGGGATTTTTAAAGAAGACTTCCTTCATTATCTGAGCGGTTTCCACTTCAGTGGTGATATCTATGCCATCCCTGAGGGAACCGTCATATTTCCGAAGGAGCCTCTTCTGAAAGTGATTGCTCCGATTATGGAAGCGCAGCTTGTTGAGACAGCGATCCTGAATATCATTAATCATCAGTCACTGATCGCAACCAAGACTTCCCGTATTGTATTTGCCGCTAACGGCGATGGTATTATGGAATTCGGTCTGCGCCGTGCACAGGGTCCTGATGCGGGATTATATGGTGCAAGAGCAGCGATGATCGGCGGATGTGTCGGCACATCCAATGTGCTTGCCGGACAGATGTTTGATGTCCCTGTTATGGGAACCCACGCACACAGCTGGATCATGAGTTTTCCGGATGAATACACTGCATTCAGGACTTACGCAGAGATGTATCCGGACAACTGCACACTCTTAGTTGACACATACGATACGTTAAAATCCGGTGTCCCGAATGCTATCCGTGTATTCCGGGAATTCAAAGATTCCGGAAAACCACTGAACAAATACGGAATCCGCCTGGACAGCGGTGATCTTGCATACCTTTCAAAAGAAGCACGGAAGATGCTGGACGATGCTGGCTTCCCTGAAGCTACCATCTGTGCTTCCAATGATCTGGATGAATTCCTTCTTCACGATCTGAAGATGCAGGGCGCAGCCATTGATTCCTGGGGTGTCGGTACCAACCTGATCACATCCAAGGACTGCCCTTCCTTCGGAGGTGTGTACAAGCTGGCTGCCATCCAGAATGAAGAAGGCGAATTCGTTCCGAAGATAAAAATATCTGAAAATACCGAGAAGATCACCAATCCTGGTAATAAGACGATCTACCGTATCTATGAAAAAAAGAGCGGTAAGATCAAGGCAGACCTTATCTGTTTTGCCGATGAAGTCATCGATACCGAACAGGATCTGCTTCTCTTCGACCCGATAGAGACATGGAAAAAGACGAAACTTTCCGGTGGCACCTATACAGTACGCGAGATTCTTGTACCTGTCTTCAAAAACGGCGAATGCATTTACAAATCTCCGACATTAAAAGAGATTGCCTCATATTGCTGCTCGGAAAAAGACACTTTATGGGATGAGACCAAGCGTCTCTTCTATCCGCACAGAGTTTATGTGGATCTTTCCCAGAAACTCTACAATGTTAAAAAATCACTGCTGGATCAGATGAATATGACAGATTAAAGGAGGACTTATTGATCATGAAAATTATAGTATTAGCAGGCGGACTCAGTCCGGAAAGAGATGTATCCTTACTTTCAGGAGCCGGAATCTGTAAAACTCTCCGCGATATGGGACATCAGGCATTCCTTCTGGATGTGTTCTTCGGCCTTCCATGCGATTCCGATAAATTAGAAGAAGTATTCGACCGTCCGGACGGCGGTCTTGAGATTTCCAAGGGAATCTCAACGTCTGTGCCGGATCTGGATGCACTGCGCAAATCACGCCCGGACCAGTCACCTTCCGAAATCGGACCAAATGTTATTGAACTCTGCCAGATGGCTGATATCACATTCATGGCTCTTCACGGTTCCATCGGTGAAAACGGAAAACTTCAGGCTACTTTTGACAACCTGGGAATCAAATACACCGGACCGAACTCTCTTGGATGTACATTATCCATGAACAAACTGGTCACAAAACAGATTTTCAAAACCAGCGGTGTCCCGACTCCAAGAGGAACTTCACTGACAGTAAAGACGAAAGATACCCGTCTGGATGAACTTGGATATTATCTTCCACTGGTTGTAAAGCCATGCTCAAACGGATCTAGTATCGGTGTATACATCTGCCACACAGAAGAAGACTATTATGATGCAATCCACAAATCTTTTGATGTAGACAACACAGACGAGGTTGTCATCGAACCATTTATCAAAGGCCGTGAATTTGCCTGCGGTATTCTTGCCGGAAAAGCACTTCCGCTCGTTGAAATTGTTCCAAAGGACGGACTCTTTGATTATGCGAACAAATATCAGGCAGGCGGTGCTTCCGAAATCTGTCCTCCTATATCACTGGATGCAGAGACACAAGAACTGATCCAGCGTGCCGGAGAACGTGCCTTTGAAGCACTCCGCATGGATGTATACTCCCGTGCAGACTTTATCGTATCCGATGCAGACGGTGAATTCTACTGTCTGGAAATGAATGCCCTTCCGGGAATGACCGCAGCAAGCCTTCTTCCGAAAGCTGCCAAAGCTGCCGGATATGAATACAGTGAACTTTGTGAGGCCATTATTCAGGAATCCATGAAAGCCCGCTATTAAGGAGGATGAATATCCATGAAAAATCTTTCAATTGAAAATATAACCAGAGCCTGCAAAGGGACTTTCCACGGCGATGAGAGTATTCTCAGCCAGGAAGTATCCGGTGTCGTGATTGACAGCCGGAAAGTCCAGCCTGGTTACTTATTCGTTGCCATTGACGGAGAACGTGTCAACGCACACAAATTCATCCCGGACACTGTAAAAGCCGGTGCTATGTGTGTTGTCTCCCACGAAGATCTCGGTGAGACGGATTTTCCTTATATTCTGGTAGAATCCACAGGGCAGGCACTGCTTGACATTGCCAAGCTTTATCGTGATTCTTTCGATATGAAAGTTGTCGGAATTACCGGAAGTGTCGGAAAGACCAGTACCAAAGAGATGATTGCCTCTGTTCTGGCTCAGAAATATCATGTACATAAAACACTTGGAAACTTCAATAACGAATGGGGACTTCCGATCACGATCTTCGATATGCCGGAGGATACAGAGGTTGCCGTACTTGAGATGGGTGTCAATCACTTTGGTGAGATGCGCCGCCTTTCATCTGTATCCAGCCCTGACATCTGTGTGATCACCAATATCGGTATCGCACATCTGGAGTTTTTCAAGACAAGAGAGGGCATTCTTCAGGAAAAATCACAGATGATCCAGGATATGAAAAACGGTGGTTCCATCATTCTGAACGGTGATGACGATCTGCTTTGCAAGATGAGTCCTGTCAAAGGTGTCGCTCCTGTATTCTTCGGGACAGGAAGCAACTGTGCATTCCGTGCCTACAACATTGAACCTCAGGGACTCCGCGGAACTTCCTGCACGATCACATTAAAGGATGGGACTTCTTTCGACTGTCTGGTTCCTGTACCCGGCATCCACATGGTAAGCAATGCGATTGCAGGTGCTGCTGTCGGATATACACTGGGACTGACTGCCAGCGAGATCAAAGCCGGCATCGAATCCCTGCCGTCTATCCCAGGGCGTAACCATATCATAGAAACAGACCATATGATCATCTTAGACGATTGCTACAATGCCAATCCAATCTCTATGAAGGCTTCCATCGATGTCCTTAATATGGCAATCGGACGTAGGGTTGCAGTCCTTGGTAATATGGGAGAACTTGGTGATACTGCTGAAGTTCTTCATGCAGAAGTCGGTACTTACGCAGCACAACAGAATGTAGACCTTGTCTGCGGAATCGGAGACCTGACACACGCTCTGGTAGAAGAAGCATCCAGGGGCACACATACCCAGGCACTTTGGTTTGCTGATAATGAAAGCTTCATTCAGGCTATACCGGATATCATCAAAGATGGGGACAATGTTTTGGTAAAAGCCTCCCACGGAATGAATTTTCCACAGATTGTTCATGCTTTGGAAGAATTATAAAATAACAAAAAAGAACGAAACAAACGAGATATTTAAGGAGATTATTATATGGCTTATCAGATTCTCGCCCTTGATCTGGACGGAACTCTTACCAACTCCCAAAAAGAAATTACAAAGCCGACCCTGGATGCTCTGATCGAGATTCAGGAAGCCGGTAAAAAAGTTGTTCTCGCCAGCGGACGCCCGACAAAAGGTGTCGTTCCACTGGCACAGCAGCTTCATCTAGAAGATTACGGAAGTTACATCCTTTCTTTCAACGGTGGACGTATCACCGACTGCCGGACCAAAAAAGCAATCTACAATAAAATACTTCCGGCTGACTGTGCAAAAGGTGTCTACGAAACGGTGATAAAATATGCCGGACACGGCGTAGACATCCTCACTTACACATCCGAACATATTTTATCCGGCATCCACTCCAATCAATACACAGAGCTGGAGTCCCGCATCAATCAGATGCCGATCATTGATGCCGGTGCTGACTTTCTGGATGTCATCCCTGATGATCCGAATAAATTCCTCGTAACCGGAGATCCCGATATCTTAGACCAGATACGCAAAGAACTCAGCAAACAGTTTCACTCTTATCTGTCCGTCTACTGTTCGGATCCTTTCTTTGTAGAGGTTATGCCGGCCGGAATCGACAAGGCACATTCTTTATTAAAATTACTGACAAGTATCGGTCTTACTGCAGATGAAATGATCTGCTGCGGAGATGGATACAACGATCTGACCATGATCGAAACCGCAGGACTTGGCGTAGCCATGGCAAATGCACAACCAGCCGTTCTTGATAAGGCGGATTATATTACGAAGTCTAATGATGAGGATGGGGTGCTGCATGTGATCAATGAGTTTATGCGGTAATTTAATTTATTAACTGGGAAGCGGCCTCTCAGTCCTTGAAGGAAACAATAGATAAGGCTTCTTGTTCAGGTTCCATACCATAAGAAACACTAAGAGAGTCAGAATCACCTAAAAGCAAAGGAACTACGCTCAAACTCGGCGTTCGCCTCAAACACGTTCGCTTCGTTCCTTTAACGGTGCTTCTGACTCTCTAACTATTTCTAATGGCATTCCACATTCACAATAATCCTTATCTATTGTTTCCTTCAAGTCGTGACTGGCAGCGGATGTTAATAAATAAAATGCCCGGAAGTGTAACCCGGTGGAGACCACAACCGTTACGCAATTGCCATTCATTCATAAGGCATTTGATACACACGGAATAAAACTTGGAAAGGCGTTCCAGTGAATGTGAAAGAGGCGTTGGTAATTCTTAAGGGG
>NZ_JAOQJW010000002.1:82456-188109 GCF_025567265.1 Dorea amylophila | reverse complement strand
CACATTCACCAGAACCACTTTATACTGTTTTCTTCAAGTCGTGACTGGCTGCGGATGTTAAGAAATGAAATACCCGGAACTATAACCTGGTGTAGTCCACTACGGTACACAATCTTGTCAAAAGCCTTGAAAATCCACTAATGACAGCTGATTACTGTAACCTTCCGCTGCCACAACCGTTACGCATTTGCCATTTCATTCATAAGGCATTTGATACACACGGAATAAAGCTTGAAAAGGCGTTCCAGTGAATGTGAAAGAGGCGTTGGTAATTCTTAAGGGGCAAAATTCTGCGTTAGGTTTTCAAAATTTGACTGTCTGAGGCGTATGCCGAGTTTCAAATTTTGAAAGCCTGCTTTTAGCAGAATTTTGCCCCTTTAGAATTGACCAGCCGATGGAACCTGAACAGGAACACCTTTCCAAGCTTTATTCCGGTTCGGGTATCCACAGCCTTTCTGAATTAAATCCCAAATTTATTTTTTCTTTCTCGGCACCACATGCACTGCACCGCCTTCGAGTTCCTCGAGTGCTTCCCCGATTCCTTCATTATAAGTCGGATGCGACCGCATTCCTCTGAGCATCTGCTCTACAGTCAGCCCATTTGTAATTGCAGTCACAAATTCTCCGATCATATCCGTTGCTCTGGCACACATCATCTGAGCTCCCAGGATCTTGCCGGTTGCTTCGTCTGCTACGACTTTGATGAAGCCCCGTTCTTCCTGCGTAATGATAGATTTTCCATTTGCACTCATGATGAACTTGCCGCATTTTACAGCAATTCCATTTTCTTTTGCCTGATCTTCTGTCATTCCTGCAGATGCGATCTCCGGATCTGTATAGACACATCCCGGAACAATACTCAGATCTATGGATGGTTGTTTTCCGGCAAGTTTTTCTGCTACCACGATTCCCTGGGCACTTGCCGCATGTGCGAGCTGTACACCAAAGATCAGATCACCGATTGCATAGACCCCCGGGATGCTGGATTCAAAGTTCGTATTCACCAGCACACGGCCGCGCTCCATATCTGGTTTTACATTTTCCCCAAACAGACCATCCGTATTCGGGCAACGTCCTACTGCACACAAAACGTAATCTGCCGTTACTTCCTGTTCCTGATCCTTCTCTATATAGTGACAGGTACAGGTTCCGTCTTCTGTTGTTACCCCCTGTACTGCAGCCGAAGTATGAATATCAATACCTCTCTTTTTCAAGATCATCTTCAGATTCTGACTGATCTCTTTATCCATATTCGGTACTAACTTTGGCATTGCTTCCAGGATTGTAATCTTGCATCCAAGGTTCGCGTATACTGTGGCAAATTCCACGCTGATAACACCGCCTCCGATAATGATCAGACTCTTCGGAGCTTCTTTCATCGCAAAGAGTGCATCACTGGTTAGGACTCTTTCACTATCCATTCCTGGAATTGGAAGTATTAATGGTTTGGAACCGCTGGCAAGGATAATATTTTCCCCTTCTAGCACAACATCTTCCTGTTCTTTCCTGATCCGCACTTTCTTTTCTTCCAGAAGCGTACCTTTTCCATCGTATACGTCTACGCCATTTGCCTTCAGAAGCTGCTCGACTCCCTGCACCAGTTTGTCCGTTGTTTCTTCTTTATAAGCAACAATTTTTCCGTAATCATATGTTACATCCGAAGCTAATATTCCGAACCTTTCTGCCTCCTGCATTTCTCTGTATAACGAAGACGCATGGATCATTGCTTTTGCCGGAATACATCCACGGTTCAGACAGGTTCCACCGACTCTTCGTTCTTCTATAATTGCCGTCTTAAGCCCGAGCTTTGCAGCTTTGATCGCAGCCACATATCCCCCCGGCCCGGCGCCGATTACCACAACATCATATTTTCCGCTCATTTCATTTTCCTCCTGTAAAATCTGTGATCTTTACAAGGTTTTCTTATCATTCTTATAAATCTGTTTCCTGAATCCAGGCAATCACATCATTCATCATATTTTCGACATTCTCATCCTTCGACCAGAATAATCCAAGCTGCACACACATGGTTTCTTTTCGGTATTTGATTCCTTTTAAAAATTTTGGAATTGCCTCCGCCAGTTCAATGTTCAGCGCATCGGAATAGACTTCCACATCCTTGATCTTTCCTGCATCTACCTGAAACTGCATAGTAATCCCGCCCCATGCAAATCTGTGACTCAGCTCGTACTGGAAGTCCAGTTTTCTTCCATACAGCCATTTCCAGGATGAAAAATGTGCCTTCTTTTCTTCAACCTCATCTGCATCCAGATCTTGCATCTTCTTTTCTTCCGATTTCAGATTATAAACCTCTTCAAAAGATTCGCGAAGTGCCTTCTTTAACTCTTCCAGTGTCAGTTCCGGAAGATATTCCCTCAGATTTGTCACTCTGGATTTTACAGAATCCACACCTTTGGATTTCAACTTATCTTTGGATACGGTCAGATATCGGGACAGTATTTCCTTGTTTACATCTACCATAATGGTTCCGTGATGATAGCAGTGTTTTTCCTGCTCATAAAATGCATTACCGGAGAATTTCTTTCCATCGATCAGGATGTCGTTTCTTCCGGATTTTTCTGCTTTCAATCCCAACCGTCCCATTGCATTTATGATTACCTGTAACTGTTTTTCCAGACTATATTCATCTTTATTTACCAAAAATGTAAAGTTCAGATTTCCCAGATCATGATAGACTGCTCCGCCACCGGAAAGTCTTCTCGCAAGATGACCATTCTCTTCTTCTAATTTTGTAACTTTACATTCTTTCCATGCGTTCTGGTTACGCCCGATTACAACGGTATTCTGATTCTGCCAGAGATACAAAATACACTCTTTATCCTCACAGTGGAGGAGTAAATACTCCTCCACTGCAAGATTCTTATATGGGTTCACCTGATCGCTTTCTATATATGTAAGCTTTGTGACCATAACTGTTCCTCTCTTCACTTTTCCTTAAAACGCATACCTCAGATGCGGATGTCTTGCCGCATTGACTTCATCCAGTCTTGTCACCGGAGTCGTCACAGGAGCCTGGTGTAATTTTTCAGGATCTGTTCCTGCCAGTTCGTATAACTTACGGAATACTGCGATCGCATCATCCAGCGTTTCTTTCGATTCGGTCTCGGTTGGCTCTACCATCAGTGCTTCATCCACGATCAATGGGAAATACATTGTAGGCGGATGAATACCATTGTCCAGCAGACCTTTTGCGATATCCATTGCCGAGATACCGGTCTTCTTTTTCAGATCTGCAAGACTCATAACAAATTCATGCATACAGATCTCATCATATGCCATCGGATACAGATCTTTTAATTTGTTCATCATGTAGTTGGCATTCAGTACTGCATTCTGACTTGCTTCCGGGATGCCTTCTCTTCCGAGTGTCTTGATATAGGTCAGAGCCTTTACTACTACAAGGAAGTTGCCGTAGAAGCTCTTCATCTCACCGATACTGTTTGCCGGTTTTTCCAGATGTAACGTCTCTTCACCTTCCACCAGATAAGATGGCAAGAAGTCGGATAACATTTCCTTACATCCGACCGGGCCGCTTCCCGGGCCGCCGCCGCCATGTGGTGTGGAGAATGTCTTGTGAAGATTCAGATGGATAACATCGAATCCCATATCGCCAGGACGTACCGTGCCCATAACTGCATTTAAGTTTGCCCCGTCATAATAGCAGAGGCCGCCGCATTCATGAATGATATCTGTAATCTCCAGAATGTTCTTATCAAAGAGACCGACTGTGTTCGGATTGGTAAGCATCAGTCCTGCTACATCGTCTCCTGCTGCCTCTCTTAATTTCTCAATATCTACGCCTCCATCCGGTGCAGATGGAATGCTGACAACTTTATATCCGGCCATCGCTGCACTTGCCGGGTTCGTTCCATGTGCAGAATCCGGTACCAAAATCTTTGTTCTCTTCTCATCATTTCTGCTCTCATGATAAGCTTTGATCAGAAGAAGTCCCGTAAATTCTCCGTGCGCTCCTGCTGCCGGCTGTAACGTCATACGATCCATTCCCGTGATCTCACAAAGGGAATTCTCAATCTCCCCAATAACCTCCAGACATCCCTGTACGGTATGCTCCGGCTGTAACGGATGGATTTCTGTAAATCCAGGCAGTGAAGCCATATCTTCATTGATCTTTGGATTATACTTCATCGTACATGACCCAAGTGGATAGAACCCGTCATTCACGCCGTGTGATTTCTTTGCGAGTTCTGTATAGTGTCTGCTCAATTCACCTTCGGACAATTCCGGAAGGTGAAGCGGCTGTTCTCTTTTATCTTTTTCTTCCGGTAAGTAGATTTCTACATCTGATGTCGGTAACAGGTCGCAGCCTCTTCCCGGTCTGCTTTTTTCAAATATTAACATCCCTGCACCTCCCTTAAGATATGGACTGCCTGATCCATCTCTTCTTTTGTATTGACCTCGGTGCAGCACCACAGAATATGATGCTCATCTAACGGATATCCGCCAAGGATTCCTTCTTCTTCCAATGCTCTTAATATCTTATCCGAATCCACTTCTGATCTGGTGACAAATTCATGGAAGAACTCTGCCTGGTTACAAACTGTCAGACCGATTTCTTCCAGTTTCTCTGCAAAATAATGTGCTTTAGACATAGACAGAATTGCTGCCTGTCTGACACCTTCATTTCCCATCGTTGCAAGATAAATACCGACTGCCAGTGCACAAAGTGCCTGGTTCGAACAGATATTGCTGGATGCTTTTTCTCTCCGGATATGCTGTTCTCTTGCCTGAAGCGTCAATACATATCCGGTCTTTCCGTTATGATCGACTGTCTCACCAACAATTCTTCCAGGAAGTTTTCTCATCATTGCTTCCTTACTTGCCATGAATCCGAGATAAGGGCCTCCGAATCCAAGTGAAAGCCCAAGCGGCTGTCCTTCACCAACTGCCACATCTGCTCCATATTCTGCAGGAGTCTTTATCACTCCAAGTGAAATCGGGTTCACACCCATCACATATTTGGCTCCTACCTCATGTGCGATCTTGCCAATCTCTTCTGCGTCTTCCAGATTACCGTAATAGTTCGGATGCTGGATATATACGCAGGCTGTCTGTGCATCGATGTGTTCCTTTAAATATTCTTTATCCGTCAGTCCGTCTTTTTCCGGAATAACTTCGAGTTCCATTCCATTTCCAAAGCAGTAGGTCTCTACCACTTCCAGTACATATGGCGGAACAGTTCCTGATATCAACGCTTTATGTTTCTTTCTTTCCTGACACATTGCAACACCTTCTGCCGCTGCAGTTGCACCGTCATATACAGAGGCATTGGATACATCCATTCCGGTCAGATCACAGATCATCGTCTGATATTCGAAGATTGACTGTAAGATTCCCTGACTGATCTCTGCCTGATATGGCGTATATGCTGTCAGCAGATTTTCTTTGGATGTCACATTTTTTACCATGGCCGGGATAAAATGTCTGTAAGCTCCGGCTCCGCGGAAAATTGTCCGGAACACCTGGTTCTTTTCTGCAATCTGTTCCATCTCGCGCCGTACTTCAAACTCTGTCTTTCCCTTCGGAATATTCAGTTCCCCTTTTAATTTTACTTCTTCCGGAATATGTGCAAATAAGTCCTCAATGGACGAATAGCCGATTTCCCGAAGCATTTTTTTCCGTTCTTCTAACGTATTCGGTACATAGCTTCCCATCGCTTTTTCACCGCCTTTTTCAATGACTTGGGTTTATTCCTGCTCGCTTTCCACAAATGCTTTGTATTCTTCTGCAGTTAAGAGTTCTTCTGTTGCTGATACATCTTTTACTTTGATGAACCATGCTTCATAAGCATCGTCATTGATCAGTTCCGGTGAATCTAAGAGTTCTTCGTTAATCTCCGTTACTTCTCCCGTTACCGGTGAATAGACATCGGATACTGCTTTCACAGATTCTACGTCTCCGAATACTTCTCCTGCTTCTACGGTATCTCCTACTTCCGGAAGGTTAACAAATACTAGATCTCCAAGTTCTGACTGTGCATAATCTGTCAATCCTACAACTGCTGTATCTCCGTCTAATGCTATCCATTCGTGTGATTTTGAATATTTTAATTCTTCTTTTAAAATCATGATATTATTCTCCTTTATATCTTTTTATTATATCTTTTTATTTTTCTCTTTTATAAAACGGAAGTGCAACCACCTCTGCTGCCACTCTTCTTCCTCGCACATCTGCCTCTACTGTATCCCCAATTTCTACAGAATCAGCATCAACGAGTGCCATTGCGATTGGATATCCAAGATACGGACAATGTGTTCCACTTGTTGTATGTCCGATTTTCTTATCGCCTACGTATACATCCTGATGTTCACGGATGATTCCTCTTCCCGTTACTTTAAGACCGATTCGTTTGATGGATGGAGTCCCCTTCTCCTCTAAAGCTGATTTCCCAATAAAATCATTCTTTGCCATCTTCACTGCGAATTTAAGTCCCGTCTCCAGTGGAGTGATGTCATCGTTCATCTCGTGTCCGTATAACGGCATCGCTGCTTCCATACGAAGTGTATCTCTTGCACCCAGTCCGCAAGGAATCAGTCCTTCTTCTTTTCCTGCTTCTAACAGTGTATTCCACATTTCTTCTGCTTTCTCACTTGCCAGATACAGTTCCACGCCATCTTCACCTGTGTATCCTGTCTTGGAAACGATACATGGGATTCCGGCAACTTCAGCATCGAATACTGCATGATAATATTTCTCCGGAATATTCTCTTCTGCGGTCAGCTTCTTAAGGATCTCCATTGCTTTCGGTCCCTGCAGTGCAAGCTGTGCATACTCAGATGATACATCTTTGAATGTTACTTTGCCAAACTGATGACGTAACATCCACTGATAATCTTTGTCTTTATTTGCTGCGTTTACAACGATAAAGTAGTGTTCATCCGATTTCTTATATACGATCAGGTCATCCACTGTCCCGCCGTGTTCATTACACATCGGGCTGTATCTTGCCTGTCCGTCTACCATATTGGTAAAATCATTCGTCAGGATCTGATTCAGATTCGCCAGTGCATCTTTCCCTTCACATAATACTTCTCCCATATGTGAGACATCAAAAAGTCCTGCCTGTGTACGTACTGCCATATGTTCTTTGATCACACCTGTTTCATACTGTACCGGAAGAAGATATCCCCCAAATTCTACAATCTTTCCACCGGCTTTTACATGCGCATCATAAAGTGGAGTCTTTAATTCCATTGCCAACACCTCCTAGTTGTAAAGTGGATACTTACCACAGATTTCATTTACTGCTTCACGGATCTCATCTGCTTTTGTATCAAAATCTGTAACCGTCATCTTGATCAGTTTTGCGATGGTCTTCATATCTTCTTCTTTCAGACCTCTCGTTGTCACTGCCGGTGTTCCGATACGGATTCCGCTTGTCACAAACGGGCTGGCCGGATCGTTCGGCACTGCATTTTTATTAACTGTGATATAGACTTCATCCAGTCTGTTCTGCAGCTCTTTTCCTGTGATATTCATATTCTGCAGATCCACTAACATCAGATGATTGTCTGTTCCGCCACTTACCAGATTGAATCCTTCGTCGATCATTGCCTGTGCAAGTGCTTTCGCATTTTTGATCACCTGCTGCTGATATTCTTTGAACTCCGGTTTTAAAGCTTCTCCGAAACAGATGGCCTTTGCAGCAATAATATGCATTAGTGGTCCTCCCTGTGTTCCAGGGAAAATGGCTTTGTTGATCGCTTTTGCGTATTTCTCTTTACACATGATCATACCGCCTCTCGGACCTCTGAGCGTCTTATGCGTGGTCGTGGTTACAACATCTGCGTATGGAACCGGACTCTGGTGCAGTCCAGCTGCCACAAGTCCTGCAATGTGTGCCATATCTACAAACAGATATGCTCCTACCTCCTTTGCGATATCTTCAAAGATATCAAACCGGATCTCTCTCGGATATGCAGATGCGCCTGCAACGATCATCTTTGGTTTGCATTCCTGTGCGATCTTACGGATCTCATCGTAATCCAGATATCCATCGTCGTTCACATTATATGGTACGAAATGATATAAGATTCCGGATAAATTCACCGGTGAACCATGTGTCAGGTGTCCGCCATGTGCAAGGTTCAGACCCATAACGGTATCGCCTGGTTCGAGAAGTGCCTGATACACTGCAGTATTGGCATTGGCTCCGGAATGCGGCTGTACACATACATGCTCACATCCAAATAATTCTTTTGCTCTTTCAATTGCCAGATTCTCCAGAATGTCTACATCTTCGCATCCGCCGTAATATCTTTTTCCCGGATAACCTTCTGCATACTTATTGGTCGGTACGGTTCCCATTGCCAGCATCACTGCCGGGCTTACAATATTTTCAGATGCGATCAGTTCCAGATTTCTTCTCTGTCTGCCAAGCTCTAATGAAAGTGCTTCCCCAACTTCTTTGTCACATTCTGTGATGTAATTTGTTACATCTTCGATTCTGTTCATTTTTGTTTTACCTCCTTCGGAATCTGCCTGCTTTTCATGCCCATTCCCCATTTTGAGCACTAAAAAAGCAGGCAAAAAATACTTTCTTTTCAAAAGTGTTTTTTGTCTGCCTCTGTCCTTTTACCTGAAAGATTACTTCTTCGGTACAATTCTTATTGTTCTCCAGAGCGTCGTCCGAATTCGTTCCATTTTACCTGAGAGTTTCTGCATGCCCCTTCGGCTCCTATGCTGCGTGCTATCTCCACTTTCTCATTTATGCACTTTGTACATAGGTATCTCACAAATTCATCCATCAACTATGCAATTAGCATAACAGGTTATCTTCTCTAAGTCAACATTAAATCCATAAGTTAATTTTTTATCACAAAAATGGTATCTTCTAAAGTTTATTCACTGCTTCCGCAAGATAATCATTGCTTACTTCTGCAAAGTTCTCATTCTCCACTGCCTCTGCAAGACTTGCATCGATCGGCATCTTACCGATGACCGGAACGCCGAGTTCTTCTGCCACTTCGTCGATGTGGCTCTCGCCGAATACGGAGATCTTACGTCCGCAGTCCGGACATTCCAGATAACTGTAGTTCTCCACGATTCCGAGTACCGGGATATCCATCTGTCCTGCCATGTTGTAAGCTTTCTTTACGATCATGCGTACCAGATCCTGCGGAGAAGTTACGATCACGATGCCTTCTACCGGAAGGGACTGGAATACGGTAAGCGGTACATCACCGGTTCCCGGCGGCATGTCTACGAAGAGATAATCCAGTTCTCCCCATGCAACATCTGTCCAGAACTGTGTGACAACACCTGAAATGACCGGACCTCTCCAGATAACCGGAGCATCTTCTTCCGGAAGTAAAAGGTTGATGGACATGATCTTCGTTCCATCCTTTGCCTCACATGGGAAAATATTTTCTCCATCCCCTTTTGCTTTTTCATGGATTCCATACATCTTCGGAATGGATGGACCTGTGATATCTGCGTCCATGATACCTACAGAAAATCCCTGTTCTCTCATCAGCCTTGCAAGCGATGCGGTAACCATAGATTTTCCAACACCGCCTTTTCCGCTGACAACTGCGATCACATGGTTGATGTGTGATTTTTTATTTTCCGGTTTGATCAGACTCTGCGGTTTGCTTCCGCATTCACCTGCATGGGAACAGCCCGCACAATCGGACGGACTGCAGCCTGTTTTTTGTTCTTCTGCCATTTGTCTTACTCCTCTACAGCCGCAATAAGTTCTACTTCACACAGAACTCCCTTTGGAAGTGTCTTTACTGCAACACAGCTTCTTGCCGGTTTTGATGTAAAGTATTTTCCATATACTTCGTTGAATGCTGCAAAGTCACTCATATCTGCAAGAAAGCATGTTGTCTTTAATACCTTGTCAAATGATGTTCCAGCTTCTTTTAAGACCTCTCCTAAGTTCTTGCATACCTGCTCTGTCTGTGCTTCAATTGTAGTTGCTTCTACATCATTCACTTCCGGATTGATTGCGATCTGTCCTGCTGTATACAGTACTCCGTTGTGTACATATCCTTGTGAGTATGGTCCAAGTGCCTTTGGTGCTTTTTCTGTTGCTACGATTTTCATAATGTTATTTCTCCTTTGCTACTTCATATAATTTCTGTGCAATACACACATCAAATAATCCCATTCCAACCGATTTGAAATATGTTGTCTGACCTTCTTTGATCTCTTTTTCCCCCGATACGAGATATTCATGCATCAGTTTTATGCGGTCTTTTGTAAGTTTTCCACTTGCCAGGGGCTGGCTTAGATCTCCGCTTTCCTCACATGCGTATGGCAGTTCAATGTATACATTGTCCACCAGATCCAGTACTGCATCCGGGATTTCCCTCATCTCCGGCATATAAGAGCCGATCGCAATGATGCATTTTCCTCTCAGAAGTTCTTTGTCATCCGGAAGAACAGGTGTGGTAGAAGGAGTTGTTGTACAGATGATATCACTGTTTCGTACAAGCTCTTCCACTGCTTTACATTGTACTACCTTTACGTCTTCCTTATCAATAACTTTTTTCAGTCTTTCCAGATAATCTGTCAGATCACGGTCACTGTGGTTGAACACATATACGGTATGGATATCTCTTGCCGCACATGCATACACAGCCTGATGGAATCCCTGCATTCCTGCTCCGATGATTCCAACCGTATGGCAGTCCTTTCTTGACAGATGGCGGATTCCCACACCACCGACAGCTCCGGTTCTCCATGCGGTTACCGACTGCCCGTCCATAACAGCAAGCGGCGCGCCTGTCGTATAATCATTCAGTAACACGATACCATCTATCGACGGCAATCCCAGTTTAGAATTCTCCGGGAAGATCGACAGGATCTTTGTCCCTATGATATCCTTTGTGTAACATGGCATATACATGAGCTGCTTATTTTCATGTTCTACCGTCGGTCTTGGCGGCATATAGAACTCACCTGATCCATAGATCCGGTATGCCTCTTCGATCTGATCCATCATCTGATCCGGATCGACCATTTTTTCGATCTGCTCCTTGCTTAATACGATCATTTTACATTTCCTCCAGTTCTTTTTGTTCCCTTGTGACATCTCTCAGCCACTTGTATGTCAAATACCGCTTTAAAGTAATCGGTACTTTGATCAGTTCATCACTCATCAGTATAACATATACGACCGGCACACTGGCATGCAAAATAAATGCCGCCACTGCCCCGAGTAAAATGGAGAATCCCCACATCGTCGATACATCCATGATCAATCCGAATTTCGTATCCCCGCCTGCACGGAATACCCCCACTACCATTGTGGTATTAAATGCCTGTGCCACAGTAAAATACGACATAACGAAGAACATGAAACTTAAGTAATTCTTTGCCGGTCCGGTCAGTGCCAGATTCGCATTGGCGATTGGTGCCGAGATCAGTATCAGCACACCACCCAGGATTCCAAGAATCAGACTTAACCACACGAAACGTTTTCCGTATGCCTTTGCCAGTTCCATCTTGCCTTCCCCGATCGTCTTGCCGAGATAGATCGCCGTTGCATGGGAAATCCCGAATGTTACGACTGTTGCAAGCTGTCTTGCCACCTGCGCCACCGAGTTGGCTGCCACTGCTGCGCTTCCAAGATGCCCGATCACCGCCGTATTCGCCGACGTTCCCAGTCCCCACATCAGTTCATTTAATACCACCGGCATAGAATAAACTGCGAAATCTTTTAACAGAACCTTATCGATCTTCACCATATCTTTAAGCCGAATCCTTACTACTTTATTTCGGAAGATGGCATAAACGAGAACCATCACTGTCTCGGCTGCTCTGGCACACAGCGTACCGATTGCCGCACCCCTTACTCCCATTACCGGGAATCCAAATAGTCCGAAGATCAGGACCGCATTTACCACAATATTCATCAGCAATGAAATCAGATAAATAAATGTAGCCACCATTACCCTCTCGATACTGCGCATAATATTCAGATACACCTGTGTCACCGCCATGAACACATAAGAAAATCCTACGATTCTTAAATACTTTACTCCTTCTGCAATAACTTCCGGATCAGAGGTATAGATCCGCATCAGTGTCTCCGGCATGCCAAGGGCTGCTGCTGCGAATACTACTGCAACGATAAGTCCGGCACTTAATCCCATACCCAGAACTTTCTCTATCGTTCTGGTATCTTTCTTTCCCCAGTACTGCGCCGTCAGAACGGTTGCTCCGGAAGTCACTCCGTAAAAGATCAGTGTCATTATATACTGGATCTGTCCTGCAAGAGATGCACCGGATAATACTTTCTCTCCGACTTTTCCGAGCATGATCACATCCGTTGCCGTGACTCCTACATTGATCAGATTCTGGATTGCGATCGGGATGACCAGAGCGAATACATTCCGGTAGAATTGCTTCCAGTTGATTGTTTTTGTATATT
This sequence comes from Dorea amylophila, assembly GCF_025567265.1. NCBI lineage: Bacteria > Bacillati > Bacillota > Clostridia > Lachnospirales > Lachnospiraceae > Dorea > Dorea amylophila. The sequence continues at coordinate 175,688 of NZ_JAOQJW010000002.1, read as the reverse complement.
TACTTTTTTCTTCCATTTATTTTTTCTCTGCTCCTATTTATTCTTATCACATTTTCTTCCTCTCTGCAGATAATACACCGCAAGCTGTGTCCGATCTCTTAATTCCAGTTTCTCGAGCACATTGCTGATATAATTCCGGACCGTTCCTTCGCTTAAGCAGACTTTCTCCGATATCTCTTTGTTACTGAGTCCCTCAGCAACCAGTGCTGTGATCTCCAGTTCCCGTTCTCCGATTCCGTAACTGTTCCAGTCAAATGTCTGCTCTTTTTCTTTCTGCTCTTTCTGAAGCAATCCCGGGATTCTGGACATAATCTCAGTTCCGAATACGGTCTGATTCATTTGCACCGCCTGCAATGCCGGAAGGATACTGCCGTAATCCTGTTTTATCAGATATCCTTTCACACCATATTTTAATGCTTTTACGATGTACGCATCATCGGAAAACGTGGTAAGCAAAAGAATCTTTGCATCCGTATGCCTTTTCAAAATCTGTTCTGCGGCATCCAGACCGTTCATGTCCTTCATACGGATGTCCATCAGAAGAACATCCGGCAGCAGTTCATCATATAACCGGACGGCATCTTTTCCATCCTGTCCGGTGCCGGTTACTTCTACTTCTCCTCCTGCTTCCAGGATTGTCTTTAACGCACTGGACACCAGGATATCATCATCTACAATTACTATCTTCATCTTTTCCCCTCATTTTTTGGAACCGTAATAAATATCCGGAAGCCATTTTCTTTCTGAATCTGTATGGTTCCGCCCAGTATGCGGACACGTTTTTTCATATTCTTGATTCCGATTCCGCTGCATTCTGTGTTTTCTGTTTTTCGAGTGTTTCCGGTCTTTCCAGCACTTTCCTTCTCTGCATATTCTTCTCGGTCTCCGTTTGGCCGGATCCGCTCATCTAACGTTCCATTATCTTCTATGATCAGCTGATATAGTCCGGGATGTTCTCTTGCCAAAATCTTCACCTCATTTGCATTGCTGTGGCGCATCACGTTATTCAGTGCCTCTTTCGTAATGGCTATAAAGCTGTATTTGATCTCTTTTGGAATATCATATCCCATATCATAAGTAAGCTGTACCGGACAAAAACGGAATTCTTCTGCCAGCGATTCCATCACTTCTTTTAAATTTACCGACTCATCATGCAGATCATGCACGCTCTGTCTTACATTCGTCATGGCTTCGTTCAGCGTCTGATCCAGCTGCTCCATCGGGACTTTCAGATTCTCAGCCTGATTAACAGTCTTTAACGCTCCCACCATCAGGATGGATCGCGACAGCATATGTCCCACATTGTCATGGATCTCTCTGGCGATACGATTCCGTTCTTTCAGTGTGGCCAGATATACTTCTGTGTCCTGCTTTTCCAGCAGATCCTGATTCTTCTTTTCCAGCATCAGTGTCAGTTCTCTGCTGTCATCTCTGGCCCTTTTATATTCCTGCTCCAATTCATTTAGCCTCCTGGTCCGTCCATATAACAGAACTGCTGCTGCCAGTCCGGCAACAATAAGCATCTCTTTTTCCAGCCCGTAATATTCCCGGAACGCCGGCGCCTCACAGGCCACGATTATACCACCAACCCCTATATAAACCGGAGAATAAAAGCATAGCATATTATATAAAACTACCGGAAGAAACATCCACATTTCTTTAAAAACAATTCCAGCTGCCACGAAAGCAATCGTCATAATGTAATGCAGATACTTTTCTTTCCCTACCAGATTCACACAGGTATAGATACACGCAAACAGAATAGTGATAACCGCCGGAATCCCTGTTTCCGCTGTTACCAGAAGTCCTGCTCCGTAAAGGAACAAAAATCCTTCATCTGTTATCTTTCTCATTCTTTTCTCCTATATTACATTTGTCACATTCAATTTATGACCGGTGACACTACCATTATAATCAGCCATCCGCTATACTACAAGTAACAAATCATCAAGGAGGGAATCTTATGCTTGTACATATAGAAAATCTGGTAAAACGTTACGGTGATCTGTTAGCGCTTGACCACCTGTCACTCGACATCGAAGAAGGTGAGATCTTTGGACTGCTCGGACCAAACGGTTCCGGTAAAACCACCGCCATCAACTGCTTGCTCGCACTGTTAAAATATGACAAAGGAACGATCACGATCTTTGGAAAGGATATGAAGCCGGACAGCTACGATATCAAGCAGGATATCGGTGTTGTCATGCAGAACGTTGCCGTCTTCGAGCAGATGTCCGTCTATGAAAACATCGATTATTTCTGCGGACTCTATATCAAAGACAAACAAAAACGAAAAGAACTCGTGGAAGAGGCCATCGCATTTACCGGTCTGTCCGATTTCCGTAAGATGCGCCCGAAGAAACTCTCCGGCGGACTTCTACGAAGACTGAATATCGCATGCGGCATTGTCCATAAGCCCAGACTCATCATCATGGATGAACCGACCGTTGCTGTAGATCCTCAGAGCCGTAATAAGATTCTGGAAGGAATCGTAGAGCTCAACCGCCAGGGATCAACTATTATCTACACTTCCCACTACATGGAAGAGGTCGAACAGATCTGTACCCGTATCGCGATCATTGATCATGGCCGTGTACTTGCTTCCGGCACAACCGAAGAACTAAAAAAAATGATCAAGACCGGTGAGACGATCACGATCGAAGCGGTTGCGTTAACGAAAAACAACCTGGCAGATATCCGCTCCCTTTCGCATGTATTTGACTTATCATACCAAGATCAGACAATGATCCTACGCTGCAGCGGTGCAAAACACAATCTGATCCGGGTACTGAATTACCTGCAGGAACAGGACATTCCATTCGGACGCGTCTTCTCCGAGCTTCCGACTCTCAATGATGTCTTCCTTGAGATCACAGGAAAAGAACTCAGGGATTAAAGGAGGGACACTTTATGTTACATTTATTAAAATATCAGTTCTTACAGACAATACGTTCCCGCTCTATCATGTTCTGGGCTCTCGCATTTCCGCTCATCCTTGGAACCCTGTTCTATGTGTCCTTTGGAAATACCGGTCTTGCAGGAACCGGAGAGACTGACTGGGAACCGGTTCCTGTTGCCATCGTCACAGTAGACAGCAGTTCCGCAAATGCAGCATCTTTCCTGACATTTCTGAATGAAACGGATCAGGACATGATCGATATCCATTCTTACAAGACAGAAAAAGCTGCCAAAAAATCGCTCCGGCGGGAGGAAATATCCGGCATCTATTACGTGAAGTCGGTTCCTTCCCTTACCATTGTTTCCAATGGCATTAACCAGAGCATTCTGTCTTCCCTTCTGGACAGCTATGAAAAAAATGCTGACATGATCCGGGATATTGCCACACAGCATCCGGAAAAGCTTTCGGACGCCCTTGCCTCCCTGAACGACTATCAGACACTGGTGAAAGAAAAGTCCTTAGGCGGACATTCCTTAGATCCGACACTGACTTATTTTCTCGCACTGATCGCATTTGCCTGCTTAAGCGGAGTCTACTTAAGCATCCATTCCGCGGTTCAGCTTCAGGCGAACTTAAGTGCACTCGGAGAACGGCGCAGCATCACACCGACCCACAAACTTTCCCTGATTCTCGGCGATCTGCTGGTACTGGAAAGTATTCATTTCGTCAACATCCTGATCCTGGAGCTTTACCTTACCCAGGTACTTCATATCAGCCTTGGGCATGACATTCCGAAACTTCTTCTCATTACATTTATGGGAACCCTGATCGGTATCTGTCTCGGAATCCTGATCGGATGCGCCGGCAAACTGTCCTACAGTGTCAAATCCGGAATCGGTGTCCTCGTTACACTGTTACCGAGTTTCCTTGCAGGCCTGATGTTCGGTGGAATGAAAAATGTGATCGAACAGCACTGCCCGGTCATCAACCGGATCAATCCTGCCAGTGTCTTAAGTGATGCATTCTACTGCCTCAGTGTCTATGATGATGCTGTCCGCTACCGCAGGTGTATCCTGATTCTTGTAATCATGTGCCTGCTTTGCATCAGCTTCTCATTTCTTATGATAAGGAGGGAACGTTATGACAGTATTTAAAGGATTTTTAATCATAACCAAACGCAATCTCCTGATGGTATTTATGTATCTGGCAATCTTCCTTACGATCGGAATCCTTGCCTCCGGCAGCGACAGCAATACTTCCGGCACCGGGTTCCATGCCCAAGCACTCACGGTAGGTGTGGTTGATCATGACGGAGGCGTGCTTTCCAAAGGGCTTTCCACATATTTATCACAGTATCATACCGTCAGGCAAATGCCGGATGACACTGCGAAACTCCAGGACGCACTCTTTAACCGGAATGTCTCTTATATCGTAACCATTCCGAAAGATTTTAAAGTCTCCTGTCTCCGTAAGCATCAGGAATTACCGGTATCCAAGATTCCGGGAAGCACAGACGGATACTACGTCGATCAACAGATCAACACCTATCTGAATCAGGCACGTGTCCTGACAGACAGTGGTTATTCCGATAAAGAGGCAGCTGCATATATTCTGAAACATGCAGACAGTTCTTCTCATGTTACGATGTTAAAATCTGCTTCTTCCGAAAAGACGCCGGGTTATGGTTACATGTATCAGTATCTGCCATATGTGTTAATCTCCATTCTGTGTTATGTAATGGGGCTGATCATGATCGCATTCCATCAGCCGGATCTACAAAAACGCATCCTTTGCTCAGCTGTATCCATCAGAAGCCAGAACCTGCAGCTTGCACTGGGATATCTGGCAGTCGGATGCTCCGTCTGGATGCTTACAACATGGATTCCTGCTTTCTTCTTTTACCGGAAAGCATTTTTCCAGTCGCCAAAGATGCCATATTATATGCTAAACAGCCTGACCCTGCTTCTGGTCGGCCTTGCGCTTTCCTTCCTTCTTGGTACATTTATCACCAAAGAAGATATCCTGACTGCCCTCGTAAATGTTGTCACACTTGGCATGAGCTTCCTGTGCGGCGTATTCGTTCCACTTGATATCATGGGAAAAGGCGTGAAAACCGTGGCTCATTTTCTTCCGGTCTACTGGTATGAGATCAGTAACAATTTGCTGAACAACTCTGCTGTTCTCACTCAGGCACAGAGACAACTCTTATACCGCAACTATGGAATCCAGTTACTTTTTGCCGCTGCGATCTTCTGTATCGCATTGGTAGTCAGTAAAAGAGCAAGGCAGACAGCATAATGCTGCCTGCCCTGCTCTTTTTTTCTATCTCTATTTTATCTTTTTCTTCTGTATCCATTCCACAATCTTATAGCCCAGATATCCGGAAAGGCTTCCGAATACCACACCACCAATGATGTCCGTTGGATAATGCACATACAGGTACAATCTTGATAATGCGATCAGAACCGCAAGTACAAGAGCCGCTTTCCACATCTTCTTCTCTCCGGCAAGATACAATGCCGTAACCGAAGCAAATGAAGCCGCCGTGTGTCCCGACGGGAAAGAGTAATCCCGCGGCTTTGCGACCAATAATTGTACTGCTGTATTGACATCGAATGGTCTGGTTCTTGCCACCAGATTCTTTATGAGCACATTGCAGAGCAGCACATCCACCAGCAATGCCGCCATCATGATCACCCCTGTCTTTCTTGTCTTCGGAATGATCAGTAATAATACCGTCAGAATGATCCATATGATTCCCGCATCTCCAAGTCTGGTAATGAGCGGAACAACCACATCTCCTATTGGCGTTCTTAAATTCTGGATCATATCAAGAATATGTATCTCCATCTATCTTATCCTCTCAAATTGATTTTTCTTATTTATATTTTTTTATATTTCCCCTCTATATTTTTCCATCTGTCTTTTCTGTCCTGAGTACCGGCATCCGGAATGTCTGGATCAAAAGCGGGATTACCATAATGAACCACACGATCGGTTCACAGATGATCACACCCGTATATCCAAGCCACGGAACCAGAGTGGCCGCGATCACGATCTTCCCTGCCATCTCAAGGCCGCTGGAGATCAGTGGTGTAATATGATCTCCTAATCCCTGCATCGCATTTCTTAAAATACAGATCAAGGTAGTCACAATATAAAACAGCGTATCAAACTTCAGATAATTTGTTGCATTTAAGATTACTGTCTTATTATAACTTCCGGTTACCAGATATACCAGCCATCCTCCGATCGTATAACTTGCAATGATCGTAAGTCCTGACCAGATCGCAGTGTAGACAATCGCCAGCCAGATGCCTCTCTTCACACGGTCGATCTTCCCTGCTCCCATGTTCTGTCCACAGTAAGTTGCCATCGTCTGTCCGAATACACTGAACATGATCATGAATATCTCCGAGATCTTTCTCGCCGCTGTATGGGCAATGATAATGTCTTTTCCAAGCTTATTGATCGCCGTCTGTAATGTCAAAGTACCGATATTAACCAGAGAACTCATAAATCCCATCGACATTCCGGCACTTATCATCTCTTTTACCATGATTGGACTTGGATCTTTAAAATCCTCTTTCTGAAGCCTTAATATCTCATATTTTCTAATCATATAGATCCAGCAGATCACAAATGCAATGATCTGTGCCAGTACAGTTGCAATTGCTGCTCCTTTTACGCCAGTCTTCAATACCACAACGAAGAACAGATCCCCCACGATATTCAGTGCTACAGATATCGCCAGAATGATCAATGGTGTTACTGCATCTCCGATTGCACGAAGCGTCGCCGCACAGGCATCATATAAAAATGTTGCAAGCAGTCCTGCTATGATGATCGCGATATATCCTTTCGCCACCGGAACCAGATGCTTTGGCACATTTAAGAAATGTAAGATCGGTTTCAAAAATAGCAGTCCTGCTATCGTAAATAAAATGGATATTCCAGTCCCGATCACAAGCGACATTGCAAAGGACTTTTTCATATCTGCGATGTTCTTCGCACCAAATTTCTGTGCGGTAATAATCGCAAATCCGTTGGATAATCCCAGTAAAAATCCGATGATCAGACCGCTCAGTGTGCTGGTCGCACCTACTGCTGCCAGTGCATCTTCTCCCAGAAACGAGCCGACAATCCTGGTATCTACCAGACTGTAGGTCAGCTGTAATAAGTTTCCTAAAAATATCGGTAATGCGAAACTTAGTATCAGTGCCGAGGGCTTTCCCTTCGTTAAATCTTTCATTCTTTCTCAATGTCCTTCCTTTTTCAGTATGATTTTCTCTTTACAAGAAAACATGCACCGCTCATTATAGATCATACTTCCGAAGAGAGCAATCTCTGAAAGAATTTTTTCCGCTTTCTTTCTGTCACCGGACTTCCGCTGCGGATAACCTGTGAACGGATTCCGATGTTGGTCAGTTCCTGCTGAAGCTTAACGGCTTTCTCCGCATCCATACCATCCCGGATCAGAAATGGTGCCATAGACAGGTCTTCCTTCGTTTCAAAATTATATTTTTTCGCAAGCTGTAAGAAGCCATTTCTCTGACCATAATATTCTACAATTCTCCCAAGTACAATGACCTGTCTGGATGGATAGCCGCACACCTCACATGTTTCTTCCAGTGGTGTGATCTCGTATTCTACTTCATAAAAATCAAACACCTCTTTAAAATATTCCATGCCTTCTTCGTCCAGATTATCAAACAGTGTGGCTGGAAGGTTCGATACGATGCGGTTAGCCATCACTTTATCGAGGCCTGTCAGAAGCTGCAGATAAGCGGATATCTTCTGGTCTTTTCCGCTGCATTTTAATAAACGTATTTTATATGTTCTCATGTAATTTTTATCCTCTTTCTGTTTTCAGATATTTTTCGGTTATGCTCTGTTCTGACGCCATAATATCCTCTGGCGTGCCTGCTGCTACAATCGTTCCCCCGGCATCTCCACCTCCCGGGCCCATATCAATCATGTAATCTGCATTCTTCATCACATCCAGATCACGCTCGATCACAATGACAGGTGCTACATTTCGCTGTAGTTACCTATCATGTCCGGCTCTGCCTGAACCTCCATGAAAGTTGTTCTTTCGGGTGGGGTATTGCTTTTGGATGTATGTGAATATTTCTTGTTGGTTCATGGGGGATTCCTTCTTTTTGTCAATAAAATAATCTCCCCGTTGGACACATCACTTGAGTTTGTGAGAGGTGTGGGGAGATCTGGGTTTGTGGTTTTTTATGTTTTATGTACTGTATTTTTCAATATGTTATAAATACATTTAATTAAAAATAGTTCATTCCATTTATCTGCATAACCACACCAAAAGCAAATTTATTACAATCTGTATATCTGATATTCGGTACTTTTGTAACTCCTCTTTTCTCTTTTTCATAATTTTACAGAAACTGATTGTATTTCTCATTTATACGATAAAAATCCATATTTATCCTCCGCGGCAAAGCAAAACAGGGAGATATACACTTATCTCCCTGATAATTAACGGTTCGCATTCAAAGCTGCGAAGCACTTAAATTAAAGGTTCACATTCAAAGTAGTGAAGTACTTAAATTAAAGGCTTGCACTCAAAGTAGCAACGCACTTCAAATTGAACAAATCTCTTTGTTCAACTATATTATATTCAATTTCTGTAAAAAATCAATAAAATTTTTTCTTTATATTCGCTCTTTCCTGTTTGCAAGGATATTATTTTTCAATCTCTTTTACATTTTTTATTCGTGCAAGACTCGTTTTCCAAATTTCGCCACTATAATAAACTTTTATATTATCTCCCGGCGATATAACTGAATAATCATATCTTTCTGGCCAATAACAGATTATTTCTTCTTGTATATCTGTTTCTAGTATTTAAAACTGCTCATTTTTTTCGATAACGACTCCTTCAACAAATGAACTTTTTCTTTGAACTGCCACATAAAAAACAACACTACATAATAATATTGCAATGGATATACCGACGATAATTCTTTTTTTCATTCTATTGCTCCGCTTTATTATTGAATCATTTTTTATTTGTGCTTTTTATTTCCGATACCAGTTCTTCATACTTACGTTCGTCAATAATATATTTCCGTTTAATCAGTATGTACGCAGCTCCTATAGAAATTACCGGAACAGCTACAACTCCAAGACGCAATATAAATCTTTGTCCGGCATCTGCTGTCTGGATAAATTTATCTGCCTGTACAACTACATTTTCCGAAGTAAGTTCTCCTATACCGGCTTTTATTTCTAATCCAGGTATTTTCTGACTGATTGCATAGAACATGCCTTTGTTAATCCAGAAAAATGTGTCTCCACAATTCTATCCATTTGACTGGCAATCTCTGCAAACGGCAAATTCAAATCAAGCATCTTAACACTTATCCGACTACCATGCATCTGATATACATTGTCCGGTTGGATTTCTTCTTCCGTCTTCGCGTAAAGAAGCATCCCTGAAACTGTATTCTCTTTTTCTCCAAATTGATAGCTGCGGTTTTTACATAGGTAAAAATCTGATACAAGATGTATTAATCATTCCTGAAGCGATAAGTGCTGTGACTGTTATTATACATCTTGTCTTTACATCAATATCCTGATTATTCCAGTTTTCTCCAAACAAAACATCATCATTAAAATATGCAAACTGTGGTGCAAATTCATTCAGTGCGTTTCTTCCTGCTGTCTGTACAATTTTTTCACTTTAATCACCTGTCCTTATTTTAACTTTGCTCCATCCTTAAAAGCATTTCCCACACGTTCTCCAAGTCTGTAATATCCGTGATGTACCGGATCATATGTAATTGGTGTAAATTTACTAAGATCAATTTCTCCGTCATCACCGAGATATTTTTCATCTGCACTTACATTTTTGATTTCTGCAAGATACTTGCTTTCATCAATAACTTTTACAAGTTCACACTCAAGAGTCAATGGAAGTTCATTGATGACTGGTGCATTTACATATTCACTCTTCGTTGTAGTAAAGCCTGCTTTTTGCATCTTATATGCTTCTTTATTTGCAGAAACAATTCCCACATAATCGCAGGCAACCAGATGTTCAAGATCTGCCACCCCTACTGTAAAAGCCTTATTTTTTATAATATTGTCTGTTGTCTTATGGGCAGACAAATCTACAATAATCTCATTTGCACCTACAATTCCGCCCCATGCAGCGTTCATTGCATTTGCCTTTCCATTTTCATCATAGGTTCCCAGAATCATAACCGGCTGTGGATATAAAAATGGCTTTGCTCCAAAATTTTTTCTCATTGTTTTATCTCTCCTTATGGTTATTTGTTTATATCAGTATTTATCTGCCCAATCCATTCTGTAATCACCTCTTCTGAAGTTTCCAGATGATCTTTTCCTTTGGAATCAAACTGAATCTGCATTTCATGTGCAAAGGCAGCTCCTTTACAATTTTCCTCCATATCTTTTATAACATGCCCCGGCCATCCACCATTTGTCATAAATGGAATCACTGTCTTTCCTGTAAAATCATTTGTTGTCAAAAATGTAAGCACTGCAGGTGCCATCGTATACCACCACGTTGGAGTTCCGATAGCAATCACATCATAATCAGCAAGATTTACAGATATCGGATTGATCCGAGGCATAAAGCCTGCCTCTACCTCTCTTTTTCCCTGTTCAACCACATCTTCATGACTGCCGCTGTATGGCTCTGTTGTTTCGATTCTCGCAATATCTGCACCTGTCCCATTAGTCAGCTGCTCTGCAATTCTTTTCGTGTTTCCATTTGACCAGGAATAATATACAACTAACATTTTCTTCATTATCTCTATTCTCCTTTACTTATTTTAGTCCCTGTAAACAGATAGATATAACCCACCATGACTACCGCTAAGAAAGCCACTATTACCCCGATGGTTATCTTTTTCCTTGTTTTCATTGCTCACCTCTTTTATTTCTTCTGTATTTTTGAACCTCCAAACACCTGCGACATCGGCATATGGGCGAGCATCTCATCAATAGATTTTACTTCATCCTGAGTCAGCTTTATATCTGCTGATTCCATATTTTCTTCCAGTCTATTTACTTTTCTTGTTCCCGGAATTGGTACGATATATGGTTTCTTTGCAATCATCCAGGCAAGAGAAATCTGTGCAGGCGTGGCATTTTTTTCTTCTGCAATCACTTTCATCCAGGACATAAATTCATTATTTTCCTTTAATCCTTCTTCTGTAAACTGTGGCATTGCGCTTCGATAATCTCCCTGCTTTTCAAATTCCCTATGGGAATGATATGCTGCTGTCAGTAATCCATTTGCAAGCGGCGAAAATGCAACAAATCCTATTTTCAATTCTTCAAGCACCGGGAATAATTTCTCATAATCCCTGTACATCATGGAATATCTGTTCTGAATCGCTGTAACCGAGCATACTTTATGTGCACGTCGAATAATCTCTTCACTGGCTTCTGATAACCCCCAGTGTGTGATTTTTCCCTGCTCCATTAACTCCTTCATAGCTCCTGCCGTCTCTTCAATCGGTACAGTCATGTCAATACGATGAATATAATATAAATCAAGATGGTCTGTGTTAAGTCTCATTAAAGATCCCTCAATCGATGCCTTAATCGTCTCCGGTCGTCCATCAGGAATCAAAGGTTTATTTACAGTTGTTGCAGTTTCATCAAAACGTATCCCACACTTTGATGCAAGGACAATTTTGTTTCTATATGGCCTTAACACTTCCCCAAGCAGTTTTTCATTGTGATGAGGGTCTTCTGTTGTTCCGTATATCTCTGCCGTATCAAAAAATGTGCAGCCTTCATCAATCGCTTTTTCAATCAATTCTTCTGCTTCTTTCTGTGTTGAAACAGTTCCATATGCATGACTCATTCCCATACATCCAAATCCGATTTCTGATACTTCTAAGTCTCTTCCTAAAATTCTTTTCTCCATCTTTATCTTCCTTTTCTATATTTCAAACTTTACTGTAAGTATAAGAAAAAGAGACTCCGGACAGAAGTCTCTCTTTGTTAGGCAGTTTAAACCTAAAGGTTATGTCTTACTTATTACGATTCCTCCAAATATTTTTATATCCTTTTATAATCCAAGACTGTCTATCCATGAACTGATATCTGATTCAGACGCTCCACCATGGAATCGTTCCCCTTCTTTCCAGTCACCTGTTCCTGTCATCTCTTCCAGAAGATTACCGCTGTCACCGATTCCCGAGGTCGCTGCTGTACAGAATGGGATGACTGTTTTTCCTGTAAAGTCATTCTCTTTTACAAAGTTATCTACTGGCCATGCTGCAATTCCCCACCAGATAGGATAGTAAAATGTAGCCAGTTCCCCTCATGCGTTGATTTTACTGGGTTTAACTGTATACAAAACTGTGTTTACTGTTACTATCTTTCATTCTTTTCCAAAATAGCTTTGAAGCATAGGCCACATTATTTTCATATATGACACAAAGCTCAGCTCTACTTGTGCTTCATTAAACCATCCAACCATAAAGCTATTTATCTCTTCAAATAATACTTTTGAAAGTTTCTGAATAATAATTGTGTTATCCACTTCTTCAGTATAATCTTTCGCATACATTTTACATATAGAACGCACTCCAAAATAATTATATAGCACACCTACCGTTGTTTTTAATGCTTCAATATCTCTTGGAAAATCTGTTCTATTCATCATATTCACTACTAATTGATGTCTTGAGTTTAGGTAATTCCTAACTGTACTATTACCTATTTCAACATCAACTGTAAATGAAAAATCTTGAGTTTGTATACTATCTGCTCCTAACATTATCATCAATTCAACTTGTGCTGCATGATATTCTGTATAACCAGACAAAGCCATATATTTCCAAGAATCTTGCTTTGCATACATTTCCGTATCTAAAATATGCGTAAATTCATGAAACACAATATACCTTGGTATTTCCGAACTTTTGCATATCCTTAATATATGTTCATCTGTTTTCGTATTATAGTAAGCTTGGGCGGCTGAAGCGAATCCTGCTGCATCGCTTTCCTCAACATTAATTTCAAAAAAATCTATCTTATACTGTGGTAATTTCTCAATTTCCATAAACTCAATATATTCTTTTTCATATTCTTTAATTAAATTTTTAATTTGTATTTCTGTCATATTGTTTTATACCTCATATCAAAGTTAGCATTTCACTTTTAGTATACCATAAAACAATCCCATTCTCATTCTATATATTTTATCCTCAACGATGAAAAGATGTGTCTGCACACATCTCTTCCATCTTATTATTTTCAATGTTATAAGTTCTTAATAAAATTCAAATCCTGTTTCCGTAATGCCTTCTGTAACTTTTCGTTCTTTCTCTTCAGTTCCTTATTTTCTCTGCTCAGAGCTGCCACCTTCTGGTTCAACAGTTCAATCTGTTTTTCCATCGCCATGTTCAGAATTTCTCTTCTTGGATCTATCATTCCGGCCTGTTGCTCTACTGCTTGGTTCAATGTATCCCGGACGGTTGGATTTTTATAAAAGAATCCTCTCGACAATCCAGTTTTCTTCATCAGCTTTGGAACGCTGATACGTTCTTTATTTGCCAGCATATCTTGTATTGCTTGCAATGCCAGTTCAATTTTCTCTTTACTTTTTCTCTGATTTTCCTCAATCATCTTGTCGTATTTGCTCATATTCTTCACCCCATCTTGCCAGACTCATATATATGATGTCACTCATCCTCTGTCTTACTTCTCTGGTTTCGTCTGCCATTCTTTGATTGCTCATTTTCCGGTAATGCTGTACATTATTCAGTCTTTTATGCCCCAATAGTCTCGCTATCGTCCAGTCATCCAGATGCATTTCTGTAAGTTTGACGCCATAGTAGTGCCGGAACATGTGCGTTCCAAACCCGAATAATTCGCCATGATCATCTTTCAACTGCTTTTCCTGTATCATGGACATGACTTTTGTTTTTATAGCCATATACTGCATCGGGCGGTCAGGTTCTTTTTCATTAACAAATATGTATTCTGTATCACCGAACTTTTCCTGTGTATATTCAATAGAACTCTGTAACAGTTTTGCAAGTTCTTTACTGATCGGTTTTTTATATCTTTTAGTTTTAACTTGATATATTTCAATCATATCTTGGCCATTTTCTCTCGTCAGACAATCTGGTCTCAGTGTAAGGGTATCTGATATCCTAGTTCCAAGCATCTGATGTATCAGAAGACATCTTGCAATCTGTACATCCATCTGTGTAATTTCCGCATTCAGTCGTTTCATTTCATCATCAGAATACACTCTAAATTCTGCATTTACTTCCGGTGGAATATCCGTATTAATAAATAAATGCTCCAATCTTTCATAGCTGTAAATTTTTCCGATTGTCTCTAACTGTCGTCTTAATGAAATTACATAAGAACTATTCGCACTATGGGAAGTATCTTTTGTTGACAGATGTATCAAAAATTCTTCCAACACTTCTCTGTCTATTTCACTGCAGCTTTTTATTTTGGAATACTCTTTTTGGAGATATTCTGAGAATATCCTCATTATTGTCAATTCTCCCTGTACAGTTCCTATTGCTTCATACTGCAGATTCATATAAACAGCTTTCTTACATTCTTCCCTGATATCTGGCTGATATATTTTTCTGAAATCCAGTGTTTTTACATTATAAATTGGATTGGATCTGATTTTAATATCCAGATTTTTTAGTTCCCAAACATCTTTTTCTATCTCATCCCGTAAATCTTCTGGCCCTAAAAATTTCAGTACGTTTCTGAAATATAATATCGTCACTGCTTCGCCATAGCTTACTGTACCATACACACTCTTCTTTTCTTTTACAATAGTTATTCCCTGTTCTAACATCCAGCCTTTTAAAAGTGATATCCATTTTTCTGGATTTCTATCTCCAAGGCTTTTGATTCTCCGATTTATTCTGCTGTTCAAAAACTTTGCAATATGATTATAAGCTGTTCGATCCTGAATCAATGCTCTAAACGTTCCGTTTTTGCAGCGATACATAATATAACCTCGAAACTCTTCCTTTAATTCTTGCGTTGGAAGCAACGTTAAATCAAATTTTCCATTATCCTTACGTGTCCCTGTTTCTTGTAAATTGGGGAAATCGCTGAAGTATATAATATCATTTTCCATCTTTTTCCTCTTTCTTTAGCCATGATGCTAAACTACTTCCTTGCATTTCAAAGAACTCATCATTTGCTTTTGCAATCCTTTGCGGCATATAATCAATATACTGTCTTGTCATCTCTTCATAAGTATGTCCAAGATAATCCCTGATACTTTGCAGTGATACATGACTGTCATAAAACATAGTTGCTACTGTATGTCGATAATCGTGTGATTGAAATAAATATTCTCCATTTGCAATCTTATTTTCCCGGCACGCTTCTATCATCTGAGTTCGGAATGTACCATATAGACAAGCACCACCTCTGCTGTTTTTAAAAATGAATTCTTCAGGCTGAATTTCATGTTTTTTCAAGTATACTTTCATAATCTGATAAAGTGCCTGTGGGATTGGAATCCTTTTATAATTCTTCATTTTGACCTGATACACCTGAATCCAATAATCCTCGCCCTGCTGATAATAAGCATTTCCTTTCAATGTACACACTTCACTCGCCCGTAATCCTAGACACCACAGATGTAGGAACATACATCGTAATCGCTCTGGAAAAAGATATAATTTTTTCAAAATTTCCATATATACTGTTTCCTCAACGCTACGATCATGATGTACTATTACTTCTTTTTGTTGGAAATATTCAATTCGGAATGGCATTCTTGTAATATACTGTTTAACTTCCATGAATTTATAAAAATGACCGATACCGAAAATTCTTTCATTAAATCCCTTTGCCTGTATTCCCCGTTCTCGCAAGCCGTCTGCATACTTTTTTACTTCTGCGACAGTTGCATGAATCGCCAGTATCTTTTCTTGTTCCAGCAGTTCAATAAAATTTCTAATACATACAAATCTTCGTACAATCGTGCTGACTGCCTGTCCAGTAATTCCCAGTTCATATTTCATGTATGCCTGTAAAATTTCTCGATTCTGTATTTCCTTGACTTCCATAAAAGAAATGCTAATTAAGGATTTACTTTCGTCTATCCGATGTTTTCCAAGATGTAATCGTTCCAGATACCATACATTTGCTTCCCATTGGATCTGTTCCTGCTGCATAAACGCATCTCTTCTGCATTCACCTAAAATACTTCGTTGACTCGTTTCGGGAAAATTCTTTAAAATAGTTTCCACTTGTTCCATTTCCAGCAATCCAATATCCGTAATATTTAACTGAACACAAGAATCATAAAGAAGTTTTAAGGATTTTAACCTGACATTTCTATAAGCCTTAGACATTGAAGTATTGGCAATGATACGACTCAACGTATAAAAAATTTGTTTCTTTAAAACTTCTGAACAATTTTGTGTAAAATCCCACACCAATAGGTTTGTTTTATAAGAAGTTTCAAAGGTCTCAGCTATTTCCTTTTCCGGATAATACTTCAGAAAATAAATTTTATTTTGATATTTCCATTCATATATCCGCTTTCCATTTAGCGTCTGCATTTGTTGATAGATATGTTGTTGTTTTACCGTATCATATATTTTCAAATAGAAAGATACAATTTGTGATCGTATCTGTCCTCTTAAATATTGTTCATACGAATTTCGCAAAGGATAATCCATTTCTTCCAGATGCCAGATTTTTCTATCTGCCAAGAACTTTTTCAATTTGTTAATTCTTGAATCGCTTTTTATTCCAAGTGCATCAATTTCTGAATATAGTTCCTGCTTTTTCTTCTCAATATCTACTTCAGATTCTGTTATGTGTTCTGCCTGTTGCAATAAATATATAGGTATTTCTCACACCTCCCTACTCCAGCAGACGTTCCGCCCCATAAATAGCAGTGTGTTGTGCATAAAACTCATTACTTGCTTCTATCAGTTCATCATCCAGCCAGTCCAGATACTTTATAGTCGTATCCAAATGTTTATGCCCCAATGCCTGACTGATCATTTCCAGTTCCCATCCTGCCTGCTTTCGCATATTTGCAAAATAGTGACGTAACATGTGGGGTGTGATTTTAACTCCGGTTTTCTTTTCCATTCGGTCCAACATATCATATACACTGTCCACTCTTAATGGCTTTCCAATGTTCTCACCCATGATATTCACAAACAGGTAATCCTGATGTTGCAGGATTTTCCGATATTTTGCCAGATAATCCATGAGAAATTCAAACGTATCATTACTTATCTTGGCACTTCTGTATTCCGCATTTTTGGCTCTCGCTTCATTTTCATTATCTTCCCGGAAGCATACCCTTATCATGTGATTCCTATAATCAATATCTTTGACATATTTTACTCCCAGTAGTTCCCCAATTCTGTATCCGGTTTCTGCTAACATAAGTAACAGAAGCTGATCTCTTCGGTTCGTACAGGCCTGTAAAATTGTAATAATCTGATTTTCTTTTGCTGTTCTCCCACGATGTTCCTCTTCCTTCAGATAGGCTTTAAAAGAATGATTCCGCAGTACCTTTTTTACTCCCACCTGATTAACCGCTATAATCTGGTTATACGATAAGGTTTTGAGACTTCCGTACTGTTCATATTCTGCCTCTATAAATAAATAGAACCTGAACACATCTTTTAAGTATGCGTTGCAGGTTCCTTCATTCGGACACTTCTTTTCTCCAGCCGTTTGCTCTGTATGGTTTCCGGCTTTAAGCCAGTATAAAAATTCCACAAAGTGTTCTGTCTGTTTTTCATAATCTAACTGATAGACTTCTGTGAGTTCCATTTCTTTCTCTGCCATATATTTCATATAATAGCAGATTGAAAATGCTGTGCGTTTCACTGTATTTGGTGAACGTTTACATTTAATCTTATGCATTAGATATTTACTTGGCAGTTCTTCAATACTCATTGTTTCCAGATTTCTGATGAAAAAATATTTTTCTGTTCCATCTTTTATCGTTTCCACCTTGTATATCATAAGCTGCCTCCTTTCCTCTAACGCTATACACAGTATACCCACTTCATGCCGAAATAGCTATTCATCAATACCAACAATCCCACCGAAAACGCCCTTGAAATACCACCAAACTTTTCGTGCAAAATCTGCTTTTTCTGTAGCAGAACCACGAACGGTTACAGGTAGTATTCCACGCCTTTCCGGTTTCGAATAAAGTGCTGGACATCCTTGATATCTTTTGCCATCTTGCAGCTCGGAAGCGCACACATTACTTCCTCATGATACCTGCCACCTTCTCCTGCACGCTCGTCTAAAATGGACACGACACAAGTATCTGTCTCGGTGCGGAGAGCACGTCCGAATCCCTGTCTTAGTTTTTTCTGCATGTCTGGAACAATCACTGCCTGAATATAATCTTTCAGGCTGGCATATTCCTTCTTCTGTGCTTCACTGATGGGATCAGGAACAGCAAAGGGCAGTTTTACTATAATCAGCGAAGATACCATATCTCCAGGGAAGTCTACTCCTTCCCAACAGGAGCCGGCTGCAAAAAGGACAGCATTGTCCATCTGTTTAAATCTTGTGATCTCTTCCGGTGAATGTCTCCACACCTCTATCATCGGGAACGGAATTTCATCCCTTAACATCTGGTAAACGTTTCCCATCAAATGATAAGATGTAAACAGCACTAGCGTATGCCCGTAAGTCGAACAGATCAGTGAATGGATATGGCCTGCTATCATCTCTGCCTCTTCCTGACTTTCTCTTCTGCATGTCTTCAAATTCTTTGGCAGATATAACAGACAGTTCTTCTGATATTCAAACGGGGAGTCTGCCACATATTCCCGGACTCTCCGCACTCTCTGTAATCCTGTCATTTTCCGAATGTGGGAAAATCCCTGTCCGGTTTTTAAAGTTCCGCTTGTCAGAATCGCTCCCATTCCTCTGCTCCATAACATCTGGTCCAGATACTGTGGAATCCGTCTGCTGGATGCACACAATATAATCCGGTGGTCATGGTCCTGCTTCAGATGCAGCACATACTTCTTATCCTGATGGAAAAAGCATTCCAGCACACTTTTGGTTTCTTCCAGCTTGTTTCTGATCCACTTTGGAATCTTCTTTTCTAATTTTTCTATGATCTTATTCATGGTCTGTATCCCCTCATATAAATACATTGCACACTCTTCTGTCATGTGGAATTCTTCTTTTATCCCATATCTGGTTCTGTGGTTTTCTCCTATGATGTCCAGCACCATCCGGATCGTCCCGGACAGTTTTCTTATCTCCGGGCCTTGGTACTCATTCCCAAGATAAAAGCAGATTTCTCGGATATCGTCATAACAGAGGCTCTTCCCAAACATCTGCTTTGCCGCATCCGGCAGCTTATGTGCTTCATCGACAATCAATGCTCGGTAGTCTTTTAATAACGGGCGGTAATCCTGCAGCCTGTGATAACCATCAGCCAGCAGATAATTGTGATTACAGATCTGAATGAACATTTCATGATCTCTGGAACGCTCCAGATACTGCTGATACCTGCATGAGCCTCTTTTCGGGCAGTCTCCCGAACAGAACTTCGGTACACTCACCATCCTTCTGTCAAACCCACTTAAGTTGGACACTTCGTCCATATCATAATGTTCTTTCAACGACAGCAGAGCTTCTTTCTGCAACGCATTTTTGTTTTTTTCTTCGATTGCAACGATTCGGTGCTCCAACCTCTCATCGCAGACAAAATGCTCTTTCCCTTTTCGTATCACAGCTTTAATAGGGGCCTGAATCGTCCCGTTCTCCTGAAGAATCCGGGAGAGAAAAGGGATATATTCTGTAAGAATTGCTTTCTGGAGTGCAATGCTGGAAGTGGATATCACGACCGGACGCTGCTCATAAGGGGAACATCCTTCTGCAAGGAGGGAATATTTTCTCATCAGAACACAGGCCACCAGATAGGCATACGTCTTGCCGATACCGACACCCGCGTCACACAGTGCTATGTTTCTTCCCAGCAGGTTATCCAGCATTTTGTGGCATAACATAATCTGTTCTTCCCTTACTGCCATTCCATGTTCCGGGAACAGCACTCGGAAAATAGTATCAATTTCTCGATGCGCTCTATTGAGATATTCTCTTGTGTAATACATAATTTGTTACCTGATATGCGTGCTGATATCACATCAATACGGCTGTAAAGGATTTCTCCCTACAGCCGTATGTATCTGATATCAACGACACATTCTTCCTTGATTTCTTATACTTTTGATTTTTGGCGTTGTATTTGTCCTCGACTCCCCCATTGCCTTACGGGAACATTACAGGCGGATGCTTGGCATTGCACCGCTCACGGATTTTCTAAAAGTCTTGCTGATTACAACCCAAAGTCCATCCTCTGCTCACTGGCAGTTCCTATGTATCATTATCCCCTCGTAAGTGATCCTCGCAAAAGACCGCCACGGTCCTGTTTCAGTTAAAGATGATTCGCTCGAAACGAAAACGCCACAAAAGAACTCTGCCTCTCACTTTCTGGTCTAATTTCTTCCATGCCCTTTTCATCTGTCCTCGCGTCTTCCTGCCACGCTTCTACTTACGGGAACGTACCTGTAATGCTGGTATGAGGTTGTCAAAGTACACTGGCAAAATTTACCTGCCTATTAAATAGCCGACGAAAAACGCCATAATTATTCAATTTTTGATAAATTTTTTAATTTTTTTCTCAAACGGTTTCTTTTGGTATAAATCGTCTGTTCTGCCATTCCCATAATCTTAGCAACTTCTCTTCCAGAATATCCCCATGTACTGAGTAAGAGGATTTCCAGTGTCTGATGCTCCGTTTCTTTCAATAGTTCATAGATTCGCTTATCACCTATGTGATCCAGAAGCTCCTTTACATCCCTTGCAAACAGCTCGCTGTCCTTTTCTTTTATGGAATCCATATCCTGCATCGTTTCATCCAGATGTTCCCGGTATCTGCGCTCTTCCAGAAAGTCTTCCCTGTCCATCTGGCGCAGCTTTTGGATCTTCTCTTCTTCCATTCCCAGTTCACGCAATTTCTTTTCTTCCTGTTCTTTCCAATAATTCCACTTTCGTTCTTCACTTGTCTTGTTATAAGCCATTTATCTTTCCTCCGATCTGATTTTTGATATAGAAATCAAATCGGAGCATGGCGGTGACCGGATAGGTACGTTATAATGTTCGAAAAATGTCGAAGAAAAAAATGCTGCAACCTCTTCGATTACAGCACTTTTTTCCATCTTACGTGAATATTTCTTGTTGGTTCATAGGAGATTCCTTCTTTTTCTCATAATGAATAAAAGACTCTTGTCATCCATTATTTATTATAATTTTTCTACTATTACAATAGCTTTTTTAACAAGTTTTCTTGTCTTGGAGTTTAAAAGAAAGCTACCAGTTTTTTTCCTCTGATAGCTTTCCATTCATTCTTATTCTGTTGGGAACATCGCTGCTTCCAACTTATTCATCTCTGTATCCAAAAGACCATATTTTCCTGAGTTATCTTTTTCCACGGATACGTTTACAGTAACAGCTTTTCCATATCTGTTCTTTTCAAGACTCTTCTGGACACTTTCTGTTAATACAGCTGCAAAGACTTCCGGATCATTTCCATCCAATCCCTGCTTTATTTTTTCATTGCTTACCTCTGTAGAGCTTTGTTGCAATGTCTGAAATACATTGGATGGTTCAACTTGTACACTTACTGTATAGACTCCATCCTCTTCTTTCACATCTTGTACTTTGTATTTTGCCAGTTTCTTTACTTCTGTCAGTTTTTCCGCATAATCAGCAATTCCTTTATCCGTAATGTTATCGGAATCATCAAATTGCTGTTGGATACTCTCATTAAAATCCTCTTCGATTTCTTTCTTGGCATCTTTTTCCGAGATTTCTAACAGATTCGCATAGTCCTTATATTCTCCATGATAGTGTGCATCAAGAGAACTTTGGACGTAGGATTTGGCATCAAAGTCTGGTTGTCTGGAGCAAGCTGATAACAATATACATACTATAATTCCTATACTTATGCACAAAACACAATTCTTCTTTTGCATATTCTCTCCTTCACGCTTTATTTATCTTCAATTTTTATCGAAAATAACATTTTTAAATACTGTTCTATTGACTCCTTTTGAACTTTTCTTTCAATATTATATGGAATGCACATAAAAAACTCCACATAACCATTATCAATAAAACTCAGCAATACTTCTCCATTTTCTGTTAAAAAATGTACATATTTTTTATTACATTTACTTTCAAATTTAATATTCGACATTTGCTTGTATATTTTTTTGTAATGATTTTTTATGCTTACTTCATCTGTACAATCAGTTCCATCACCTATCAAAAAAGAAATATACAACTTATCATAATCTTCATTTCTATATGTCATATAAGAATCTGTATGACCATCACCAATATTTTTATAATGCTCATTTGGAATCGAATAACTAATTATTTTCCCCTCTAATGTTTCAAATCTTTCTGTTTCATCAATTCTAATTTCACATGGTTCAAACATTTTTTTTATAAACAAGCCCAATTCATAATCCGACATTTCTATAAAATTAATATAATCTTTTTCTTCCGTTTTTCGCGAATATCCCCCTCTATTATTCCGTTCCCATCTTCTAATTTCTAATTCATCTCCATTTTGTTTCAAATCAATTCTTTGATAATTCTTGGAAAATGTTGGAAAACTTTTATATTTTGTTTGTTTCCAAAAATTGTTTAATTGAGATTCGTCTACTTTTGGGGAACTTTCTGCAATTTTTATTCCTTTTCTAATTGCACAGCCTATCTTATCTATTGTTTCTTCAGCCATAATTTCAATTGTAGGTTCGATAGAAATATAACATCCCATAAACCTTTCAATGGCATTAGGCACAATTAAGAAACCATATTTTTGATTATAATATACAGAAATCATATCCGTTTTCTCCTCTCTATTACTTAAGGGGAATAAAATATTCCCCTTAAGCTATTTACTTTGCTATTATTTTCCTACTGTAATAATGAGTTTAACACCTTTATCAATACCATGTTTTGTAGCATTATTAACTGCATTTATCTGAGCTTCGCTTAATGTTACATTTGGAACAACTACTTGTAATTGTCTACCCACTATTTCTTCCGCATTAACAAATTTACCATTAAATGTTTCTCCTATAAATCCTGAAACTTTATTAATGTCCTTGACAATTACCTTTTCCAATTTATTACCATTTTGATAAGTCTTTGCACCTAAGTCTCGGCTTTTAACACTAGTCACAACACCATTTTCTACTTTATCTATGGTCGGGAAATTGTGTCCCAAGTTATTTCCCATAGCTTTGTCAATAATATCTCCTCGCTCTAATGGTGGTTTTTCCCAAGTGCCTTCTGGCAATTTTGTTTCGGTTACTTCTGCAACTAATTTTTTAAACGATTTATCAATCCCATCATTATGGGTACTTCCTGCACTCCTTACTACATTCAAAAGTTTCCCAGCCCCATAACTAAGGCCACCCATAACGCCACCTGTCACTGCTCCTGCAATACCACCGACTAACGTATCTTTTGCTACTTGTTTCAGACTATTTCCAGACAAACCTGAATTCACTGCACTATATGAAGCTCCACCAATAGCTCCAATAACTGCTCCTGAAACCATCGCCGTTCCTAAGCCACCCATTGCTGGCAATGCTGCCAGAACTGCTCCTGCAGCCAAACCGCCTGTTGCAGCAACTACAAGACCAGAAACTGTAACCGCAGTTATACCAATGGCTACTTTTTTCACCGCATTCCAGTCTACTTTTCCAAGCTTATCTGTAATACGATTTGTTGTCGTACACATATGTCGTACCACTTCTGAGCGGATTTCTGCCGTTCTTTCTGAAACATAGGATTTGAAAGATGTATAAGTTTTTCCAATTTTCTGTACCCCATTGCTTACAGAACGAATAAACTGACTTCCTCTGGATGTGATCTTTTGATATGTACTGCTACTGGTTACACGATTTTTCACAGATTGATATGTCTGTTTTGCATGTTTAGCTGCATTTTTGGCAGTTTTTGCTACCCCCTTCACTGTGTTAACAATAGTTTTTGCTGCTTTCTTAGCTGTATTTACTACTGTTTTGACTACCTTTTTCGCAGTATTAACGATTTTCTTGCCGACACTCTTGACTGCTTTCGCTGCTTTTTTAGCTGTACTCTTAATCCTGCTCCACAATGAATGTCCTGTCGGATCACTGTAATTCAGCGGATTATTGGTCGTATAATCGTAGCGGTTTCTGGTCAATGGATTTTCTGTCGTTCCAAAGTCACTATCTTCAGTTGTAAAGGTTCCGTTCTCTGCGTTATAGTATCTTGCCCGCAGATACTGAAGTCCTGTTTTTACATTTGTGGACTCCCCATTGTAACCGTAGTAATTGACACCGTCTGCTGTTCCTGATGTAAGGTTACCGTATGAATCATACTGATAACTGTTCGTCAGATTAGCTGTTTCGGTCAGGATTCCGGTCACGCTGTTTCTTCCGTCATATAAATAATAACTGCTTTCTTCCGATTTATCAACGCTTACCCGTTCTCCGATTCCACTTTCTCCATAAGTATAAGCCTGACGTACTTTCTCGTCTGCTCCATACTCTGCAAGGACTTCTGTATTCTCGCGATTGATATCGTTGATATACTCTGTCAGTGTGTATCCTTTGGCATTGGAACCGCCTTTTACCAGAGAGGCAAGCTGCTCTTTCGGGCTGTTTCCATCTTCGGTACGCTGGTTCGCCGGGATCAGGACTTCATCGCCATAGCAGTCTTCCCATTTATAGGTGTTATCAAGTTCGAATACCCGGTTGTTATCTCCATCGTACATGGCTGCCATCAGGACTGTTCCACCCTGTTTTACTACTGCCAAACGATTCTCTGCTGTGTATTCATAAGTAACCGGATCTGCACTGTTTGTCTTATCACATTCCTGGATCAGATTGCCATCTTTATCATAGCTGTAGGTTGTTCCCGGATCGCCCCAGATCTTTGCATTGGTGCGTTTGATGAGCTGGTTGGAATCGTTGTACTTATAGTTATATTTTGCTTTGCTGACACCATCCTCGATCTTCTCGTAAGAGGTCCGGTTTCCAATCTTGTCATAAGTATAATTATGGACTGTCTTTTTACCGCCCTCTGCTTTTTCTGTACAGCGTGTCAGTTCCCAGTTGTCATCGTATTCATAGGTACGTGTCGTCTGGATCTCTTTTTCCTGATGCTCACAGTCTGCTTTGTCTGTCTCTTTCTGTGTATCGCCCCAGTTGTACCAGTCTTCCCAGCTTGGCGTCTTTCTTGTTCCAGCTTCCAGTTCCGTAGCTGTTTCTCCAACTACATATCCCTGATCATTGTACTTGTACTCATAAGTACTGATTACTTTGCCGCAGGAACCACAGGTATTCACAATCTTTGTGATATGATCTTCTGCATCGTAAGATACTTCCGTCTTTGTTCCATTACTTCTAGTAACTTCTGTCACACGGTTCAGTGCATCATGCTTGTAAGTGGTTACTTTTCTATTACGGTCTGTCAGTTTTACCAGATTATCATTTAAGTCGTATTCATAGCTGATCTTTGTCCCATCCGGGTATACGATTGCCTGCAGATTATCTGCGTCATCATAAACGTAGCTGACATCCTTTTTCGAACCGCTTGTCACTTTGGTGATTCTTCCAAGTGCATCGTATTCGTAGCTGCTCTTGCCTGTCTGATCCTTCATGGATACCCGTTCCCCGGCACTGTTATATGCGTAGGTCACGTCCTTTTCGGATGTCTCGCCTTTTGCGTCCTGATAAGATTTCTCCAACAGGTCATTCAGTTTGTCGTAATCATACGTGGTTTTCTTGCCGCTTGCCTGTGTATGTCCGGTCAGTCTGCCTTTTTCATCATAGTCGAATTTCTCCGTTCTTCCTGCCGGATCTTTGATGGATGTCAGGTTGCCTTCTAAGTCATAAGTATAATTCGTTGTCTTATTTGCTGCATTGGTGAAGGTCACCAGGTTATCCATGTTGTCGTAACCATAAGTTGTTACACCGCCAAGGGCATCAGTTACTTTGGTCAGGTTGTCATTCTTGTCATATTCCAGATGGCTCTTTAATCCGGTCTTATCTGTAACAACCTGAATATTCCCATGTGCATCGTAATCAAATCCCGTTGTGAATCCACGCTTGTCTGTAATAGAAGTTACCCTGCTGTCCTTATCATAGGTATAGGATTCCTTCTGCCCCAGTGCATCGGTCTCTTCTGTTACACGGTTGTCTTTATCGTAGACTGTCTTTGCAACATAGCCCATCGGATCTGTTACAGATGTAACATTATAATTCTTATCATATCCATAGCTGGTCTTTCTTCCACCCGGTTTGGTGATCTCAGTAATATTTCCTGCCGGGTCGTAAGTGTAAGCAGTTATCTTACCAAGCGGATCAGCTGCAGAAGTCATCTGACCTGCCAGGTCATAACTGTAGGTATTGCTCCGTCCAAGCGGATCTGTCTCCTTCACCAGATTGCCATACTTATCATAAGAAAAGCTGGTTGTTCCATCCAGTGCATTGGTAGAAGACTTCATGTTATGGAGCTTATCGTAAGTATAAGTAGTGGTACTCTTTAAGCTGTCGCTTTCTTTTACCACGTTGTCCACTTTATCATAAGAGAAATTTTTAGTATAACCCAGTGGACTGGTCATACTCTTCAGACGTCCGGCTTTATCATAACTATAGGTATACTCTCCACCATTCGCCTGTGTCATCTTTGTGACATTGTCATTCAGGTCAACACTGTACTGTGTCTCATTTCCCTTTGCATCCGTTACAGAAATGACATTGCCATGCTTGTCGTAATCATATTTGGTAACTGCTCCCTTTGGAGAAATCTGTTCCGTCATGTTACTCAGGCTGTCATATTTGTATTCGGTAATGAGTCCCATCGGATCTTTTGATTTGGTAAGATTTCCAATGGCATCATAACGGTATTCATTTGTTTCTTTTAACGGAGAAGTCTCACCGATCTTGCGGTCCAGTTCATCATACTGGTAGGTTGTCGTATTTCCATTTCCGTCTGTCTGGGATACGAGATTGTCATTTTTATCGTAAGCATACTTGGTAACCGTACCGTTTTCATCGACAGATTCCGTCACATTATCATTTCCGTCATACTTAAAGGTGCTGGATGCTCCCAGTGGATTTGTCTGAGAAATAACCCGGTCTTTCTTATCGTAAGCGTATTTATATGTGGCTTCCTCTTCTTCTGTCATGGATAACTGGTTGCCGACTTTATCGTAGGTAAAGGTTGTTTTATGACCTTCCGCATCCGTTACCGCTGTAATGCGGTCCATAACATCATATTCATAAGATGTGATACTTCCGTCTGCTTCAGTAAGTTTCAGGAGTCTGCCGTACTGATCGTACTTGTATGTTGCTGTCCTGCCAAGTTCATCGGTCTGTGTCAGTACATTTCCGGCACCATCATAAGTATAATCCATACTGTTTCCACCATTGTCGGAGGAATGGATCAGGTTGCCTGCTCCGTCATATTGATAGGTAATTACGAGTCCCTGTGCATCCGTACATTTTACAAGCTGTCCGATGGCATCGTACTCCATCAGCACCTTGTCCCCTGTCGGCAGTATTATGGATGTGTTATTTCCCTCTTTATCATACACATAACTATACGCATTGCCGAGGGCATCTGTCATCTTTGTGCTGTTGCCCTGTGAATCGTATTCGTAAGTGGTCTTTCCTTTCAGGGCATCCACCGTCTGTTCCAGATTGTCGGTGGAATCATATTTCATTGCTGTAATGTTGCCCTTTGCATCGCTTACCGATGTCATGTTTCCATTACCATCGTAAGTCATGGTACTGGTATTTCCATTTTCATCGGTAGAGGATACCAGATTTCCATTTAAGTCATACTTCATGGATACGGTATATCCAAGGGCATCTTTGGATGTAGTCAGATTTCCTGCCTTGTCGTAAGCATAAGTATCTGTTCTTCCCTCTTCATCGGTAGAAGATACCAGATTTCCTGCTTTATCATAAGTATATGTGGTAGTTCCACCTTCTGGGTTGGTTTCACTTAAGCGGTTTCCTGTATTATCGTAGGTATAAGTCCAGGTTCTTCCACTGTCATCTGATTTTGATACCAGATTGTCTGCCGCATCATAAGTATAAGTGGTAACTGCACCTAATTCATCTGTCTCTTTAGCGAGTCTTCCGCAGTTATCATATTCCTTGGAATGGCTGCTTCCATCTCCATAAGTAATCTTGGTTTCATTTCCTAATGCGTCATATTCATATTTGGTTATATTACCAACTGCATCTTTGGACTGAAGCACCTGTCCAAGAGAATCAAACTTGGATACGGTTGCATTTCCATTTCCATCGGTATATTTTTTCAGATTTCCTGCTTTGTCATATTCATAGAGCTTTGTTCCAAAATCTTTATTACTCTCTTCTATGACACGTCCCATGCTGTCATACTTATAAGTAATTGTATTTCCTTTTGCATCGGTTGCTTTGACCTGCTGATAATTCTTATCATAAACGTAGCTGATCTGATTTCCTTTCGGATCTGTACCACTGGTCATGTTGTACATCTTATCATAAGTATAAGTGGTGGTATTCCCCAGTGCGTCAGTACTTGCTGTAATATTTCCCACACCATCCAGCGTATAAGCGGTCACACCGCCATCGGCTGCTGTCTTGGAAGTCAGATTGCCATTCGCATCGTAACTGTTCGAGGTTACATTTCCAAGTGGATCTGTCATGGTAACTGCACGATTCATCGCGTCATACGTGAATCCCCATGCTGCTCCATTTCCATCCACATATCCGGTCATGTTCGGTCCGTCATACGAATACGTTGTTGTGACACCTCTGCCGTCTGTCTGGGATACCATACGATGTTTGTCATCGTAAGTATAGGTAATGGCTGTTCCATCCGGTTTTGTAGATGTGACCATATTTCCATTACCGTCATAACTGTAAGTAACCGTTGCTCCGTTATATCCAGTTGCACTGGTCAGCTTATTCTGCTCATTATAAGTATAAGAGGCTGTCTTTCCATCCTCTCTTGTCTCTGTTGCTACATTGCCAAATGTATCATAAGTGTAAGTTTTTGTTCCGGCTGCTGTCGTTTCGGAAGCAAGCTGATTCTCTGCATTATAAGTCTTTTCACAGGTTGTTCCATCCGGATATTCAATGGATGTTGTGCGGTACTGATCATCATAATGATAAACGGTCTTATTTCCTTCGTTATCCGTTGTTGTAGTAGAACTCTTTCCGTACTTGAAAGTTGCCGTTCCTTTTTCTGCATCAGTCTGCTCTACAACTCTTCCTTCTTTATCGTAAGTATTCTTTACAACCGTATTGCCATTCTCATCTTTCCAGCTTGTCATACGGCTGTCATCATCATATTTGTACTCTTTTGTTGTTCCATTCGGATCTGTTACAGATATCAGATTTCCCTGCTCATCATATTTGTAAGAAACTTTTCCACCATCTGGAAGAGACAGTTCCTTGATATGCCCGAATTTATCCTGTTTTACCCCGAATGTTTTTCCGGATGGTGTTGTAATCTTACTCAGATTATAATCATCGTCATAATCTAATACTGTCTTAAATCCATTCACATCCGTTACATAACGTAAAATTCCATATTTATCAAATGACCAGACGCTCTGATCCGCATCTGTCAGTTCCCATCCGATGTAGTCATGGTCTGTATCTTTATAGCTGACTGCTTTTAAATCATATACATAACCATCCGGAGTAGTGTAGCTTCCATCTTCATTCTTATCAAAGATCAGATAACTTCCGTCCCCTCTCATATACAGAAGACTTCCGTCCTCCATTTGAGAAAGTGACTGGTCATAGTTAAAGCTCCATCCACGTCCGAACATGGAATGCTGGTCTGTTCCTTTGGAATTGTAGCTTCTTGTAATGGAGAATTCTCCATTCAGTTCATTCATCGTCGCATCGGACTGATCCATGTAGAAGTTACCAGTATTTAAGTTGACTGGTTCAAATCCAAATTCACAGTGCAGGCCTCTTCCCATCAATGCTCCGTCAATCCGCATCTTATCCTGATCGGTAAGCGGTGCAGGACTATATGGAACATTTGTCTGTGGGTTACGGATAAAGATCGTGTTATTTGCGACTACCAGTGCGTCCATAACCTGATTGTCTTTCATAATGTTCTTAAGCGGAACACCATAATATTTTGCAATCTTCGGGAATGTATCAAACTGCTTCACTTCATAGATCACAAAGCTGTCACTGGTCACTTCTTTTCCTGTTTCCAGCTTTCCATCAATCTCTTTCGATGCTTTTGCTTTGATCTTATAAAGCTTGTCCTTCGTCAGCCCTGAATACAGTGCACTCTGCCAGTTGGAATCTTTGCTGTAATACTTATTCGCCTCCGGGAACTGCTTATTGTATTCAGTACTGTCTGGATAGGAATACAATGGTTTTGCATCTGTTTCGTGATGTTCTTCATTTTCCTCATCTGGAAGCAGATAATATTCTACTGTAGATTTGCTCTTTGCAATTCCGTCTGCAAATACGGCATCAAACTTCAGCTTTCCATTTGTATTCTTTTCTGTCATCGGGCGAAGCAGGATCGTTGTTTCATCCAGTGACATATCTCGCAGATATGGATCTTCAGCCGGTGACCACTGGATGCTGAGTTTCGGTCCATAAACGGATGCCCTGTTATTCAGTACCTCACACTGCATAGAAGCTCCAAGGTTATTTGCCTCGGCAATGGCTACCAGTGCAAATCCGTTATTCGCATGAGTTCCCTGCACCCAGTCATTGACCAGATCTTTGACGTCATAATTGATATAGCTGTTCCTGCTGGTACTTGCATTCTGTACATCCTGAAACGTAAGATTTACTGGTTTTGTTTTCCATGTGATGGAGGTGTTCCACGACTGATCTACACGATAAAGTCCAAACTGGGATGCACCACCACTGTATGCAGTTTTCTGACTGACTGCAAATGTTGCACTGTCAATTTTGGAATCTTTCGGAATCTGACTAAAATTTGAATTTACTTTGATATAAGTCCGGCAGTTCTGGTGTGCAGTACCAAATCCTGCAAGGTTCCCAGACTTAATACCATCATCAAATCCGACATACGGATAATTGTTGTCACCAATCTGACTGGTAGGACTTCCCTCTTCCACACCGATCATGTTAAAGGAACTCTTCTGAATCTCTACTGGTGTCGGATCGATCCTGACCGGATACTGACGTTCTTCTGCCGAAAGCCAATCCCTATCTGGTTTTACGGTCAGGATTGTTTTTCCATCTTCTTCCCGAAGTTCCAATGTGATCAGGAAACTGATTTCCCCGGCAGCATCTTCCATTGATGGCGTCTCCAGAAGATACTTCGCATCTTTGATTGTCTTCCCTTCCGGATAGATATAGACCTGATTGTCTTTTACTTCTGCCTGATACCCCGGAATCTGCAGCTCGTATTCATAGACTTCCCTGTCTGTTGGCTGCTGAAGTACGATATCTTCCTTAATGCTGGAATCCAGTACTGTATACTGAACATCTGCGCCCTCGTAAACTTCATTATAAAGGATCGCATTGTCTTTAATAACGGAATGTGTATAATCTCCATCTACCGGAATGATCCCGATTCTGGTCTTTCCATTTTCAATCGTTACACCATTCTCTTCTGACATCTGTTCCGGAAGAAGGATAGCATAATCGTTTGCCTTGTTCTGATAAACTTCTGTTTTCTCTTCCTTTTCTTCAGTTGCCACTACACTGCTGGCTTCCTGTGCTTCTTCGGATGCCGGAGTATCTGCTTCTTCTGGTTTTACAAGTGTATTATCAACCAGCTCGGTATCTCCATCCTCATTCTTATAAGTTCCGACATAACCTCCATAAACGGTTGTATACTGCTTGTCCCCTGTCTTATAAGTCTTGGAAATGGCATCATAATCAATCAGTTCACCTTCCGGTTCTTCTGGAATCGGATAGTAATCCTGTGGTTCTTTCAACTCCACTTCTTTTTCCTGCGGATTTTCTTCTGTTTCTTCCGCTGGAGTTGTCTGTTCTTCCTGCGTCTCTGTATCTTCTGATGGCGTCGTTTCATTTTGTACGTCCGCATCAGACTGCTGACTCTTATCTTGTTCTCCAGATGTGGAATCTGTAATCCCTGCTTCCTCTTCCGTCAAAGCCTCTGGTCTGGAGAAATCTGCATTCTTCTGTACATCCTCAATGGCCTCTTTTGCCTGTACAAAAATAGGCTCTGTTCCCTGTAGTGCCATCAGGAGTGCAAGTACTAAGGCTATAGCCGACTTTCGAAATCTCTTCATAGTCTCTTTCTCCCTCTTGTAATCTTTTTCTATAATTCCTTTACAAAATAACCGCTACCCTCCTTTTTTCTGACTTTGGCACTACTATAATCTAAAAAATCACAAAATTTTCATAAATGGTAAAAATGCCCCTTGAGGTGGCAAAAATAGACGAAATCGGTCGAAAAAAATAGTAAGACACCATCGCCTTACTATTTTTCATCTAATTTCATATATAATAATATTTTCACTTGAAAGGATTTCTCCGTATGGCAGATCTCCATCTGACCATGATATTTTTCTACTACGAGTTTCACATTTTGTAATCCTATTCCATGTCCTTCTTTCCTGCTTTTCGTTGTCAGATAAATTCCATTCCGCACTTTTGGTGTATCTTTTATGCTATTCTCAATCTGGATATTCATGATTCCTTTTCCATAATACATCTGAAACGATAATCTCCTTTCATCTGAAGCTGCTGTCCCACGAATAGCATTATCCATAAGATTTCCCACTATTATACTTATATCAAATAATTCTTCCCCTATATGATTCGGTATTTCTACAGAAATCTCCGGATTTTCAATTACTGATTTCGAATCTTCCAAAATATAATTCAGCAGATTATTCATATTACGGTTTTCTGTATATAAATGATGACATAAGGCTGTTCCGGCTATATTCTCCATTTGTTTCAGATACGATAGAATCTCTTCATTTCCTCCCGTTTTTGCCATTGCCCCTATTGTTGTAAGATGGTGCTTGTAATCATGATGTATCTTATTCAGCCTGTCCTGTGATTTCATCATCATCTCCAGTTCTTTTGCATACTGGCTCATCTGAATTTTCATCTCTTCCTGTTTTGCTGTTTCAATATAACTTTTCTGAACCTCATCGTGCAGATAGAAAATAAACACATTGATAAACAGTAAGAATAATACAATCGTAGACCGCACACCTCTTCTGTCTGGCAGCAATATCCTGATACAGACTATAATGCTGATCACCGGGACAGAAATCAGGACTGTCTGACCTTCATCGTCAGTGTCCTTATGCTCTGCAACTTTTACAGGTTCTTCCGGATTCTTCAGATCGTATAATTCTTCAAATGTAACCAGATTCTGTCCGCCAAGTTCTGATGCATCAAACGTATAAGAAATCTCTACT
The DNA here is from genome assembly GCF_025567265.1 of Dorea amylophila. Lineage (NCBI taxonomy): Bacteria > Bacillati > Bacillota > Clostridia > Lachnospirales > Lachnospiraceae > Dorea > Dorea amylophila. The sequence continues at coordinate 142,290 of NZ_JAOQJW010000002.1, read as the reverse complement.
TTCATTTTCTCGCTGTCAGCAACAAAAGTGTAATCACTCTCCACACGCTTTCCATCAATGAGCAGTTCTGCATTTTCCTCTTTCAGCATCTGCCAGCCTTTTAACTGGTACTTTCTGCCTTCTTCCAGACCGTCCAGAGTAACTGTATCCACAATCGTTACTTTCTTTCCTGCAACAATTACCTTTTCGCCCGTTTTCTTGTCTGTTGCGGTTGTATGAATGCTAATCTCTTTTTCATACTCATCGGTCAGTGTTCCAAGGTCGATTGTTACTTTATTTCTGCTGACAACAACTTCAAATGCCGAAATCAGCTTCATACCTTTGTTGGATTCACAAGATAACTCCTCAATCTCATAAGTGTCATAAAGTAATGCACCTTTGCTATCGTCCGGCTCAGAAATTCCGAACCAGATACCGTCCTCACTGGATGTTCCGGCATTTGTATTTTTCTTATGAGACGCCCAATCGGAAGCAGTTGAAAACTGACCGTTTTTATCTGTTACTACGATATGGCTCTCTCCGGTTGTTTTGCTCGTAATCTTAAAAGGAACATTGGCAAGTCTCTTATGTGTGCCTGCTCCAATCTTTACTCCCTCCAAATCTCCACGTTTAATCTGGTTGTAAATGGAATGGCTTTCGCCTGTTAAATCCACTATTTTTCTATTTTCCGTAATCGAAAATTCAATCGCTTTTGCCCCGTCAGTCAGATAACCTTCCGGTGCTTTGGTTTCTTCCAGTTTGTATTTACCATATGGAAGTAAATCTGCCGATGTTGTCGCTACTCCATCAATTCCTGTCTGAATTGTCTTAACTGTCTCATTTTTCTTGTACAGTTTTCCTTCTACCAGAACCGGATTCTCGTTCAGAGAAATAATTGCAAATGCTGCATCTTTTAATGTAGCACTTCCCTGTGCCTTAGTGTCTTTTGTCTCCATATCACGTTTCTGAATCTTCACACCACCTCGGATTACCTGATCAGATACGGAATACTGGTTGCTTCCGGAAAGAACTGCAAGTTCTCCGTCCTCTGTGATCTGTGTCAGATACATTCCTTTGATCTGCTCTGTACTGTCCCCTGCCTGCATATAAGCTCCGTCCAGTAAATATCCGTCTGGTGCTTTGGTTTCTTCAACAGTCAGTGTTCCAAGTGGCAATACGCTTTTTTCATTCTGGGTGTAAAATGTATCTCCTGATACTTTGTAAGCATCTGCCAGTTTTGTCACATAATGAATATTTCCATTACTGTCTTTTTCAGCTACCGTCTTTGTAGCCCAGGTACGTGTTGCTTTCTCTGGCAAATTGTCTTTTGTATAAAGTCCGTCATAATAATGCCAGGTAAATTCTGCTCCTGTCAGTGCTGCATTACCCTGTGCGGTTGCTTTTCCCGTCTCCATATCAATCTTGAACAGGTCTACCAGTGTCTCTGTCACTTTCGGAACATCGGAAACATTTAATACGGCTGTTTTTCCGGCTTCAACCTTCAGACTGTGTACTGTCGTATCCAGCTTATATCCCTTCGGTGCAGAAAGCTCTTTGATGTAAACATTCCCTGCAGTCACTTCAACCTCATTTGTCTCACCATTCTCATTTGTTGTAAGTGTTCCAATCTGATTGCTGCAATTCTGGTCTGAGAATATGCCAAAGGTTGCTCCGGCAATGGTATACATCGCATTTCCATTTGTGACAATCTCATTTGCTGTTGTCTTTTTTACTTTTGCATTTCCGACATTCAGTTCTGCCCAAAACTGTCCGAGATCCTGTCCCTCTCCAGTATAGATATATCCTCCACATTTATACCGACCTTTGTTCGCCTGTACAAATGCTCTCGCTCCTGCATACACTTCATTCTGAATATCCTGTGAAATCTCAGAATATGCAGCTCGTACATTATCACACTGCCAGCCTAAATACTCACTCAGTCTCTGCCATACCACACACTGTTCCAACAGATATCCCTGATTCGCATTCAGGTTACTGTGACTGCCCCTATACTGCTTTACATATTCCAGTGACAATGCCACATCTTCGATCTGTGTAGCACTCATACTGGTATTTGCATCGTGTCTGGTTTTATATCCATTTTTAAATCCGGTGTTAATATCTACACAATAGGCTGTTTCGCCCTCTACTTTCATGTGACCTTCATTGAATGTCGAATGAATGGTTCCATCATTCATCACATGTTCAATATATCCGACTCTCTCTGAGGACTCTGTCCAATACTGTGTTTCTGCTGCGTAAGCCGATGTAGTCGGTAATGCAGTTAAAATGGTGGTCAGAGCAAGAAGCCCCGTACACACTCGTTTCCATATCTTCTTCATTTTCTACAATTCCTTTCTTTTCAATCCAATAAAAAAGACGTCCGTCTGGAACGCCTGTTGTTGCTTTGTGCTGTTTATTCCCTGCTGTCATGCAAGGTGTGGGAATCTCTGACCTGCCGAAAGAGAAAATGTTCCCGGCTCCTTATTGTCTTTTCGGCTGGTAATCTGCTGGTAAACCAAAGGGGTAGGGTGTGGGGAGGGGAAACAGAAAAAGACTGATTTCTCATTAACCGCCAACGGATAGACTTCTCCCTTGGTGTCAAAATTCCTATCGTTCCCTGCTTTTTTCCCGTTTACGGTATAATTCCAGTGCTTTGATAATGGTTTCTTCCATTTTTTGTTGTGAAGTCCCCGATGGAAAATATTTCTTCAGTCGGTTCTTTGGGATTTTCCATTGCTCTACCTGATTTGGCTTTTCCTCTGCCATAATCGACAACAAAACATCTTCATTCAATCTGCCCTCTGCTGAAAATTTGCGGATTTTAATTGCCTGTGCATGACTTGGGGTACAAGCCTCCGACTCCATGGTGTCGTACAATATCTCCTGTTCCTCTTTCGGCAAATAAGACAATTCTACTGCCGGACGCATAGAAATCTTTTTGTCATCGACCATTTCAAGGATTTCCGGGATAAGTTCTGTAAGGCGGATATAGCGGCGGATTTGGTCTTGGCTTTCTCCAACTTGTTCACCTAATATTTCTCTTGAAGTTTTACCTTTAAACTTCTGTGCCAGTGGCACAGAAGTCAAATCTCTCCTCTGTCCCTGTCTCTTCATAGCATCTAGCTTCATTTTATAAGCAAATGCCTTTTCGGATGGTAAGATTTCTTCTCGCTGAAGATTGCTGTCAACCATGACAATGACTGCTTGGTCATCACTAAGATTTCTTACAATGCATGGCATTGTCTCTTTTCCTGCCAATTCACTTGCCATTTTCCTGCGGTGTCCAGAAATCATTTCATACCCACCTGTTGGCTTCTCCCTAACAAGTGCAGGCACTAATACACCATGATCACGGACACTCTCAATTGTTTCCAACATCTTATCGTCCATTTTTACCTTAAACGGATGATTCGGGAAGTCTGTAATTTCATAAATAGAAATCTCTTTTATATACTCCTGATTTTTCTGGTCTCTTTCTTCCTGCGTAGTAAAAAGGTCATCGACTGAGGGAAGATTCATGTTTATTTCTCTGCTTTTCGCCACACTGAATCACCTCCCTCGTAAATTCTGCATACGCCTTTGCAACAGTTCCATTCTTGTCATACTCATAAATGCTCTGTCCTGCCGCACTGCTTTCTGCCGCGGCGATAGCCACTGGAATAACAGTTTTGAAAATCCGGATATATTTCCCATAATTCTCTCTAAGGCTATCCTCTGTTGTCCTTGCAAGTTTTGTCCTCATATCTGCAAGTGTCAACAATACTCCATCAATCTTCAGATCGGGATTTAACTGTCTCTGTACCTTACCGATTGTTTTCATTAACTGTGTCATGCCTTTTAGTGGAAGATAATGAGCCTGCACCGGAACAATTACACTGTCTGCGGCAGCTAACGCATTGATAGTCAACATTCCCAGACTAGGCATACAATCAATCAGGATATAATCATAATCCTTTTTCAAATCTGCCAGGTACAGCTTTAAAGTCTGCTCTCTGCTCATGGCATTTACCAGTGAGATTTCCATGCCCGATAGCTCAATGTTAGTCGGAATAATATCCACTCCTTCTTCATGGTGCAAAATGCCTTCATTATACACAAACGGTTCGTCTTGTAATATCTTCTTCATTTGTGTTTCTAATGTAATCGAAAGACTGTCTGCATTCGTCCACCCCAATGCAGTTGTTAAATCCCCCTGTGGATCAGCATCAACCAATAATACTTTTCGCCCCTGATGTGCAAGACCGATTCCCAGATTTAATGTAGTTGTGGTCTTTGCTGTTCCTCCCTTCTGATTTGCAAGGGCAATTACTTTACACTTGGTCATATAGTTTCCTCCTTCCTTGAAAAATTTAATAGCCAATCCGTTTTACGGGACTGGCTATGTATAAAAATGGGTATGAAAAAGCCGACTGACTCGTATTGAACCAATCGGCTATGTATCAACATTTCTAAAGTTTCTTTTTATTATTTATCATATAAGTATTCTATAACTTCAAAATTAAATTTTATCATTGTATTCCAATCTGCGGCATCTAACTTAACAGGTTCATGTATCGCCCTATAATGTGCTATAGAATTTCTTTTTTGATAATACCATTTATGAAGCTTTATCCCTTGAAACTCTTGTTATTTTACCTTTTCCAAATCTCTTGTTATTTCAGCGAAATTAAAGCAGAATGCAGAATGGAATTTACTCTTTCATGTCACCTTTTATTACTACTATGTTCATGAGCACATAAACTTAAGCAATTACCTATTAACAGCAATTCTTTTTATTCTTCATTCAACATAATCTCTTTCATATTAAATATTTTTACCGCTTTATTTGCTTTCGAATATCTATATCTTAAAAACCATTCAAATGTTTGTTCATGTGTTGATATGAATATCTGCCTATCCTCAAACTCGTATCTTAAAAGATCCACAAGTCCTACCATATTGACATCGTCTATCGTCTGCACCGGATCATCAATTAACAAAACAGAACACGGATTATGTTTTCCATAAACCTGATTCATACAAAGCAAAAATGAAATTGCAACTGCTGAAAGTTGTCCTGAACTCATGCTATACAAAATATCCTGCCTATCTTTCATTGAATTAACAAACTGAATACTATCAACAGCTTCATTTGTAGAAATATAAATACTTTTACCGTTAAATTTTTGTTGTAAAATTTTTGCAGTATATACATGCAATAATGGTTCTATATCACTAATAATTTTCTTTTTATACTCTTTTATTCCCTGTTTCAGTGCCTCAGAATACTCCTTTAATTTCTCAACTACCTTTTCTAACTTGTCAATTCTACTTGTAAGGATTTCTATTTCCTTATTTTTCTTATTCATCTCTGCAATATAAAAATTATGTCTTATTCCATTAATATACTTTCTTTTCTCACATAATTCTTCTTTGTTGATTTCAAAAAATAATTCTAGATTTTTATCATAAAATCTCTCATAATAATACTCAAAATCCTTCTCTTTTAATTGCATTGAAATTTCTTCTGCTACAGGTCTCAATTTTTCTTTTATTCTTGTTATAAGCATATTATAGCCAGGCAAAAGAGACTCCTCGCTTTTTTCTTCATTGTCTATTTCAATTTCTATTTTTTGAAGTAACTGTTCTAAATCAAATATTTTAGCTTTATTCTTTTTTACGTTTTGTAAATCCGCATAAGTCTCATCCGAAATTGAATTTTCCAATTTTATTTGAATTTTTTCTTCTACCTTTTCTAAATATTCTTCGTATATTTTCTTCTTTATATTTTGGATTCGCGTTGTTGTTTCATCTGATATTTTGTTTAATACATTTGTCTCTTCCTTTATTTTTTCATTTAATTGCTCTCTATCAGAATAAGATGCTCCACAAAGCGGACAATTTTTTGAACTAATCAGTTCTTCTTTCATTATTACGTCTGCTTTACTTACTAACGTTTCTCTTGATTCTTTCAATGTTGATATCGCTTCTTGAACTATCCCCTGTGTCCGCTTTAACGAGTCCACTTCTCCTAATTGTATTTTTATAACATCGATTACTTCTGCTTCTAATAATTCTTCCTTTTGGAGAAAATCCCAATTCAAATTATCAAATTGTCTTTTCTGAATACAATCTATAATTGTCCTATATCTTTTTTCTTTTTCATATTTTTCTTCTATATCTTTTTCTCTTTTTAATAAATTAATAAATCTATAAGCATACTCTAGTGGATATTCTTCAAATGATATATTTTTATCTCCATTGTATTCCTTTATATAATCCTGATACGGTAAATTCCAATGATAATCTCCACATTCTTGTTTATGCTCCGAAAAATATATCAAATCATCTATCTCTTTTATTGAATTCTTATATGTTATTTCATCTATTCGAAAGTTTTCATTGTCCCAACTAACATTTTTATTTGTATATAATCTACGATAAGTTATCGAAGTATCCTCTTGACTTTCCAACATTTTCTCTTTTAATTCTGTCAGTTTCTGTTTTTCTTTCTCTTGTCTACTTTTTAGTCTTGGAATATAGGAAGTATTTTTTGACTTTTTATTACTTAAAAGATCTATTTTTTTATTTACTTTTTCCTGCTCTTTCTCCCATTCTGTTGGAACATCAAGTAAAAAATTTAACCCCTCTGCTTTGGATTTTTTTGCAGCTTTCAAAAATTGTAAATGTTCATCTTGAGACAAGAAACAACATTTATCAAATATTTCTTCTATATCATCAAATTGTATTTCGCTTAAAAACTTTTCCTGATTATATATTTTCTCTCCATCACATATAATTTCTCTATTAAAACATCCGAATATATTATGAGGATTATTTTCCTTCGAAGCTCCACGTTTCTTATTTTTCGCCGGGAAGTATGTATATTTTATTTCAATACATTTTCCATCATTATCAAATAAAATTTTTACAAATGCTTCTTTCGTTTCATCAGAAATAAGAATCTTATTATCAAATGCTTCCGTCTTTTTTACAGCTAATTCCTCATTATATTTTCCAATTCTCTTTATAGTTCCTGTGAGGCAAAATTCAATAATATCAAAAGCACTTGTTTTTCCATATCCATTAGGTCCATTAAATACAATTAAATCGGATTTTTCAATTTCATTCACTTCATGAAAATTTTTAGTAAACAACTTAAAATTTTCTGCTTCTATTTCTCGTATTCTCATTGTATTTCTTTTTCCTCCTCTTCTAAATCCAGGTTATCAATCCATTTAAATATTGCATCATCCGTACCTATATTTTCGGTTTCTTCCAAAGAGTCCATTATTTCCTGCATCTTTTCTATATCAATTTTATCTTTTTTTATTTTTTCTTCTATAAAACTTGTTGCCGTACGATATTCTTGTCCTTCTTGATTCTGACGCATATATTCTCCAATTTTTAAAAATGGAAATTTTATAAATAAATTCATCAAAAAATCAAAAAGATAACTTTCTTCTATTTCATTTTTATATTGTTCAAAATTCTCTATCGTTAAGTACTTTTTACACAATGCATTAAATTCTCCAATATATTGATTAGCATCATTATTCATTTTGTCTGTATATAAAAATACATGTTTTATAAAAAAGTTCAAATCCTCTTCAATCGAACTTATCGTTTTACTTAACCCACTTATCGTTCCTGTTTTTCCTGTTTCATAATATTCTTCTTCCGATACATTTAAACAATAAACACATACAATATTTTTATCCATATTATTGTTATAAATATCTTCATTTTGTTTTATCGTTTTAAAAATAGAACTTGTATTTTTCCATAAATCGATTAATTCCGCCTGAGTCCTTATATAAAAAATCAAATAATAACTCTTAAATCTTCCTGCAAAAAATGACATTTCATAATCTTCATATTGAAACTCAATTTTATTTTCTTTCTCAAATAATGCTTCTATAAATTCTCTCATTCTCCATCTTTCTCCATATCTTTAATTAAATTTTCTGCCTTTACAAACTCTGGTCTTTTCGGCACATAAATACTTTTCTCATCTCTATTTTCAACATTTTGACCATCTCCAATTTCATCGCTGCGGATTTTTATACAACTCTGATTCCAAATATTTTCCTCAGCTTCTAACCTCGTAGTTACAAGCTGATCCGCATCAAAAATAGATTCTATCATAACTGAATTTTTATCCATTGCCTGCTCAATTCCTAATACAGTATCCTCCGCATCCGAATTAGTGATTGCCGTTATAAATGCTGTTTTATCATAATTTCTAACCTTTAATTGTCTCTCGTCTTCTTTGCTCATAAATCTTTCCGATGGTATTTCTTTTATTATTGGAAAAACGGATTCTATTAATCCATCCTTATTGCCTAAATCAGCTATACACGCCCTGTCTTCTATTTTCTTTTCACACTCCGGTCTCAAATTGTAGCAAAACTTGACAAAATCCTCTTCATTTAAATTTTCTTTTCTATATTCCGCTTGTTGTAATTTACACCCAATATCCTGACACGTATAATCATTACTTCGTTTGCATTTTTCACAAAATTTTTCTAAAGTCTCTATATACCCTCTCTTTAAAGCTAATACATTTGCCTCCTTTTCATTATTTTCAATAACGCTATCCATTATATCTTTTATTGTACTTAATGAAATTTCTTTTACTACACCATTATTTTCTTGTAATTTTTTATGCCGTTCAAGAATTGTTTTATCTATATAATTTAATATTTTATCAGCTAAATACTTATACTGCTCTTTAGACCATCCTTCAACTGTTCCTTTATATTTTTCCACTAATCCCACTATCTCATCAAATATTTTCGTTGCATCAAAATATTTTAAGCCAGTATCATACTCATATATTGTTACTTCATTGCTAATATTAGGCACTGCAAATTTGTTTAATAAATAATCTTTCAAATTTTCCAACTCTTCTTTCAATTTGAGAATATCCTTAGAGTCATTATTCTCCATCACTTTTTTACAATATGTTATCACCGCATTATATCGCTTCTTATATTCACTTCTATCTATGCCAATAGGTTCTGTATCTATTGCTTTTAGCAACTCCTCATAAAAATGGGGATTGTATGTGAAATTTTTACATGCCTCATCAACTGCATTATAATAATTCAATATTTTCTGTTTCCAATTTTTAATATTTTCTAAATACTCTGTTTCAAAATCCTTATTTTGTATTCTTACCCTATTCGCTATATGAAGATATGCATCGGGCGCATCACCATTATCTTTTGTATAATAACCTTTTTCTAACATAAGCTGAATTAAAGGCTTCTTATACGCACCAAGTGCATTTTCTTTTTCATTTTTTACCTGATGAATAGAAATGTACTCCCGCTTTTCTTTTTCGCACTGATATACAATTGCTATATCTTCACATTTTTCCATTTCTATTGCATATTTATCTATTTCTGATATTTTGTTGCCATCCCTTAATTCAATTATTTTTTTAATTGCCAAATAAACCGCTATTCTTCCTTGATATATAAACCCGCTCCATGTTGGAATCGCATCATGTTCAAAAACATTTTCCACAGTTGTACTCCTTTTAATTATATTTAATACTTTTTTCTCACATATATAATACACATAACTTTCAATAAATTGTCATCATTTGTCGATTTTTCAAGTTTTAACATTTCTCCTTTTCACCGCATTAAAGTTTTTCCTCTTAAAAAACTGTCACCAACATAATCTTGTAAAACACTTAATTCTCTTCAGTCGATTCAAAAGTTTCCCATCTATCAGGAAGCCCTTTAAAAATTCACTATGTTCCATTCTCACTGGCTTCTAATATAAAATTCTCAACCAAAAACAGATACTTTTTCGAATATACTGTATCTAGTTTTTTATAATTTCTGTTGATCCATGATATACAATCATACATTACTCCTTTTCTCTCACACATAATTGCTACCAGCCTACCTGTCATATTTATATTTCTTATAAATTATAACAAGTATTTTATGTTCATACACTATATTTTTAATTATAATCAAAAAGCAGGCAATGAAAAGTCACAAAACCTCTTCATCCACCCGCTTTTCACCTATACTCTCACCACTACCACTTCCACAACATCTGGATATTCAACCACCCGCATACCACAAAATACTACCCGTTTTGTGACTTTCTCATGCTAGGAGACAAAATATTCCACTGCGTTATTCGGGAAAAACTCTTTAAATTCTCCATATAGCTGCGCAGCCAGAGTCTTATTATGCGCAATGACAAGCGTCGGTTTATTGATCTGCTGAATAACATTCGCCATCGTAAATGTCTTACCAGATCCGGTGACACCAAGCAGTGTCTGGCACTGATTTCCTTCTTTAAAGCCTTTGACCAGATCCTCGATTGCCTGCGGCTGGTCACCGGTCGGCTTGTATTGTGATACTAATTCAAAATGATCCATATGATTTCTCCTAAGCCGCTCTGTCTGGCGGTGATATTTTAGAAATAGTAGTTGTATTTTTAGTATTGTTACTTGTATAGTATATCATTCAGGAGAAAAAAAGTACAGAACCAAATCGAATGTTTGTTCTATGCTTTTTATTACTTTTATTTTATTATCAAAAATGCCGAACACTTTTACGCATTTCATGATATACTTAAATCAGTTTTTACACGGATACAAGGAGAAGCAGATTATGAAAAAACTCAGAATCTTATGGGGAATTTTAAAACGTACACGGGCAGATCATATTCTTTTAGGTTTTGTCCTCTTCCTTCTGGCCGATGCCGCCGTTATCCGGCTTGTCGAACCGGATATCCACCGCTATGGTGATGCGCTGTGGTATTGTTACGCCGTCATCTCTACCGCCGGATTTGGAGACATTGTTACCGTCACACTGATTGGAAAGATCTGTTCCGTCCTGCTCACGATTTACACTATTTTTGTCGTTGCGATCGTCACAGGTGTTGTCGTAAACTTCTACACACAACTGGTTGAAATGCAGCAAAAAGAAACACTTGCTATGTTCATGGATAAGCTGGAACGGCTCCCGGAGCTTTCAAAAGAGGAACTGGAACATATCTCGCAGAAAGTCCGCAAATTCCGTTAAAAAATACCCGCTGTCAATATGTATTCCTGTTTGCATCATCGAAATACATACTGATAACGGGTATTTTCACTATACTTCTTTTCCCATCTTCTTCACACATTTACTTCCCACTGCTGCTGCAATAAATATCCATATAAACATCTTCACCGGAAAACACAGGAACAAAAGCATGGTCACCGCCAGCGGCTTCTTCATGATACCGCCCAGAAGTGTCGATGTTACAATCGCCGCCGCAAATACAACATGACTGTCCCCCTGCTGTCCGAAGAACAGCATCGCAAGTCCGTATCCCAGACATACTCCCGCAAAAATAACTGGGAAAAAATGTCCTCCTTTTAATCCAAACTGGATACAGAGATTTGTCAATATGATTTTCAGAAATGCTACGCCGATCAATGCTATCGCCATATAACCGGCATACTCTTTCATAAGAACACCCATCTGCTCTTCTCCCGAAAACATCACTGCCGGTATCAACATTCCGATCACACCCAGACATAACCCCGCCAGAATTTCTTTTACGACACCCGGAATTTTTCCGGCAATGATTCCGGTTACCGTATGTGTCGTCTCATAAAAATATGCAAGTACACATCCACAGAACATATACACAAGCATCATCACATAATCGATTCTCTGTACCGCAACTGTATCAAATGACGGAAAACCGGACATTCCTCCGCCCAGCAAAGCGGAAAGTCCCGCATAGCTTCCGGTTCCGGCTGCAAGTGCAATTCCATATATGAAGATCTTGGAGCCCCGGCCCGGATCTGCCAGCTGCATATCCGGATCCTCCTCCACCTCAAAGATTCCAAATAACGGCGCATGAAATAACACACTAAGGGAAACGGCTGCACCGATCTGTGAATATTCCTTTGTATTCTGTTTTGCAAATTTCAGATTCTCTCCTGCCCAGTAACATAAGCCTACGATAATCCCGGTAAGTCCTGCCTCCGGACCTACACTGCTTCCGATCAGAAGCGGCAGCAGTGCTGCGATCATCATGACCAGCATATTTTTATATTCGTATCTTTTTTCTTTCTTTACTTTTCCCATGACGGTTTCCATATCTTCCGGATAATCCCCGTATAACTTTCGAAATATCCCGATAATGGCTCCGCCCACAGTACACACGAGCACTGTATAATACGGAATATGAATTCTTTCCGGTATCCACTCCCATATCATTTCTGTTCCTGATGCCATGATCTTCAGCAATGCCCAGACCAAAGCTCCCGCCACAGTTCCTATGACCGCACAGAATGCCCATAATTCCAATTGGTTCTTTATTTTGATCTTCTGTATATTCTTTTCCATAATCCACTCTTATCCGGTTCTTTTTATCTCTTCTGCTCCTTCTCGTCTCTTACCTGCGGGATCAGTGATGCCGCAAGTTTTCCCTTGCCACGGTGCTTCAGATATAGAATTCCGATGATCGAGAACACCACCGCTCCGATAAAATTCACCATCAGATCTTTCATCGTATCCACTATTCCGATATCCAGATATCCACCCAGATTCCATTTTTCGCCATTGATCACCACTGACTGGATGTCCACATGCACCGGGACATTTGCACCTGTCGGGTTGAGTTTCACAGAGCTGATCGATGGAAGGATCCAGTCTTTCTGCATATCCAGTCCGAAGAACCAGTCCATTGAAAATTCAAAGAACTCCCACAATACACCGACTGTCATCGAAAAACAAAATGCAAAAAATGCCACGAAATACGGAGACATCTTAATTGAGAACCGGTCACTTCTGTTAAACAGGTCGATCAGTGCAAATCCAATTGCCGCCATAAGAAAACCGTTTGTCGTATGTAAAATGGTATCCCAAACAGGAATCTTTACATAAAATGCGTTGATCTCTCCCAGTATTTCTGCCGAAAAGATAAAAATCAGAATCACCGTCTCCAGTCCTACCGGAATCGTTACTCCCAGTGTCTGATCTAATACAGCGGGTACCATGAACAAAAACAGGGTCAGAATTCCCAGAAACATATTGTGGTAATTTCCCAGGAAAAACTGTCTGACTACCGACAGTATAACGAAAACCGTCAGCGCCATCTGAATTTTTGTCCTTTTCTTTTTCAAATTCACTCCTTTTAGATTCATAACTTTTCTCCATCTCTTTTCTTAATTTTTTTCTGTATTTCTACGTTTACTGATATCATATCATATTTTTTGCTGTCAAGCCTAAAAAAAGTCCTTAAACAAGAATTTATACATCCGGCAACAGCCGGCATCACGATTCCTGCCTAAGGACTTTTTTATTTTTTAATTATCTTCAGGTTTACCCTGCAGATTTCATTTTATTCAAATGACTGTTCTGTACGGTTGATGATCTCATCCTGTAACGGTTTGCTTAAGTTACGGAAGAAGTCACTGTATCCGGCAACACGAACGATCAGGTCTCTGTAATCATCCGGATGTTTCTGTGCTTCGATCAGTGTCTGTCTGTCGATGACATTGAACTGAATGTGATGTCCGTCCATTGCAAAGTAGCTGCGGATCAGGCTTGACATATTCTCAAGACCTTTTTCTCCGGCAACAACATCAGGCGTAAACTTCTGGTTCAGAAGTGTTCCTGCTGTTGCAAGATGATCCATCTTAGAGCATGACTTGATAACAGCTGTAGGTCCGTTTGTATCAGCAGACTTCTCTGGTGAGATACCTTCCGATACAGGCACATTCGCTTTTCTTCCGTTTGCAGTTGCTCCGATCACTTCTCCGAAGTATACGTGACATGTAGTAGGAAGCATATCTACTCCGTATTTTCCGCCTCTCATGGTCGGACGTCCTGTGATCAGGTCATGATACAGGTTGAATACATCCTGCATAACAGAATCTGCATAATCATCATCGTTACCATACTTCGGTGTCTTGTCATGTACCATACGGAAGATTGCATCATAACCTTCGAAGTTATGATCCATAGCTTCAAGCAGCTCTTCCATTGTGAAATTCTTCTTATCGAATACATTATACTTAACAGATGTGATACAGTCGGTAACTGTTCCGATACCTACACCCTGGATATAGTTTGTATTGTATCTTGCTCCACCTGCATTGTAATCTTTTGCATTGCTGATGCAGTCATTTGTTACCACTGACAGACAAGGTGCCGGCATATTCTCTGCATATAATTTCTCGATCACATTGTTTCCGCGAATCTTAATATCAATAAAATGTTTCAGCTGTTTCTGGAATGCATCCCATAATTCATCATAAGACTTGAAATCTTTTGCTTCACCGGTCTTAAGGCCGAGCTGTTTTCCGGATTCCTTGTCAAATCCATTATAAAGTGTCAGCTGGAATACTTTTGGAATATTCAGGTATCCTGTCAGGATGTATGCTTCACTTCCCCATGCTCCTGTCTCAACACATCCTGAAGATCCGCCGCGACGTGCATCTTCCAGTGATTTTCCTGCATTGATAAGCTCCATGGTCTGTGCTTCTGTATTGTAGAACGCAGGCTGTCCCCATCCCTTTCTTGAGATCTCGCATGCTCTCTTCAGGAAACGTGCAGGGGTCTTCTTACTGATCGTTACGTTAGAGTTTGGCTGAACCAGCTTCATCTCGTCCATACAGTCAAGGATCAGGTAGCTGACTGCATTGACACCATCACGTCCGTCCGGTGTAACTCCACCTGTATTGATATTTGCAAAGTCTGTGTATGTAGCACTTTCTTTTAATGTGATACCTACTTTAACCGGTGCAGGCTGATTGTAGAATTTTACCCATAAGCACTCTAACAGTTCTTTGGCTCTCTCATCATCCAGAATTCCTGCTTCTGTATCTGCTTCATAATATTTGATCAGATGCTGGTCAAGACGTCCCGGGCTGAATGCATCCCATGGGTTCAGTTCTGTTGTAACTGCCAGATGTGTAAACCAGTATAACTGGATTGCCTGCCAGTATGTCTGTGGTGCATGTGCAGGTACAACCTCCAGATTGGCTGCGATCTGTTTTAATTCTTCTTTACGTACCGGATCAGCCTCTTTTTCTGCCATCTCCAATGCTAAGTCATGATATCTCTCACCAAGAATGATCACTGCATCACAGGAAATATCCATGGCCTTTAACTCTTCCATTTTATCCAGTGCATCCGGATCATTCATAAAATCAAGAGCATCCATTGTCTTTTTGATCTTCTCTTTATAGTCCAGATATCCTGTTGTAAATACCTGTTCTCCACCACATGTATGTCCAGGTCCTCTCTGCTCCATAAACTCTGTGAACATACCTGCTGCATAACAGTCGTTCCATTCCGAAGTCATGGAAGCCAGAAGTCTCTCTCTCATAGTTCTTCCCTTCCAGAACGGAATAATCTCTTCTGCCTGGAGTTTTCTGTCTTCTTCTGTTGTGTGGAAGGATACCAGATCACGCTCACTCATAACTGTCATATCCTCAACGCTGTGACAGCAAAGTTCCGGGAATGTCGGAGATGCCTGTGGATCTTTTCCCTTCTCTCCTACGATCAGCTCACCGTCTCCAAGGTAAAGTGTCTTCTTTGAAAAATACTCTTTTAACACCATAGCTCTCATAACCGGGATAGAATATTTTCCGTCATTTTCTCTGTAAAAATCTGTTTCGATCTTTGCTCTTTCCAGATCGATGTGTACCGGTGTTGTAACACTCAGTTCTCTTAACTTCTGGATTCTTTCGTTCATGCCTCTTTTTTCAGCCATTGTTTTAACCTCCTATCTTTGTGTTAGAAAAACCTGCTTCCTGGAAGAGTTTCACAAACCCCTCCATCTCTTCTTTTGTCGGTGCATTCAAGTCATTACCTTTATATTCCATATCCAGCTTCGGATATTTACTGCTTCCCGTATTATGATATGGCAGCAAATTAACCTGTGCCGGGTGAATACCGTGTTCTTTCAGGAAACGGATCGTCTCTTTCATATTCTCTTCGTTTCCATTTACTTCCTTAACAGTAGGGATGCGGATGTATATCCTTGCTCCTGCATCTGAAAGTTTTACAAGATTATCTAAGATCAGTTTATTGTCTACTCCGATATATTGCTTATGTAATTCCGGATCCATTACCTTTACATCATATAAAAATGTATCGACATATGGAAGGATTGCTTCGAACTTCTCATACGGAACATATCCGCATGTATCAATTGTAAGCGATACTTCTTCTTTCTTCAAGGCTTTTGCGATCGCAAGTACATAATCTGTAGACATAGCCATCACTTCACCACCGGAAAGTGTAACTCCACCGCCGGACTGTTCATAGAACATCAGATCTTTCATCAGTTCCTTTACAAGTGTTTTTACCGGATATTCCTGGCCAACGATCTCCCGGATTCCCTGTGTACAGAAATTCTCACATTTTCCGCAGAGCTTACAAAGTTTTTTATCCAGCTTCGGTCTTCCGTCTTCCATGGTGACCGCGCCGTTCGGACAGACTTTTGCGCATACGCCGCAACCGGTACATTTCTCCGCATCATACTGAATTTCCTGCTCGAAGCGCTGTGTCTCAGGATTATGACACCACACACACTTTAACGGACATCCCTTAAAAAATACAGTCGTACGGATTCCGTCCCCGTCATGAATAGAATACTTCTGGATATTGGTTATCAGATCCATGATATTCTCCTTTCCTCTTATTATACTTGTTATTTTCACATTTTTTACCCGTTTTAGACCAACGTTTGTACTTTAGTCTAATCATAACAAAAAAGATAAAGTTTGTCAATCCTTTGACAAACTTTATCTCATTAATTACCATCTGAAATGGATTCTGTCTATTCTTCATTCTCCTGAGTATTCAGATAATTTCTTTCCACCAGCTCCCATATCTCATCACGTCCCTGTTTCGTCACTGATGAGAACGGGATGACAATTGTTCCCGGTAACACTCCCAGACCTTCTTTTACAATCTTGATCTGTTTGTCTTTCTGGCTGCGTTTGATCTTATCGAGTTTTGTTGCAATGATCACCGGATGGAATCCCTGTGACACGATCCACTCATACATCATCTTGTCGTTACCGGATGGTTTATGACGGATATCGATCAGAAGGAATACTACTTTCAACTGCTTCGACCCGTGCAGATAACGTTCGATCAGCTGTCCCCATTTGATCTTCTCCTGTTCGGATACCTTCGCATATCCGTAACCCGGCAGGTCGACCAGATATAATGCCTCATTAATATTATAGAAGTTGATTGTCTGTGTCTTTCCCGGTGTTGCAGATATTCTTGCGTATGATTTGCGGTTCATAAGCGCATTGATCAGGGATGACTTTCCTACGTTGGATTTTCCTGCAAATGCAATCTCCGGAAGTGTATTCTCCGGAAGTTTGCTGGTGATTCCACATACGGTTTCCAGATTAATATTTCTGATTATCATATATTTCTCCTTTGATCCATCTCCTGACCCGTGCCAGAAGATCTGACTATACAAGTGCTTCTTTCAGCACCTCATTCATGTGTGTTACAAATTTAATTTCCAGTCCCTTTGTAATCTCTGTTGAAATTTCCTCAACATCTCTTTCATTTTTTGCCGGGACAAGTACGGTCTTCATTCCTGCATTTTTTGCAGCCAGAAGCTTTTCTTTCAGCCCTCCGATCGGGAGTACACGTCCGCGCAGTGTAATCTCTCCTGTCATAGCGAGGTCTGCCCGTACTTTTCTTCCTGTCACCGCAGACATGATTGCAGTTGCCATTGTAATACCGGCAGATGGTCCGTCTTTTGGAACGGCTCCCTCCGGAATATGGATATGTATATCATGTTTCTTAAAGAAATCATCTGTAATATCATGCTCTTTGCTTACGGAACGGATATAACTGATACCGGTTCTCGCGGACTCTTTCATGACATCGCCAAGCTGTCCGGTCAGCAGGATTTCTCCTTCTCCCGGCATCATATTCACTTCGATCTGGAGTGTATCACCGCCGACACTGGTCCATGCGAGTCCACGCACAATACCAACTTCATCTTCTTCATTTGCCATCTGATAACTGTAAAGTTCCTTACCCAGATAGTGTTCCATATTCCGCTCTGTCACATGAATGGATTTCTTCTTTTTCTCAAGGATCTCCATTGCTGATTTACGGCAGATATCACCGATCTTACGTTCCAACTGTCTGACCCCTGCTTCTTTTGTGTAATTTCTTGCCATCTTCCAGATCGCATTTTTACTGATGGTCAGCTGATCTGCTTTCAGTCCATGCTTTTCGATCTGCTTTGGAATCAGATGTTCCTGCGCAATATGCAGTTTTTCATTTTCTGTATAACTGGTAACCTCAATGACTTCCATACGGTCAAGAAGCGGCCTTGGAATGGTCTGCAGGCTGTTTGCCGTTGTGATAAATAACACTTCCGACAGATCCATCGGCACTTCCAGATAATGGTCTACGAACTTATTATTCTGTTCGCCATCCAGAACCTCCAGAAGTGCTGAGAATGTATCTCCTTTATAGTCATTGCTGACTTTATCTATCTCATCCAGCAGCATCAGTGGATTCTTGACTCCTGCCTGTTTCATTCCATTTGCGATTCTTCCCGGCATTGCTCCTACATAAGTCTTTCTGTGCCCCCGGATTTCCGCTTCGTCACGGACACCTCCAAGCGAAATTCTCACATACGGCTTCTTCAACGCCCTGGAAAGAGATTTCGCAATCGAAGTTTTACCGGTTCCCGGAGGACCCACAAGACAGATGATCGGTGCTTCGCCTTTTTTCGTAAGCGCCCGTACTGCAAGATATTCAAGTACTCGTTCTTTTACTTTCTCCAGACCGTAATGATCTTCATCCAGTACCTGTCTTGCAAATGCAATATCTTTATGCTCTTTGCAAGTTTTATCCCATGGCATTTCAAGCATTGTTTCGATATAGGTCCGGATAACGCCTGTTTCCGCCGGGGAATTCATGGAATTGCGGAATCTTTTGATTTCTTTGTTCAGCTTTTCTTTTACTTCTTTCGAAGCTTTCAATGCATCTGCCGCCTGCTGGAATTCATCCGCATCCGACATGGTATTGTCATCACCAAGTTCCTCACGGATTACTTTCAGTTCTTCCCGTAGGATGTATTCCCTCTGGTTCTTGTCCACACGTTCTTTCACCTTACTTTGGATCTCTTCTTTTACTTTCTGTGCCTGGATCTCATTCACGATCTTATATACCAGAAGTTCATACCGTCTCATAACGTTCGTCTCTTCCAGCAGTTCCTGCGCATCTTCGAATGAAAACGGCATATTTGCAGCAATCACATCTGTCAGGTATTTCAGATCATGAATGGATTCCACCTGCATGCCAAGTTCTTTTGAAAGCTTTGGATTCTTTAACAGATATTCTTTGAAGACATCCTGTAATCCACGGATCATTGCTTCTCGGTTCATTGGATCGTCTTCTTCCCGCTCTCCGGATACTACTTCATCATCCGGCAGTTCTACTACCGTTGCCTGGAGATATGGTGTCTCACTATCCATTCTTACAAGACTTGCTCTTACTTCTCCGGATACAAGTACACGGCTCATTTTTTTTGGTAATTTTACTACCTGCCTTATGGTAACAACACAGCCAACCAGATAGACATCTTCTGCTCCCGGCTCTTCTATTTCCAGATTCTTCTGAGCGCTGACGAATAACTTCTGGCCGTTTTTTACCGCCTCTTCAATCGCCTGCAGTGATTTTTCCCTGCTTACATCAAAATGTCTGACCTCTTCCGGCAGTATCGTAAGTCCTCTTAAGGCAACCATAGGCAGACTATAGGTTTCTCCTGTCATATATTCACACTCCTGTTCACCGACTGGATTATCTTGGTATAAAATCAGCGGGTACAATTATTCTTCGCACCCGCCGTCTTTCTTTTCATTTATTATGCACTTTCTGAGTCAGGTTCTGCATGTTCACATACAGGCTCTCCTGTTCCTTTTACAACATCTTCTGTGATGTGGCATGATTTTAATGTCTCATCCGATGGTGCTTTATACATGATATCCATCATGATACTTTCCATAATCGCTCTCAGTCCTCTTGCTCCCGTCTTTCTCTTCAGGGAAGTCTCTGCGATTGCTTCCAGTGCTTTATCATCAAATGTAAGCTCTACATCGTCCAGTTCCAACAGCTTCTGATACTGTTTAGTCAATGCATTCTTCGGCTCTGTAAGAATCTTCATTAATGCATCTTTATCCAGCATTTCCAATGCTACTGTTACCGGTACACGGCCTACGATTTCCGGAATCAGACCAAATTTCACAAGATCCTGCGGCAGAATCTGCTGAAGCAGTCTGTCCACATCATCTTCATGCTTTTCTGCAATCTCTGCATTGAATCCGATTGATTTCTGATCGATACGTTTTTCAACGATTTTTTCGATTCCTTCAAAGGCTCCTCCACAGATGAATAAAATATTCGTGGTATCGATCTGGATCATCTCCTGATGCGGATGCTTTCTTCCTCCCTGTGGAGGTACATTGGCAACTGTTCCTTCAATAATCTTCAAAAGCGCCTGCTGTACACCCTCACCCGATACATCTCTGGTAATCGATGGATTCTCTGATTTTCTTGTAATCTTATCAATCTCATCAATATATATAATTCCATACTCTGCACGTTCAATATCTCCGTCTGCCGCCTGAATGATCTTCAGAAGAATGTTTTCTACATCTTCACCGACATATCCGGCCTCTGTCAATGCTGTTGCATCAGCAATCGCAAACGGTACTCCCAGAATCTTTGCCAGTGTCTGAGCCAGAAGCGTCTTACCACATCCTGTCGGTCCGAGCATGAGAATATTACTTTTACCAAGATCTACTTCCATATTTCTTCCCGCCATTACACGTTTATAATGATTATAAACAGCTACCGATAATACTTTTTTCGCTTCTTCCTGACCAATGACATATTCATCCAGAAATGCTTTGATCTCTTCCGGTTTTAAAAGATTGATATCCGAGAACGGATTCCATTCTCTTCCGTTCTCGTATTCAAATTCTTCTTCTATAATCTCTGCGCAGACATCCACACACTCATCACAGATATATGCCCCATTCGGACCTGCAATCAGCTTTCTCACCTGATTCTGCGTCTTGTTACAGAACGAGCATCTTACCTGATCATCGTTCTTTCCTGCCATACTTTTCACCTCGTCTGAGGACTGCCCTAGCGGTTCTTGATGACTTCGTCAATCAGACCATACGCTTTGGCTTCTTCCGCAGTCATAAAGTTATCTCTTTCTGTATCTGCGTTGATGACCTCTAACGGCTGTCCTGTATTTTCTGCCAGAATCTGATTCAGTTTCTGACGAGTTTTTAAGATGTGATCTGCTGCGATCTGAATCTCTGTTGCCTGTCCCTGAGCTCCGCCAAGCGGCTGATGGATCATGATCTCAGAGTTTGGGAGTGCAAGTCTCTTGCCCTTTGTTCCTCCTGTAAGAAGGAATGAACCCATACTTGCAGCCATACCAATACAGATTGTCTCAATATCGCATTTGATATACTGCATGGTATCATAAATTGCCATTCCGGCTGTTACAGAGCCTCCCGGACTGTTGATGTACAGATGGATATCTTTCTCCGGATCTTCTGCTTCAAGAAACAGAAGCTGTGCAACGATCACACTTGCAGATACATCTGTTACTTCTTCGCCCAAAAATATAATTCTGTCTTTTAATAATCTTGAATAGATGTCGTAAGAACGTTCTCCACGGCTTGTCTGTTCAATGACATAAGGTACTAAACTCATGTATATGCCTCCTGACTATACTATGTTATGATCTGACGTTCTTATTTTTCTACTGCATTCTCAACAAGGAATGTAACAGCTTCCTGAACTGCCAGATCTTCCTTCATCTGTTTCTTCTCGTTCTCACCCATGAATTCTTTCAGTTTCTCAACTTCCATGTTGTAAGATTCAGCCATCTTGGCAAGTTCTTCATCGATCTTCTCATCTGTGATTTCGATATTTTCAGCTTTTGCTACCGCCTCAAGTACAAGACGTGTCTCAATTCTCTTGATTGCCTGTGGTCTCATATCTTCCATCATCTTCTCTGCGGTCAGTCCTGTGAACTGGAAGTACTGCTCAAGAGTGATTCCCTGAGACTGGATTCTCTGTGCAAAATCCTCTACCATCTGAGTTGTCTGTGTCTCGATCATTGGCTGTGGAATCTCGTATTCTGCATTCTTAACAGCCTGCTCTACAGCCTGATCTTCCTGATTTCTCTTTCCGTCTGCTGCTTTCTGCTCTTTGATCTTTGCTTTTACGTCTGCTTTGTATTCTTCTAATGTATCGAATTCAGATACTTCTGCTGCGAACTCATCATCAATTTCCGGCAGTTCTTTTGCTTTGATCTCATGAACTGTGCATTTGAATACAGCTTCTTTTCCTTTTAATTCTTCTGCATGATAATCTTCCGGGAAAGTAACTTTTACTTCAACTTCTTTCTCAGCTTCAGCGCCTACTAACTGCTCTTCAAATCCAGGAATGAACGATCCTGATCCGATAGTCAGTGGATAGTTCTCTCCCTTTCCGCCTTCAAATGCTTCACCATCAACAAATCCTTCAAAGTCGAGAATTACTTCATCACCGTCTGCTACCGCACGGTCTGTAACTACAACTTCTCTTGCATTTTTCTCTGCTTCTTCCTGGATCTTAGCGTCTACTTCTTTCTGAGTTACGCGTGTAGATACTTTATCTACTTCCAGTCCTTTATACTCACCAAGTTTTACTTCCGGCTTTGTTGCAACATCTGCTGTAAAGATGAATGATTTTCCTTTTTCAATCTGAACAACATTGATCTCCGGTCTTGAAACAATCTCAAGTTCACACTCTTCATATGCTTCAGAATATGCCTTAGGGATCAGTGCATTTGCTGCATCATCGTAGAAGATCTCCGGTCCATACATTTTCTCGATCATCTGACGTGGTACTTTTCCTTTACGGAATCCCGGCATAGCGATCTTGTTCTTCTGCTTCATATATGCACTCTGAAGCGCTTTTTCTAAATCATCGGCCGGAACTTCGATAGTAAGTTTCGCCATGTTGTTTTCTAACTTTTCTACCTGTAAACTCATTTACTATTTCCTCCTGTTTCTAACCCGCCTCATGGGTAGCGGAAAAAAAGCGGGTATACTACAATACATTCACCACAGAAGTATAACACAAACTCTGGTAAATATCTAGTCCCCGTTTTTGCTTAAATCCGGTGTTTTTCCGCTTTTTTCTTCTATTTTTATTAAATTTTATGAAAAACTATTAAAAGACTATGGAATCTGCGATTTCCTTCGCTTTTTCTTCGCCATCCAGAATCTCGATCAATTTCAGTCCAAAATCAATTGCAGTGCCAACGCCCTGGCTGGTGATAATATTCTCGTCTACTACAACCGCTGTCTCTGTCAGCACGACATCTTCCATCTCATCTTCCACGCCCGGATAACAGGTTGCCCTCCTGCCTTCCAGTACCCCCAGGCTCTTTAATATGGTAGGTGCCGCACAGATCGCTCCCACATATCTTCCTTCTTTTGCATACTGTTTTACCACATATCTGACTCCGTCATGGTTTTTCAGGTTCAGGGTTCCCGGCATTCCGCCTGGAAGCACAACCATATCAAATTCATCAAAATCTACTTCATCAAATAAATCTTCTGTCTGCACATTGATTCCATGTGCTCCATGTACGATGTAATCATCCATGATGGATATTGTATCTACATATATCTTTGCTCTTCTTAACAGATCAACAACAGTCAGACCTTCAATCTCTTCAAATCCGTCTGCCAATAATACGCATACTTTTTTCATCTTCATTATCCTCCTCATCTCTTATTTATTCTAAATTCTATCACCGTTTACTTTTTCTGTAAACTGTTGTATCATAATTTCACCGCAAATGAAAGGAGACCTTATAATATGGAAATAGAACGAAAATATCTTGTTGCAAAGCTGCCGGATCAGCTGGAAACTTACCCATGCCGCCTTCTCGAGCAGGGGTATCTGAACACCAATCCTGTTGTACGTATCCGTCGTGATAATGAAAAGTACGAACTCACTTACAAGTCTGCCGGACTGATGTCCCGTCAGGAATATAACCTTCCTCTTGACCGGGAATCCTATCATCATCTTCTTGGCAAGATTGATGGACGCCTGATCAAAAAGAAACGGTATATGATCCCGCTTTCTTCCGGCCTCACCGCAGAGCTTGATATCTTTGAAGGAGACCTTGCGCCTCTTATGCTTGTAGAAGTAGAATTTCAAACCGAAGACGATGCAGATTCTTTCACCGCTCCCGGCTGGTTCGGCGAAGATGTCACTTTTTCCGGAAAATATCATAACAGCTATCTGAGCCGTTTATAAATTGATATTTATCTTTGCGCCACGTTTCGTTGCTTTTTCGTGTTTTGTCACGTCTTGTTGCATATCATATCTATTTTATGGTCAGATTGTTATACTAACAGCAATATGTAACTTGTGGAGGTTTAACATGGCAAATCTGCAACTGGCCAAAAACTTATTCTATCTCAGAACCATATCTGGTCTAAAGCAGGATGATATTGCTGATATCTTCAATATCAGCCGTCAGGCCTGCAGCAATTATGAAACCAGTACACGTACGCCGGATCTTGGTTATCTGGCTTCTTTTGCTGCACATTTTCACGTTACTATGGATCAGCTTATCCTCTGTGATCTCGAAGCCGAACATTTTATTCCCGGATCAGAATATCCTTCCGGCATGCGCGAGACGGTTACTCCTTATATGCAGGGAATCGAAAAAAATACCGGTAACTACATCTATCTCACCGAAGAAGAAGTGGATCTTGTATTCGCATTCCGTTCTTCTTCCGATGAGAAGCGTAAACTCGCTACCGGTTTTCTTCACTCAGATAAATAATTGTCTTTCCTTTTTTCCCGACTTTTTCTCAGGCTCCCAGTCCAAATCCATCATGAACTGCATTCATTGCTTTTTCAATATCTTCTTCCGGAATCAGTACCGTAATACGGATCTCGGATGTGGAGATCATATTGATATTGACTCTGGAATTGTATAATGATTCAAACATCTTCGCAGCTACTCCCGGATTACTCATCATTCCGGCTCCAACGATGGAAAGCTTTGCAACCTTTTCATTCCATGTGATATCCTGGATCGTAAGTCTTTCTTTATTCGCATTCAGTACTTCAATCGCATGTTGCAGATCCTCAGATGCAACCGTAAAGGAAATGTCTTTTGTTCCTTCTCTTCCGACAGACTGAAGAATGATATCTACGTTAATATTATTTGCAGCCAGTGTATTAAATACAGCAAATGCCGTCCCCGGCTTATCCTCTAATCCGATAACAGAGATTCTGACTGTATCTTTATCTGCAGCCACACCTGTAACCAGTAATTTTTCCATATTTGAACCCTCCTTGACTACGGTACCTTCTGAACGGTTCAGGCTGGACCGCACCACTAATTCCACATTATATTTTTTTGCCATTTCCACAGAACGGTTGTGAAGAACTTTTGCGCCGAGGCTTGCAAGTTCCAGCATCTCATCATAAGTAACCGCATCCAGTTTTTTTGCAGTTTTTACAACTCTCGGGTCTGCGGTGAACACACCGTCTACGTCTGTGTAGATTTCGCATTTATCAGCATGAAGTACCGCCGCCAGTGCAACGGCTGTTGTATCGGAACCGCCTCTTCCGAGTGTTGTGATATCGTCATATTTATTGACTCCCTGGAATCCGGTTACGATCACGATCTTTCTGGAATCCAGTTCATGCATGATGCGTTCGGTGTCTACTCTTTTAAATCTGGCATTCCCGTAACGGGATGTGGAGTGCATCATAACCTGAAAAGCATTCAGGGATACAGCAGGTACATCCAGTGCCTGCATTGCCATAGCCATCAAGGATACCGACACCTGTTCTCCTGTAGTAAGCAGCATATCCAGTTCTCTTTTTTTTGCGTCCGGATTGATCGTATTCGCCAGTGCGATCAGTTCATCTGTAGTATCTCCCATTGCAGAAAGTACAACCACCACGTCATGTCCGGCCCTGTAATCTTCAATGCAGCGTTTTGCCACATTAAATATCCTGTCTTTATTGGCAACAGAACTGCCGCCAAATTTCTTAACTATTAACATGTTTCCTCCTGTGACAGACCAATCTGATTAATCCTGGATACGGATCATATGTACGATCTGCTCTTTGTAAAGTTTTGATCTGGTCTCATAATCACCTTCCATCATAACAGGTGTTACGAATCCAAATTCATCTTCCAGTTCCGGAACGTTTACGACTTCAATCTCTCCGTATGATTCTTTCAGCTGTGGAATCAGTTTTTCTTTATCTCCCTTAATTCTCACAAAGAATCTTCTCTTGGAATCCGCCTTATCTTCCAGTTGGAGCTTTTCTTCTTTCCACATTGTCATAATATTACGGTTCAGATGTTTTGCTTCGTCTACCACATCTGCAACTACGGCACTTGCAGTCGGAAGTTTTCCCGCCCCGCTTCCATAGAACATCGCATCTCCCAGTACATTTCCATGCACAAAGATTGCATTAAATACATCATTGACATTGTAGAGCGGATGATCCGGATATAACATACATGGTGCTACGATCGCATGCAGTCTGTTGCCCGCATAACGTCTGCTGGACGCCAGCAGCTTGATCGTTGTTCCCATTGCCTTTGCATATTTCATATCTTCTACCGTAATCTCTGTGATTCCCTCACAGTAGATATCTTCAAAATCGACCTGCTGTCCCGAGATCAGGGATGACAGGATTGCGATCTTTCTGCAGGCATCGTAACCTTCTACATCAGCTTCCGGATTTCTTTCCGCATATCCATTTGCCTGTGCTTCTTTCAGGACGGTATCATAATCTGCCCCTTCGTAAAACATCTTGGACAGCATATAATTTGTCGTTCCGTTTAAGATTCCGGTGATCTCCTCGATCTCGTCTGCAGTCAGAGAAGAATTCAGCGGACGGATGATTGGAATACCCCCTCCGACACTTGCCTCAAACAGGAAATTAATATTATGTTCCGCTGCAATGGAAAGCAGCTCTGCTCCGTGCTTTGCCACCAGTGCCTTATTTGATGTTGCCACACTCTTTCCGGCCTGCAGGCAGCGTTTTACAAATGTATACGCCGGTTCGATACCACCCATCACTTCCACAACAATCTGTACCTCTTCATCTGATACGATCGTCTCGAAATCATGTATGATCTTGTCCTGCACCGGATCTCCCGGGAAATCTTTCATGTCCAGCACATATTTGATATTCAGTTCTTCACCGATTCTCTGATTGATACGTGCCCCGTTGGTATTGATGACTTCTACCACTCCGGAACCCACTGTCCCGTAGCCCATTACTGCTATATTGATCATATATTCCCTCCCTTTAGCCGTTCGCGATCTTCTTCAGGTATGCATTGATAAATGAATCAATATCACCATCCATTACGGCATTTACATTACTGTTTTCCTCATTTGTACGATGGTCTTTCACCAGTGTATATGGCTGCATAACATAAGACCTGATCTGATTGCCAAATCCGATATCTTTCACTTCACCCCGGATATCTGATACTTTTTCAGCCTGCTCCTGCTCTTTCATGAGTTGCAGCTTTGCTTTTAACATCTGCATTGCTTTTTCTTTGTTGTGATGCTGTGACCGTTCATTCTGACACTGTACCACAATTCCGGTTGGCAGATGCGTAATACGTATTGCGGAAGACGTCTTATTTACATGCTGTCCTCCGGCACCACTTGCGCGGTATGTATCAATCTTCAGATCATCATCTGCAATCTCAATATCGATATCATCTTTCAGATCCGGCAGTACATCGCACGATGCAAAAGATGTCTGGCGTTTTCCTGCCGCATTAAACGGTGAAATACGCACCAGCCTGTGGACACCTTTTTCTGATTTCAGATAGCCATAGGCATTCTCACCATTCACTTCAAATGTAACTGCTTTAATTCCGGCGATATCTCCGTCCAGGAAATCCAGCACCTGAAGTGTGAATCCCTTTCTCTCTGCCCACCGGCTGTACATACGATAAAGCATACCTGCCCAGTCACAGGATTCTGTTCCGCCGGCTCCGGCATGTATCGTCATGATCGCATTGCAGGAATCATATTCGCCTGACAACAGTGTCTGGATCTTCAGCTTTTCAAACACTTCTTCAAATGTATGGATCTCTTCCTCCAGTTCTTTTACCATCTCCGGATCTTCATCTTCATATCCCATCTCGATCAAAAGACCGATATCTTCATAAGAACTGTAGAGATTATGGATTGTCTCCACAAGTTCTTTCAGATTCTTCAATTCTTTCATTAGTTCCTGTGATTCTTCCGGATTATCCCAGAATCCAGGTTCTTCTATCTTTCGTTCCAGTTCTTCGATTCTCCGCTCTTTCCCTGCAACGTCAAAGTGAATCCCTCATTTCGGCAAGAGGTTCTTCATAAGCGTTCATTATTGTTTTGAACTGATCTAATTCAACCACATTTCCACCTCTTTCTTTTCTTATATTCTTCTTTATCCGGCAGCCGGGTTAGCCCTGCCGCCGTCATCTCATATCATATACGTCTGCATTCTGAAATTAATTCTTCCGTCCGCAGCACTGTTTGTATTTCTTTCCGCTTCCACACGGGCATGGATCGTTTGGATATACTTTCTTTTCGGCACGTTTCTTCGGCTCACGTACTCCTGTATCATCCTTATTCGTTCCGGTTACTTTTGCAACCTGTTCTCTTTCTACCTTCTGTTCCAGTTTGACATGCAGGATCGTACGTACCGTATCTTCCTCAATGCTTCTTGTCATCTCATCAAACATCTCGTATCCGATCATCTTGTACTCAACCTTTGGATCTCTCTGACCGTAAGCCTGAAGACCGATTCCCTGACGCAGCTGATCCATATCATCGATATGATCCATCCATTTTGCGTCGATCACTTTCAAGAGAACGACACGCTCAATCTCACGCATATGCTCCGGCTCCGGAAATTCTGATTCTTTCGCCTCGTAAACCTTTGCCGCACGTTCTTTCAGCATATGCTTCAGTTCCGTCTGACTGATATCTTTGACATCTTCTTCCGTGATCACTTCCATCGGAATCGTATTCCGGATCGTCAGATTCAATTCTGTCAGATTCCACTCATCATAATCCTGATCCGGACTGGTCACCATGTCTACCGCATTTTCCACATAATCATTCATCATGTGGAAGATAGAATCGCGCATGTTATCTCCATCCAGCACATGGCGTCTTTCTTCGTAAATAATCTCTCTCTGTTCGTTCATTACCTGGTCATATTCCAGCAGATTTTTACGGATTCCGAAGTTGTTGCTCTCGATCTTTTCCTGTGCTTTTTCAATCGCACTGGAAAGCATCTTGTGCTCGATCTGCTCACCGTCTTCCACCCCCAGTGTATTGAACACATTCATCAGTCTTTCCGATCCGAACAGTCTCATCAGATCATCTTCCAGGGAAATGTAGAATCTGGATTCTCCCGGATCCCCCTGACGTCCGGAACGTCCACGCAGCTGGTTATCGATACGTCTGGATTCATGACGCTCGGTTCCGATGATCTTAAGACCTCCGGCCGCCCTTGCTTCATCATCCAGTTTGATATCCGTACCACGGCCTGCCATGTTTGTTGCGATGGTTACCGCATCATGGATACCTGCCTGTGCAACGATTTCAGCTTCCAGTTCATGGAACTTGGCATTCAGTACGTTGTGTTTGATGCCGCGGCGCTTTAACATACCACTTAACAGTTCCGAATTGTCGATCGTGATCGTACCAACCAGTACCGGCTGGTGTTTTGCGTGTGCCTCTTCAATTGCATCGCACACAGCTCTGAACTTTTCTTTCTGTGTCTTATACACTGCATCTTCCAGATCCTGACGCTTTACAGGCACGTTTGTCGGAATCTCAATAACATCCATTCCGTAAATTTCACGAAATTCTTTTTCTTCTGTCAGAGCTGTACCTGTCATACCTGACTTTTTCGTATATTTATTGAACAGATTCTGGAACGTAATAGTTGCCAGGGTCTTGCTTTCCCGCTTAACCTTTACATGTTCTTTTGCTTCGATTGCCTGATGCAGTCCGTCCGAATAACGGCGTCCCGGCATGATACGTCCGGTAAATTCATCCACGATCAGCACTTCATCATCTTTTACTACATAATCCTTGTCACGGAACATCAGATTGTGTGCACGTAATGCAAGAATAATATTGTGCTGAATCTCCAGATTATCCGAATCTGCAAGGTTATCGATATGGAAGAACTTTTCAACTTTCTTTACACCATCTTCGGTAAGGTTGATATTCTTCTCCTTTTCATTAACAATGAAATCTCCTGTTTCTTCAATGTCCTCACCCATGATGGCATTCATCTTGGTGAATTCTCCGCTTGCCTCACCACGTTCCAGCTGACGTGCAAGTATATCACATGCTTCGTAAAGCTTTGTAGATTTCTCGCTCTGTCCGGAAATGATAAGTGGTGTCCTCGCCTCATCGATCAGTACGGAATCGACCTCATCGATCAGTGCATAGTTCAACCCTCTCTGCACAAGCTGTTCTTTATAAATAACCATGTTATCTCTCAGATAATCAAATCCGAGTTCGTTATTTGTCACATATGTGATGTCACAATCATATGCGGCACGTCTCTCATCATTATCCATGCTGTTCAGTACCACACCTACAGTCAGTCCGAGGAATTCATGTACCTGTCCCATCCATTCTGCATCACGTTTTGCCAGATAATCATTGACAGTTACAACATGTACGCCTTTTCCTTCCAGTGCATTCAGATATGACGGCAGAGTTGCGACCAGTGTCTTACCTTCACCGGTTTTCATCTCTGCAATACGACCCTGATGCAGGATGATTCCACCGATGATCTGTACGCGGTAATGCTTCATTCCCAACACACGGCTTGCCGCTTCTCTCACTACTGCATAAGCCTCCGGGAGAATATCATCTAAAGTCTCGCCATTTTCCAGACGGTCCTTAAATTCTTTTGTCTTTGCTTTCAATTCTTCATCTGAAAGCCGCTGCATATCTTCATCCAGTGCCATAACCGCATCTGCGATCGGATATACTCTTTTCAACTCATTCTGACTGTGAGTTCCAAATATTTTCTGTATAATATTCATTCGATGTATACTCCTTATTTCTCTTTAAGGTCGCGAAACGACCACTTTATCCATTATTTTATCACTATCCATACCTCAATTCAACTGATTTATAAAGTGTTAACACTTTATTTACGACCTGTTTATAGGGGATTACTTTTTGATTCCGCATGGCACATTAATGATATTCTTTTATCACTTCATACGGAATCCTGCCACCAAAGAGATCAAGCGCACTTCCAATCGTAAAATCAACCTTTCCGTTTCCGGTTCTGCGTATCTGTTCCAGATCCTCCATACTTCCGATACCTCCTGCATAAGTCACCGGAATGTCTGCCTGCTTCAGGATATTTATCAGCTCCTGTTCTATTCCGGAAGCTTTCCCCTCCACATCCACACCATGTACTAAAAATTCATCGCAATAGCCGGACAGTCTGCCAAGGATCTCCGTTCCAAGCTCCACATTGGTAAATGTCTGCCAGCGGTCAGTTACGATATAATATCTTCCGTCCTTCTTCCTGCAGCTCAGATCCAGAACCACATGTTCTTTTCCCACTGCCATACATAATTTTTTCAGATTATCCCAGTAGATTTCACCATTTTTGAATACATAAGAAGTCACGATCACATGGCTTGCTCCTGCCCGGATATATTCCGAAGCATTGTCTGCCGTAATTCCGCCTCCGATCTGTAATCCTCCCGGATACGCATGCAATGCCTTTAATGCCTGTTTTTTTGTCTGTCCGTAATATTCCGACGATGCCGGATTCAGGAGAATGACATGTCCCCCTTTCAGTCCGTCTTTTTTATACATTTCCGCAAAATAATCGGCTCCCTGATCTGCCGCGAAATTCTCTTCCGCCTGGTCTCCCTGATCCCGAAGGCTCCCTCCGACAATCTGTTTTACTTTTCCGTTATGTATATCAATGCATGGTCTGAATTTCATAAATGTTTATCTCCTTTTTGCGTTTTCAACCATTTTACCACACTAAAGTACAGCCGTCCAGTTTGCCGCGAATGCCCCGGACAACAACGAAGGATGCCGGAAGGATATTTTTCCTTCACCCCGGCATCCTTGTTTTGTACTTTTTGTCTTACCTTGCAGCAATCAGGTGTCCCTTTTCCTATCTGGTATTATCCGTATCATTTTTTCCTGTATCGTTTTTTTCCGTATCGTCCGGATCCAGATCATCTACGATATCATCCACACCGTCTTCTACACCATCTTCCACTTCATTTACTGCGTTATCATCTGTATCATTTGTATTATTTCCACAGCCGGTCAGCCCCGACATTGCTCCTGCACACATTAATATCAGCAGCATTTTTTTCCATTGTTTCATTGTACAATCTTCCTTTCGTATATTTTTCATCTGCCATCAAGTATTACCTGTCATCAGTAATATCTGCATTTTTTGAAAATATATACAAAATCCGTATGCTGCTGATACTGGTATTTTTTTACATTTCTACAGTCTCTCTGCTATCACACCACTTCTGTATGCTGCAAGGAGCACTTCCAGATCTGCGATCTGTTCTTTCAAATGTCTTCCCACATCGGTATCTTCCACTTTTTTACGTTCCAATGTCCGTTTAACTACGGTACTGTCTGAATGTATATCACTTTCCTTCTCAATGGCCGCTTCTGTAGATTCAAACGGCTCATGCGCAGCCAGGATCAGTCCATAAGAATTGTAAATCAATGTATATCCTGCAATACCTGTTTCTTTCTGATACGCTCTCGAAAATCCACCATCGATCACCAGAACTTTTCCGCCGCACTTGATCGGTTTTTCCCCATCTTTGCATTTTACCGGTACATGACCGTTGATAATATGCGCATCTTCATTTTCCAGTCCGAATTCTTTCAGTATATGGCAGATTACCTTTTCATCTTCCAGCAACAGATAATATGGATTTTTCTTCTCTTTATGTGTCTCTTTTTCTGCCAGGAAATAACGTTCGAACGTCGCCATCTTGTCTTTACCGAACAGTGGTGAATTCTCGCTCAGCCAGATATACCACATAATGTCTTTTCCACGTTCTTTTTCCTTAGAATCCATAGCATAGAATCCTTTTCTTACATAACTTTCAAGGACTTCATAGAGACCTTTCCCCTTATATGTATGACCGAAAATCCTCACACTCTTCAGATTGCCATCTTCTTTTAATGGTACACAGCCATGATATAACAGATTTCCATTATACACTTTATATAATCCGCCTTTGTTCAACAGGAAATGCATATGGCTCTGTAATTTTTCACAGTTTTCAAATGCCCTTTCCAAACGCTCCATAATATCCTCTTCTTCTTTGGTAAGTGCATATGGCTTTTTCGGGTCAATTGTCGGAAAATTCGAATCCAGCATTTTATATTCTTTCCCATCCAGTTCAATTGTACCCTTTTCATAGTCAATATGATGCAGGAGATTGCGTTTATCCAGTTTAAATCCCGGATTTTTCTTGATAATCTGCCCTTCTACCTTGAACTGGATCACCGAAATCGCTTTGTGCATCTTCACATCCAGCAGCATCTCACTTGCACTGTAATTCGGACTGCCTTTTAATTTGAAACATTCGCACGGATCATCCCGATATGTATTCATGGCAAATGTTGCCAGCGGAAGCAGATTGATTCCATATCCTTCTTCCAGAATGTCCAGATTTCCATATCTCGCACAGATACGGATCACATTGGCAATACATCCTCTCTGCCCGGCTGCCGCACCCATCCACAGGACATCATGGTTGCCCCACTGGATATCTACCGAATGATAGTCCATCAGCTTGTCCATGATAATATGCGGTCCCGGTCCTCTGTCATAAATATCCCCCACAATATGCAGATGGTCTACCGTCAGCCGTTGGATCAGTTCACTCATGGCAATAATAAATTTTTCTGCCCTTCCGATGCGGATGATCGTGCTTACGATTGCATTATAGTAAGACTCTTTATCCGTCATATCCTTTTTCTCCGTGATCAGCTCTTCAATCACATATGCAAAATCTGCGGGCAATGCTTTTCTGACCTTTGATCTGGTATACTTGCTGGCGGTTCTTTTGCAGATTTCGATCAGGCGATATAGTGTGATCTTATACCAGTCTTCCATATTCTTTTCCGTCTTCTTAATCCGGTCCATCTTCTCTTTCGGATAATAAATAAGAGTAGCAAGCGTCTGTTTGTCCCTGCTACTCAAAGTATTACCGAATACATCATCAATTTTACGGCGCACAGAACCAGAGCCATTCTTTAAAACATGTGCGAATGCCTCGTATTCCCCATGAATGTCCGTCAGAAAATGTTCTGTACCCTTTGGCAGATTTAAGATTGCCTGCAGATTGATGATCTCTGTAGAAGCTTTGGCGATGGTCGGATACAGTTGAGAAAGTCTTTCCAGATAACGTTCCTCCAATTGTCTCATAATTACCTCCCGGTCTCCCCTTTATTTTTTAAGATGCCGGGATTGTGTGAGCTCAAAGCACAGAACAATCCACAGGCATCATAGATGGGACTTTAGATTCCAATATCTTATATCATATCACATTTTAGAACTGGATCACATCTGACATATCATATCTTCCGGCCGGTTTTCCTGCCAGGAACTTTGCAGCCTCCACTGCTCCTTTTCCAAATACCGCTTTGGAATACGCTGTATGTTTGAACTCGATCACTTCATCCTGCCCTGCAAAAAGCACCTCATGATCTCCAACGATCGTTCCTCCGCGTACAGCTGAAATTCCGATTTCTTTTCCGTCGCGTTTCTGGCGCACCTGGCTTCTATCATATACATAATGATACTGATTATCCGCTGCTTCATTGATAGAATCAGCCAGTGCAAGTGCAGTACCGCTTGGTGCATCCAGCTTCTGATTATGGTGCTTCTCTACCAGTTCGATATCATATCCTGCCGGTGAAAGTACCTTAGTAGCATCCTGCAGAATCTTCAGAAGCAGGTTGATTCCAAGTGACATATTTGCAGATTTTAAAACTGCAACTTTCTTTGCAGATTCTTCCACCTTTGCAAGTTGCTCTTCTGAAAGTCCTGTTGTACAAAGTACGACCGGCACCTGCTTCTCCACGCAATAACCCAACAATTCATCTGCTGCCGCTGCATTCGAAAAATCAATGATAACGTCCGCTTCCACATCGCACGCACCAATGTTCTCAAATACAGGGTACTCATTTGGCACTTTGGTGTATTTATCAATACCTGCTACAAGTTCAATTCCTTCTGTGTTCTTGATAATATCTGTAATAACACGTCCCATATGTCCGTTACATCCATGCATAATTGCTTTTACCATATTCTTGTCCTCCTCTGTATACATGCTTCTTCCGGGCGTATGCCGGTAAAAACAAAGGATACCATAGACGTATGATATCCTTCTGTCTTTTTATTATACTAACTGAATACCGAAATCTTTCATTGCCTGAGCAAGATTCTTCTCATGTTCAGGGGATATCTCTGTAAGCGGCATGCGAAGCGGGCCACAGTCGATTCCCATCAACTGCATTGCTTTCTTAACCGGGATTGGATTCACTTCACAGAATAACTGATCGATCAGAGGGAGTGCCTTCAGCTGAAGTTCTGCACTTCCTTTCACATCCCCTTCAAAATACTTCTCACAAATGTCATGTGCTGCATCCGGTGCCACATTCGACAGTACAGAGATCACACCTTTTCCTCCAAGTGATAATACCGGCACGATCTGATCATCATTTCCTGAATAGAGGTCAACATTACCGTCTGTCAGGTTCATGATCTTTGCAACCTGTGAGATATTTCCTGATGCTTCTTTGATACCCACGATATTATCTACATCTTTTACCAGTCTTGCAACTGTTGCAGGTTCAATATTACAGCCTGTTCTGCTGGCAACACTGTACATAATGATCGGTGCTGTCACTTCTTTTGCTACCGCACTGAAATGTCCGATAAGTCCGTTCTGTGTTGCTTTATTGTAATAAGGTGTAACTAGAAGCAGACCGTCTGCTCCATACTCGGAAGCTTCTTTTGACATGTCTATTGCAGTACGTGTACAATTGGAACCTGTTCCCGCGATAACCGGAACTCTCTTATTCACACGGTCGATTGTAAATTTCACACACTGCATGTGTTCTTCTTCTGTCATGGTAGCAGACTCTCCTGTTGTACCACAGATTACAATACTGTCTGTTTTATGTGCACAATGAAACTCGATCAACTCATCAAGTCTGTCATAGTTAATACTTCCATCTTCATTAAATGGTGTGACTATTGCCACGCCGGCTCCTGTAAAAATAGCCATAGTGATCCTCCTGACTTTCATATAATCTAATGAAATTCTATCATCAATTAAATATGATGTCAATCCGAACCCTTATCGAAAATTCATCCTTTACACCGGCTCATCCATACATTCCAGCTTGCTGACCGATACCTCGTAGGCAACTCTTTTCTGTGTTTCTGTTTCTGTGATCTTCTTCGTATATTCACGGCTCTGAATTCTTCCAACCACCTGCACGTGCTCCCCAACTTCAAATGCAGAAGCGAATCTGGCATTCCTTCCCCAGCAGATACATGGAATGTAATCGGATTTCCCGTACGGTCTGTTCACTGCCAGCAACAGATCTGCGATTTCCCTTCCCAGCGGTGTTTTTCTATATACCGGCTGTTTACAGATATATCCATCCAGTAAGATTTGATTCGTCTTTGCCCCGTCAAGCTCTTCTTCAATAAAAAAGAGTTCTCTGACAAAAACAGAAAGAATCAATCTGTTTTTCATCTCTTCGTGCCTGTTGTAAGACCGGAATTGTCCGTTTACCATAATAAATTCCCCTGTATAATCTTTCGAAACATCTATCAGACGTTCTGAAATCATCAGCGGTATCCTGTCTTTGGAATTACTGAGTCTTTTCACATCCACTTCTACCATATAAAAGCCTTCTCCGAATACTTCATGGCTGAATAAAAACGGGGATACGATTTCTCCCATCATAGTTACCTGGTTGTTCTCAATCATCTTATCTGACATAATTTTGTAATCTCCCTTCCTCTGGATCGTATTTTAAGTCATTACAAAGTCTATGAACCAAATCAGCATTTTAGAACTAAATACTTGTAAATTTCAAAAAATGTGATAAACTAATGTGGTTGCAGATAATAATAGGTAGAGAAAAGGAAGATTCGTAATGAAGACAAAACGTGAAGATGTACGTAATATCGCGATTATTGCCCATGTTGACCATGGTAAGACAACATTAGTAGATGAATTATTAAAGCAAAGCGGTGTATTCCGTGAAAATCAGGAAGTAGCAGAACGTGTCATGGACTCTAACGATATCGAAAGAGAACGTGGAATCACGATCCTCTCCAAGAATACTGCCGTCACCTATAACGGTGTAAAAATCAATATTATAGATACTCCGGGACATGCTGATTTCGGCGGCGAAGTAGAACGTGTCCTTAAAATGGTTAATGGTGTTATCCTCGTTGTTGATGCGTTTGAGGGTGCTATGCCGCAGACCAAATTTGTACTCCGCAAGGCAATGGAGTTAAAACTTCCGGTCATCGTATGTATCAATAAGATTGACCGTCCGGAAGCAAGAGCCGAAGAAGTTATCGATGAAGTTCTGGAACTGCTCATTGACCTTGGTGCTTCTGATGAACAGTTAGACTGCCCATTCGTATACGCATCCGCTAAGAATGGTGTGGCTGCACTTGAGATTTCGGATGAAATGAAAGACATGAAGCCTCTGTTTGAGACCATTCTGGATTATATTCCTGCACCAGAAGGTGATCCGGAAGCTCCGACTCAGGTTCTGATCAGTACGATCGACTATAATGAATATGTTGGACGTATCGGTGTTGGTAAAGTAGATAACGGTACGATCGCAGTTAACCAGGACATGGTTGTTGTCAACCATCATGATCCTGACAAACAGAAGAAAGTTAAGATCAGTAAATTATATGAATTTGACGGTCTGCAGAAAGTAGAAGTAAAAGAAGCATCTATCGGTGCAATCGTGGCAATTTCAGGTATCTCTGACATTTCCATCGGTGATACACTCTGCTCACCTGAAAATCCGACACCAATTCCGTTCCAGAAGATTTCTGAACCAACAATCTCTATGGATTTCGTTGTAAATGACAGTCCGTTTGCCGGACAGGAAGGAAAATATGTAACTTCCCGTCACTTACGTGATCGTCTGATGCGCGAACTGAACACAGATGTCAGCCTTCGTGTTGAAGATACCGACAACATGGACGCATTCAAAGTATCCGGACGTGGTGAACTTCACCTTTCCGTTCTAATCGAGAATATGAGACGTGAAGGATATGAATTCGCAGTCAGCAAAGCTGAGGTTCTGTATCACAAAGACGAGAATGGTAAACTTCTTGAGCCAATGGAGATTGCTTACATTGATGTACCTGATGAATACACTGGTGTCGTTATTGATAAACTGAGCCAGAGAAAAGGTGAATTACAGACAATGGGTGCTGCCAATGGTGGATATACACGTCTTGAGTTCCGTATTCCATCCCGTGGTCTGATCGGTTACCGTGGTGATTTCCTGACAGACACAAAGGGAAATGGTATCATGAACACTGCATTCGACGGATACGCTCCATATAAGGGAGATATCCAGTATCGTAAACAGGGATCTCTGATTGCATACGAGACCGGTGAGTCTGTAACTTATGGTCTGTACAGTGCTCAGGAGCGTGGAACACTCTTCATCGGTGCCGGTGAAAAAGTTTATTCCGGTATGGTCATCGGTGAAAATGCAAAAACAGATGATATCGAAGTAAATGTATGTAAGACCAAGCATCTTACCAATACTCGTTCTTCCAGCGCAGATGATGCACTTCGTCTGACACCTCCGACGGTCCTCAGTCTGGAGCAGGCAATCGACTTCATCGATACAGATGAACTTCTGGAGGTTACTCCGGAATCACTCCGTATTCGTAAAAAGATTCTGGATCCTAAGATGAGAAAACGTGTAAATCGCTAATGAATAAACATTTACGGTTATAACTGACCGCACGAAAGCGGCAGAAAATAAAATATATAAAACAGTTTTTGTTCACGAAAACCTGACAATTTATATATTTTATTTTCTGCCGCTTTTTTGTTCTCATCTGCAGCACACATTACTAAAAATTTTCCTTCTCCATTGTTCTTCATTTTGATATGATATCTTTCTTTGGGATATTGGCAAATATCTTTTTTTCACTTATACTGGAATTACAGCGAAAATCTATATAAAAGAAAGGAATCCACGAATGAAAGAACTGATTTCTCACCTTCTCAAACAGGTGGCCGCAATTCTGGAATATGTGATTGCATTTATGCTTGCGATCGGTATCATACTGCTTTGCCTTCGTATGGTATGTTCACTTCAGTATATTCCGAATCTGAACACCTATCCGAATTACGATGATCTTCTCGAGGTTTGTTTTAATCTGATCATCGGTGTCGAATTGATCCGTATGATGTATTCGCACTCTCCGAGTACCGTATTTGAGGTTCTGCTTTTTGCGATTGCAAGACACATCATTATGGACCACACTTCCATCTACAGCAGTCTGATCGGCGTCTGTTCCATCGCAGTCTTATTTGCAACCAGAAAATTCTTATTCTCAGAATTCGACATAGCAGACGAAACGGTATTCCGTGCTTCAACCAAGGCTAAAGTTGTCAACAAGATTCTCAGCGTGAGCATTCCGCATGAAGCAGATGATACCCTTTCCAATGTACTGCTGCGGCATCTCGAAGAACAGAATATCACGCCCCGTGTTGGTGCATGTTATTACTTCCACGATTGCGGTCTGCGGGTTGCCAAACTTCATGATGGAAAAATTTCAAGAATTCAGGTAATTCGTGCTATACATTAGCGGCCAAACATGTTATACTACACATATCAGATAGATTGCCGGTTCGAGTAACAATTGTCAGATTATAATTCATTTATTTGATGATTGTATAAC
The DNA here is from genome assembly GCF_025567265.1 of Dorea amylophila. NCBI lineage: Bacteria > Bacillati > Bacillota > Clostridia > Lachnospirales > Lachnospiraceae > Dorea > Dorea amylophila. The sequence goes on along the minus strand of NZ_JAOQJW010000002.1, from coordinate 102,196 downwards.
GTGCAATTATTTGAAATTATGTCGCAAAGGAGTTGGGCATCATGAAATTTATTATTATTGGAAAGAACATCGATGTAACACCAGGCTTAAGAGAGGCCGTAGAAAGCAAGTTAGGAAAGTTAGGAAGGTACTTTACTCCGAATACAGAGATTCACGTAACCTTAAGTGTACAGAAAGGACATCAGAAAATTGAAGTAACAATTCCTGTAAAGGGTGGTCTAGTTCGTTCCGAACAGGAAAGTTCTGATATGTATGTATCGATTGATCTTGTAGAAGAAGTCATCGAACGTCAACTTCGTAAATATAAAAATAAACTGGTAGCACGTGAACAGGAAGGCGGTAACTTCAAACAGGAATTCTTTGACGCCGAAGATAATATTGAAGATGACGGCGAGATTAAAATCGTACGTACCAAAAAATTCGGATTTAAACCTATGTATCCGGAAGATGCATGTGTACAGATGGAACTTCTTGGACATGATTTTTATGTATTCTGTAACGCAGAGTCTGACGAGGTAAATGTTGTATATAGACGTAAGAACGGAACATTTGGATTGATCGAACCAGAATTTTCTTAAAATTCCATATAAAATGCAACATAATACCTGTAAATCAGGATGTAAAAAGAGACGGCAGCCTATCATGTCGTCTCTTTTTTATTTCTCATATGCAATAGAAACCATCAAAGCAATTATTCCAAAACCGTTGGCACACCGTCAATCTCAGCATAATAACACTCTTCTTTCGGTGTCATATCTGCCTGTGCGTTCGTCCCTTCCGTAATTGCATGCATCACCTGTTCCAGTTCCGTCTTCGGGATCAGTACTTCCAATTCTACTTTATCCGTATATACCGTATCCAGTATTTTCAGCTCTCTCTGGGCCAGAATGTACTGGATCTTACCGAATGTTGTATAATCTGTCTCTATATGAAGTTTCACACCCAGAATCTTCGTTATCACGACCGATGCCCGCAGACCGGCTTTCACAGCTTGTGAATAAGCCCGAACCAGCCCTCCTGTCCCAAGCAGTGTACCGCCAAAATAACGTGTCACAACCACAGCCACATTCCTCAGTTCATTTCCAAGCAATACATCCAACATTGGTTTTCCGGCTGTTCCGTTCGGCTCTCCGTCATCACTGCAGCGCTGAAGCTGTCCTCTCTCTCCGATCACATATGCAAAACAGTTATGTCTGGCATCCCAGTATTTCTTTTTTGTCTTTTCTATAAATTCCAGTGCTTCTTCTTCATTCTCCACCGGTATTACAGTTGCGATAAATCTTGATTTTTTTTCTACAATCTCATCTTCTCCGCCCTGATAGATGGTTCTGTATTCTGGTAACATTTTGTCGTCCTTTCGTATAATTTGTAAATTTATACATAATATAATACCTAATTTCTTAAGATTTTCCTAGTCTAATATGAAGTTTTCATTTTTTTCTTTATAAAAGAGTGTACATTTGCTATAATAACCTGGTATAAAGGAGGCCTAAACGCATGAATTATGGAAAGAAAAAGGCTGCGAAAAGGCAGAAAAAAATAACGTCCAAATCTACGATGCAGGGAAAACGTATCGTTGTCCGTTTATTCAAAGCATTACTGATCTGTATTGTTCTTGCAGCAGTAGTCGGAGTAGCTGGCGGCGGTCTTTTTATAAAAAAGATCATTGATGATACTCCTCATGTCTCCGCATCTGACGTTAAACCGAAAGGATTTACCACTTTCGTCTACGCCGATGACGGCAGCACAGAGATTGAACGATTTGTATCTTCCGGTTCTAACAGGGTATACAAATCCGTTGATGAGATACCAAAAGATCTGCAGCATGCTTTTGTTGCGATTGAAGATGAACGTTTTTACAAACACAACGGTATAGATCTGCAGGGTATTGCCCGTGCTGCAGTAGTCGGCATTGCAAGAGGTGGTAATTTCACTGAAGGTGCCAGTACTCTTACACAGCAGCTGATCAAGAACAATGTGTTCCCGAACTTTACCAAAGAAAAAACGTTTTATGACAAATTCCAGCGTAAGATCCAGGAACAGTATCTTGCTTTACAGATTGAAAAGAAAATGGATAAAAGCGAGATCATTGAAAGTTATCTGAATACGATCAATCTTGGGCAGAACTGTCTCGGGGTTCAGGCTGCATCGCAGCGTTATTTCGGAAAAGATGTATCTGATCTGACCTTATCTGAATGTGCAGTCATTGCCGGAATCACACAAAGTCCAAGTACTTATGATCCGATCACTCATCCGGATAACAATAAAGTAAGACGCAATAAAGTATTAAAGAATATGCTGGAACAGGATTATATCAGCCAGAAACAATATGATGAAGCACTTGCCGATGATGTATATGCGCGGATTCAGACAACCAATACTGCTTCTCAGGCAGATAATACCTATAGTTATTTTGTTGATGCACTTGCCCAGCAAGTTATTCAGGATCTGAAAGACCAGCTTGGTTATACTGATACGCAGGCTTATAATGCTGTTTACAGCGGCGGTCTTAGTATTTATTCTACACAGAATCAAACCATGCAGCAGATCTGCGATGAAGAAGCCAATGATGATTCCAATTATCCGGGACTGAAAGAATATGGTCTGGATTATGCACTGACTGTAACCCGTGCCGATGGATCAACGGAAAATTATGGCAGCAATAACATCAAGAATTATGTAAAAGAAACTTACGGAAAAGATCAGGGACTTTTATATTCCAGCGAAGATGCTGCCAGAGCAATGGTCGAAGAATGGAAAGCAACAATTGCCAGGGAGGGAGATACTTATGATGAACGTATCACGATCACTCCGCAGCCACAGTCTTCTATCACGATCATGGATCAGAAGACCGGACAGATTAAAGCAATGGTCGGCGGACGTGGAGAAAAAGCTTCCAGCCTTGGTCTTAACAGAGCCTACCAGGGTTCTAAGAGACAGCCGGGATCTACATTCAAGATTCTTGCGGCTTATGCACCGGCATTAGATTCCTGTGACAAAACTCTTGCAACAACAATTGATGATGAACCATATACACTGAAAAACGGACAGGTTTTAAGAAATGCCAATAAGCAATATGGCGGTACTACAACTCTCCGTGAAGGTATCAAACGTTCCATCAACGTAGTAGCTGTAAAATTAAGTGATGAAATCACTCAGGAATTAGGCTATGAGTATTGTCAGAAATTTGGAATCAGTACTCTTGTAAAAAATAAGACGATCAATGGAAAAGTGTTCGATGACAGCACTTCCCAGACTCTTGCTCTTGGTGGTATCACAGAAGGTGTCTACAATTACGAAATGTGTGCAGCATATGCAACGATTGCCAACGGCGGCGAATATAATAAACCAACGCTTTACAGCAAAGTAGTTGACCATGATGGCAATGTCCTTCTGGATGGTACCGGCGAATCACATACCGTCCTCAAAGACAGTACAGCATACCTTCTCACCAGCGCAATGGAAGATGTCGTCAATTCCGGTACCGGTACTGCATGCCAGCTTCCTAATATGCCGGTAGCCGGTAAAACTGGTACCACAACTTCCAACAAGGACTTATGGTTCTGTGGATTTACACCATATTACACCTGTGCCGTATGGGGAGGATATGACGACAACAAGGAATGTGATTATGACACAAGTTTCCGTTTCAGACTCTGGAAAGGTATCATGAGCCGTATTCACGAGAATCTGGAAGAAAAAGATTTCAAAGTTCCTTCTTCCGTTGAACGTAAAAGCATCTGTACAATTACAGGAAAACTCGCAGGAAGCGGATGCCCGTCTATTACAGAATATTTTGCAAAAGACACACTGCCTACCGAAACATGTTCCGGACATGGATATTCATACGGAAGCAAATCGAACTCTTCCACAGAAGACGACAGCAATTCTACTGCTAATACTTCCGGCGACTCCAATAGAGAAAACGGCAGTAATTCAACGACCGGCAATACAACCGGTAACACAGCAACCGGCGGCGATACAACCGGCGGTACTACAACGGGCGGCTCAACCGGTAGTACTACAGGTAGTTCAACCGGTGGTTCAACCGGTGGTTCAACCGGCGGTACTACAGGTGGTTCAACCGGCGGTTCAACCGGCGGTACTACAGGTGGCTCAACCGACAGTACTACACCTCAGTAATATATAGAAAAATGCGGGATAGTTAAAACCATCCCGCATTTTTTATACATATTTTTTTGATTGTAAAATCAATCTCATTTTTCCAATATCCTTTATGAAAGAATTAATTTAGCAGCTCCACAGATTCCTGCATCATTCCCTAATGTCGCAAGGACAAATTCGGTATCTTTGTTAGCAAAAAAAGCTCTCTCTTTAAAGTTCTTTTCCACATACTCTATCAGTACTTCACCTGCTTTGGATACACCCCCGCCAATCACAATTGCTGACGGATCTGCCACTGCTGCCAAATTAGCCATTGCATGTCCGAGATATTTTCCAAATTCTTCTGCAATCTCTTTTGCCACTGCATCTCCGGCTTTCACTGCATCAAATACAGTCTTTGCACTGACTTCCTGCTCTCTTAATACTGACTTGGCATCATCTTTGGCAAGACGGATATTCGCCAGTCTGGTAATTCCTGTGGCTGATGCATATTGCTCCAGACATCCGGTATTACCACATCCGCAATGATCTGTCTCTTCATAATTCACACAGAGATGCCCGATCTCACCACCGGCACCATGCGCTCCTACCAATGGTTTTCCATCAATGATAATTCCACCGCCTACACCTGTTCCAAGCGTTACCATAACGATATTTTTGCGTCCTTTGCCGGCTCCCAGCCACATTTCTCCAAGTGCGGCTACATTGGCATCATTACCGATCTCGGCTCTCATGCCGGAAAGCTCTTCCATCTCTCTTTTTACTTCTTTATATCCCCATCCGAGGTTTGCAGTGTTCTGTACCACACCTTCTGTATTCACCGGTGCCGGAACTCCGACTCCGATTCCTTCCACCTCATCTCTGTCGATCTTCTTTTCTTCAAGCTTTTCCCTTAACGCCTCTGCGATATCCGGAAGAACTGCCTCTCCCTGATTCTCTGTACGGGTCTTAATCTCCCACTTATCTACAATCTCCCCATCGGTCGTAAACAAACCTAATTTTACTGTTGTTCCCCCGATATCTACACCAAAACAATATTTCATTTTGCTACTCTCCTATTTTTTTGTTAGATTCTGCTGTACACGCTTGTACAGTTCCTGTGCTGCATTATATCCCATCTGTTTCTGTCTGTGGTTAACGGCCGCTGTCTCAACGATAATCGCCAGATTACGTCCAGGACGTATTGGAAGATGATGACACACCACTTTATTTCCAAGGAATTCTGTATACTCTTCTTCCAGTCCGAGACGGTCATATTCTTTGTTCTTATTCCACTCTTCAAGCGTGATAACAAGATCAATATTCTGTGTCTCCCTGACACTCAGTACACCGAACAATGCTTTTACATCTACAATACCGATACCACGCAATTCAATGAAATGTCTTGTGATATCCGGTGCCGATCCAACCAGTGTCTCATCACTGACTCTGCGGATCTCTACGACATCATCACTGACAAGACGGTGTCCACGCTTGATCAGTTCCAGTGCGGCTTCACTCTTACCGATTCCACTTTCACCCATGATCAGCACACCAACACCGTATACATCAACCAGCACACCATGAATAGAAATGCATGGTGCAAGTTCCACATTCAGCCATCGGATGATCTCTGCTGTAAATTCCGATGTCTTCTTCTCTGTCTGGAATACAGGGATATTTGCCTTTTCTGCCATCTCCAGAAGCATCTTTTCCGGTGGAAGATTCCTGCAGAAGATCAGGCAAGGAATCTTATAAGAAAGCAGTGTCTCATAAATCCGCTTTTTCTTATCTTCATCTGTCATCTTCTCCAGAAATGTATATTCTACATAACCAATGATCTGTACACGTTCTGAATCAAAATGTTCAAAAAATCCTGTAAGCTGCAGTGCCGGTCTGTTAATATCTGGTATCTCTACATCTTTATCAGACAGATCTACATCCGGTGTTAAATTTTTAAGATTCATTTTTTCAACAAGTGTTTTTAATTCAACTTTATTCGCCATATTCTTCTACCTCACACGTATTAAAAATCTCTTTAATTATTATACCATACTTAATGATTCTGGTGAAAAAATTTATATACTTCCTGTGCAGATTTTTCATTCATACTTGGCAGTTCTTTTAACTCTTCTACTGTTGCATTACGGATTGCATCAATATTCTCAAAGCATCGCATCAGATCTTTTCTTCTTGCAGGGCCGACTCCCGGAATATCGTCCAGCACAGAATGCACCTGCCCCTTGCTGCGCAATTGTCTGTGAAATGTAATTGCAAAACGGTGCGCTTCGTCCTGTATCCTGGTAATCAGCCGGAAACATTCCGAGTTGCGGTCAATCGGAAGTTCGGTATTATTAAAATACAGTCCTCTCGTTCTGTGATTGTCATCTTTTACCATTCCACACACAGGAATATGCAGATGAAGCTTTTCCAGTACTTCCAGTGCTATATTCACCTGCCCCCGTCCTCCGTCCATCATGATCAGATCCGGAAATATCTGAAAGCCTCCGGTTTCACTTTCTTCCTGCTGTTCACGCAATCCATGCCCGAATCTTCTGGTCAGTACTTCATTCATACTGGCATAATCATCCGGACCCTGCACAGTTTTAATTTTGAATTTGCGGTAATCGTTCCGTTTTGGTTTCCCATGTTCATAGACTACCATCGATCCGACAGAATCGAATCCGTTCGTATTGGAAATATCATATGCCTCCATGCGTATGATGCCTTTTAGTCCCAGTATCTTTTCCAGTTCTTTCACTGCACCGATCGTTCTTCCCTCTTCACGTTTCAGACGTTCTCTGTCATTCTTTAACACCATCTGCGCATTCTTTTGTGCCAATTCTACCAGTTTTTCCTTCGTTCCCTTCTTCGGAATGCGAAGATGTACTCTGCGTTCTCTCCTTGCCGTCAGCCATTCTTCAATGATATCCTGATCTTCAATCTCTTCCGGCAGCATCAGTTCCGCAGGAATATATGGTGTGCCTGCATAGAACTGCTTGATAAAGCTTGACAATATCTCGCCTTCCGTATCATTTTCTGCGCTCTTCAGATAAAAATGATCCCGTCCGATCAGTCTTCCGCTTCGAATAAAAAATACCTGCACAACTGCATCTTCTCCCTCAGAAGCCATTGCAATGATATCTCTGTCATCTCCTGCCGTATCTGTGATTTTCTGCTTCTGAGCAACCTTCTGTACACTTGTAAGCAGTTCTCTGTATTCAATTGCTTTTTCGAACTCCAGACTATCCGATGCTGCCATCATCTTTTCTTCCAGTTCTTTTAACACCAGATCATAATGTCCATTCAGGAAACGTACAACTTCGTCTATGGATTTCCGATACTCTTCCTGAGAAATGTATCCCTGGCATGGTGCCTGGCACTGATGGATATGATAATTCAGACAAGGTCTCTCTTTCCCTATGTCTTTTGGCAGCGAACGGTTACAGCTGCGGATATGATAAAGCTTACGGATCAATTCTATCGTATCTTTCACTGCGCCTGCACTGGTATAAGGACCAAAATATTTTGCCTTGTCCTTCTTCATCTGTCTTGCCAGCATAACCCTCGGAAACGGCTCATTTACTGTAACTTTTATAAACGGATAACTCTTGTCATCCATCAGCATAGTATTATACTTCGGTCTGTGTTCCTTTATCAGATTACACTCCAACACCAGTGCTTCCAATTCAGAATCTGTCACAATGTATTCAAATCTGGAAATATGTGTCACCATCTGTTCTATCTTGGCACCTTTATTCCTGCTGCTCTGAAAATACTGACGGACACGGTTCTTAAGGCTGATTGCCTTTCCGACATAGATGATTGCATCCCTTTCATCGTGCATCAGGTATACACCCGGTTTTCCGGGCAGCTTCTTCAGTTCTTCCTGTATGTTAAAATTCTCCATATACGTCTCCTGTATATTTTTTATTTTCTAATTCTAAACATCTTCTCTGATTTTTTGAATCCTGTTATCGCTCTTTTTCCGACTCTTTTACAATCAATAAAGAATAATAGCCTGCCTGCTCCGGAACATCTTCTATTCTTTCATAGATCCGCTCCTCTGGCATTCCACAGTTTTCTATCATCTTTACATTCACATTTCCGTCTTTTTCTTCCAAAGTCCTCTTTACTTCACTTATTCCGGATGCGGACTTCATCAGAATCTTTGTACCGGAATAGTTTAGTGCCGCTTCTATCCCATAGCTGGATGGGATTACATGAAGTTCTTCTGCCCGGTCAACAAGACTGTCATCCAGTCTCGCCGCTGCAGCACAAAAGGATGGAATTCCGCTGATGATCGTTGTCTCATACCCTTTTGCTTTTACTATGCGGTGAATGTACATATAAGTCGAATAGATTGTCGGATCTCCCAGCGTCAGATATGCTACATCCTTCCCTTTTTCCAGTTCTTCTATAATTCTCCCTGCTGCATTTTCATAATTCCGATCCAGAATCTGTCTGTCCTTTGTCATCGGCGTATCCAGATCCAGGAATTCTTTTTCTTCCATATTCTCTATCATCTCCGCTGCAATCCTGTAGCTGACCGCATGTTTCCTGCCTCTCGCAGGCACTGCGAGCACTTGGCATTCCTTTATGATACGCACTGCTTTATATGTCATAAGTTCCGGATCTCCCGGTCCGACTCCGACTCCGAATAATCTTCCCTTCATACTCTTTCCTCCAGAATACTCTCATCCTGCCTATTATATACCAGGCAGATATAATTGAAAAGAAAAAAGATACAGGGCCTTCTCAAACTTTACCCTGTATCTTTCCTCGTATATCTATTCTCTTTATACTTATTCTTCTTCGCAGACAACTTCCTTTATTGCTTCAACAGGTTCTTCGGCTGTATCATCTGCAGATTTCATAACAAACCCTTCACCTTCTACCGGATTCATACCGATTCTTGCTTCTTCCTTCTTCGGTGCATCCGGATCAATTCCTTCTACTTCATGGAAGATTTCCATAAATTCTTTTCCGGTGATCGTCTCTTTTTCGATCAGGAATGCCGCAATCCTATCCAATGACTGTCTGTGATCTCTCAGCAGTTGTTTTGCTTCTTCATAGGCATCTTTCAGCATCTTCATGACTTCTTCATCAATCTCGGATGCTGTCTGCTGTCCACAGTTGCTGACCGGACGTCCGTCCAGATAACGGTTCTGAATGGATTCCAGACCGATCAGTCCGAACTTCTCACTCATACCATACTGTGTGATCATGGCTCTTGCAACGCTTGTTGCTTTCTCGATATCATTGGAAGCTCCCGTTGTAACCGTATCAAATACCACTTCTTCTGCGGCACGTCCTGCAAGCAATCCGACTAACATCGCCTGAAGTTCCTTCTTCGTATTCAGGAATTTTTCTTCCTCCGGAGTCTGCATAACATAACCAAGTGCTCCCATCGTACGTGGAACAATCGTAATTTTCTGTACCGGTTCCGCATCTTTCTGCAATGCGCTTACCAGCGCATGTCCGACTTCATGGTAGGAAACGATTCTCCGTTCTTCCTGACTCATAATCCGGTCTTTCTTCTCTTTTCCTACAAGTACTACTTCTACTGCTTCAAATAAGTCTGACTGACACACTGCATTTCTTCCATGTTTTACTGCATTGATTGCTGCCTCATTGATCATATTGGCGAGATCGGAACCAACTGCTCCTGAAGTTGCCAGTGCAATCTCTTCTAGATTAACAGTCTCATCCATCTTTACATCTTTGGAATGTACCTTCAGAACCTCTACACGTCCTTTCAGATCTGGTTTTTCCACGATGATTCGTCTGTCAAAACGTCCTGGTCTCAATAACGCAGGATCCAGGATCTCCGGTCTGTTGGTTGCTGCAAGAAGCACCAGTCCTTTATTGCTTTCAAATCCATCCATCTCCGCAAGAAGCTGGTTCAGTGTCTGTTCACGCTCATCGTTGCCGCCCATCTGATTGTCACGGCTCTTACCGATTGCATCAATCTCATCAATGAAAATGATACATGGTGCCATCTGCTGAGCCTGTTTAAACAGATCACGTACCCTGGATGCTCCTACCCCGACATACATTTCCACAAATGCTGAACCGCTCAGTGAGAAGAATGGTACCTTTGCTTCGCCGGCTACTGCTTTCGCCAAAAGTGTCTTACCGGTTCCCGGAGGACCGACTAACAACGCTCCCTTCGGAAGCTTTGCACCGACACTCGTATATTTCCCGGGATTATGCAAAAAATCTACTACTTCCTGTAAGGACTCTTTTGCTTCATCCTGACCGGCCACATCTTTAAATGTCACACCTGTCTGCTTCTCTACATACATCTTGGCATTGCTCTTACCGATTCCCATCATGCCGCCGCCTTTTGACATACGCTTTGTCATCCAGACGATCATTCCGACAAAGAATGCGATTGGCAGGAATGTTAAGATAACGTTCATTGCTACCGCGGATGTGGTATCCGGAATCTCCTGATTAAATTCTACACCGGCTTTTTCCAGACGGTTGGTCAGTTCGTCATCATTCACAACTCCGGTATAATATTCCTGTGAAATTCCACTGTCCTTATCCTTCTTCGTGACAATCATGATCTTATCACTCTGAATCTCTACTTTTTTGACCTTGCCGTCATCTACCATCTTCAGGAATTTATTATAAGTAATCTCTTTTGCAGAGGTCATTCCCTGAAACTGGAACAGTGCAACCACAAGAATCGATGTAATAACTGTGACCAATAAAATAAACGAAATACCTTGTTTATTATTCTTGTTATTCTTATTATTCTGGTTGTCCATTTTAATCCTCCTGTATAACTAATTATTATAAAGACCACTATGTTAGAAATCAATAAAAACATTATGAAAAGATTGTAAACTTCCTATGTGTTGTAGTATACTTGAAATGAAAATGCTTATGCCGGTTCCGGCAGATTTTCCACTATAAAAGATCAAATATATTTTAGATGAGGGAATGTACTTATGAAAATTGGATTCGATAATGAAAAATACCTGAAGATGCAGTCTGAACATATCCGTGAACGTATCGGACAATTTGACAACAAACTGTATCTGGAATTCGGAGGCAAACTTTTTGATGATTTCCATGCCTCCAGAGTTCTTCCTGGATTCCAGCCTGACAGCAAACTCCGTATGTTATGCGAGCTGTCCGATCAGGCCGAAATCGTCATCGTCATCAGCGCTGAAGATATTGAAAAGAATAAGATCCGTGGTGACCTTGGTATCACGTATGATTCCGATGTACTCCGCCTGATGCATATCTATCAGGGACTTGGGCTCTATGTCGGAAGTGTCGTTATTACCAAATACAACGCACAGGAAAGTGCCGAATTATTCAAAAACCGTCTGGAAAAGCTTGGCATCAAAGTGTACCGTCACTACCTGATTCCCGGATATCCGACAAATGTACCTTTTATCGTAAGTGACGATGGTTACGGAAAAAATGATTATATAGAAACAAGCCGTCCTCTGGTCGTTGTGACTGCTCCGGGACCTGGAAGTGGAAAGATGGCTGTCTGCCTGTCACAATTATATCATGAACACAAGCACGGAATCAAAGCAGGTTACGCCAAATTTGAGACATTTCCAATCTGGAATATTCCGTTAAAACATCCGGTCAACCTGGCTTACGAGGCAGCTACGGCCGACCTGAATGATATTAATATGATAGATCCGTTCCACCTGGAAGCCTATGGTGAGACAACGATCAACTATAACCGTGATGTAGAGATTTTCCCTGTATTAAATGCCATGTTCCAGCGCATCTACGGAGAAAGTCCTTACAAATCCCCAACAGATATGGGGGTAAATATGGCTGGCAACTGTATCTGCAATGATGACGCATGTAGAAACGCTTCCTGTCAGGAAATCATCCGCAGATACTATGCATCTAGGAGAAGACTTCTTCTCGGCGCATGCTCTGAAGAAGAAACTTATAAATTAGAAATGTTAATGAACCAGGCAGATATTACCGTTCATGACCGTCCGGTAGTCGATGCGGCTCTCACCGAATCCGAGCGTACAGGCGGGCCTGCAGCTGCACTGGAACTCCCAGACGGCTCGATCGTGACAGGCAAGACATCGGATCTTCTTGGCGCATGCTCTGCTCTTCTTTTGAATGCATTAAAAGAACTTGCAGGTATCGGACATGAGATCAAGATCATCTCTCCACAGGCGATCGAACCAATCCAGAGTCTGAAAACAAAATATCTGGGAAGCCGCAATCCACGCCTTCATACCGATGAAGTTCTGATTGCCCTTTCTGTAAGTGCTGCTACCAGTGAAGATGCAAAACTTGCGATGGAACAGCTTCCTAAATTAAAAGGCTGTCAGGCTCATGTATCTGTTATGCCGGGGTCTGTAGACATCAAACAATTCAAACTGCTGTCTATTCAGGCAACTTTTGAAGCAAAATATGAAAAAAACTCTGTATTTTTTAATAACAAAGGTGTATAATCTTAAAGTATTTTTTTGAACACTTTATATAACAGAGAAACTAATTTTGACTTAAGGAGGAAGTTATGGCAGTAAAATACGTATTCGTTACAGGCGGTGTAGTGTCTGGATTAGGTAAGGGGATTACAGCCGCATCTCTCGGACGTCTGCTGAAAGCTCGTGGTTACACAGTTACAATGCAGAAATTCGATCCATACATCAACATTGACCCTGGTACTATGAACCCAGTACAGCATGGTGAAGTATTTGTAACTGATGATGGTGCTGAGACCGACCTTGACCTTGGACATTATGAAAGATTCATCGATGAAAGTCTGAGCAAGAATTCCAACGTAACAACCGGTAAGATTTACTGGTCTGTTCTTCAGAAGGAACGCCGTGGAGATTTTGGCGGAGGAACGGTTCAGGTTATCCCACATATTACAAATGAAATCAAATCCCGTTTTTATCGCAATCCAGCCGCTGAGAATACGGAAATTGCCATTATTGAAGTCGGCGGAACTGTTGGTGACATCGAAAGTCAGCCTTTCCTGGAAGCCATTCGTCAGTTCCAGCATGAAAAAGGACGTGAAAATGTTATCCTGATTCATGTCACACTGATTCCATATCTGAAGGCTTCTCAGGAAATGAAGACAAAACCTACCCAGGCAAGCGTTAAAGATCTTCAGGGAATGGGAATCCAGCCGGATATTCTGGTATGCCGTTCCGAATATCCACTCGGTGTCGGACTGAAAGACAAAATCGCATTATTCTGTAATGTACCGTCTAATCATGTACTGCAGAATCTGGATGTAGAATATCTGTATGAAGCTCCTCTTGCAATGGAAGAAGAGAATCTTGCAGGTGTTGTATGTGAATGTCTCCACCTCGACTGCCCGGAACCGGATTTAAAAGACTGGACAGAAATGGTCGACTACCTTAAGAATCCAACCACCGAAGTCACAGTTGCTTTGGTTGGTAAATATATTCAGCTTCATGATGCTTACATCAGTGTTGTAGAAGCATTAAAACACGGTGGAATCTTCAGCCGTGCTACTGTAAATATCAAATGGATCGATTCAGAAACCGTTACTGCCGATAATGCCGAGGAATTATTTAGTGACGTAAGTGGTATTCTGGTTCCCGGCGGATTCGGTAACCGTGGTATCGAAGGAAAAATCGAGGCGATCAAATATGCACGTACACACAATATACCATTCTTAGGTCTCTGCCTCGGAATGCAGCTTTCTATCGTAGAATTTGCAAGAGATGTCATCGGTTACAATGATGCTCACAGTGCAGAACTTGATCCAAACACCACTCATCCGGTCATCCATATCATGCCAGAGCAGATTGGCATTGAAGATATCGGCGGAACTTTAAGACTTGGGGCTTATCCTTGTGTACTTGATAAGACATCCAAAGCTTACGAAATGTACGGAACAGATCAGATCAGTGAGCGCCACCGTCATCGTTACGAAGTCAATAATGACTACCGCGAGGCTCTTACTTCTCACGGCATGAAGCTCTCCGGTCTCTCACCGGATGGAAGGATTGTTGAAATGATTGAAATTCCTGAACATCCTTGGTTCATCGCCACACAGGCACATCCGGAATTAAAATCAAGACCGAACAGACCGCATCCATTGTTCAGAGGATTTATCGAAGCTTCTCTGAAATATCAGGAAGAACATAAATAACTATTAAACGAATAAAAACAGGGAAGCTGTTGCTAACGCTTGCGTATCATGCAACAGCTTCCCTGTTTTTATCTCTGTATATAACGGATCCGATAACAGATTTTCCGTCCTTATACCGACCAGCTTACAGAACTTCCCTTGTCCGTCTTTTTCACTACAAGCTTATGATCGATCTGTTCTTTCAGTTCATTTACATGTGAAATAATTCCCACCAGTCTGTCTTTATCCGCAAGATCATTCAGTACACGAATTGCCTGATCTCTCGATGCATCATCCAGAGATCCGAACCCTTCATCTATAAACATCGTATCCAGATGGATCGCACCTGCTGTATTCTGCACTATATCAGAAAGTCCCAATGCCATAGACAGCGCTGCCATAAAAGACTCTCCACCGGATAAGGTTTTGACATCTCTGATCGTATCTGTTGCCATATGATACACATCCAGTTCCAGTCCGGCCTGTCCCTGGCTTCCCAGCTTTTCAACATCTCTGCATTGCAGAATGAATTCGCCGGATGTCATACGGATCAGCCTCTTATTTGCGGCACGTATGATCTGCCGGAAATATTGCCTCTGAATATAAGTCTCGAAGTCCAGTTTTGCACTTCCACTCAGATTTCCATTCGCCGTCTTACTCAGATTTCCAATGATTTCATACTGGTTCTGCAGTCCACTGTTCTTCTCAAAATTGCGTCTCAGATTATCCCTGATTTCTCTATTCTTTTCATTGATATTATGAAGCCTCATATATTCCCTGCGGATCTGCTCCAGCACTTCAGATGCTTCTTTCATTTCCTGTTTAATCTGCGCTATATCTTTCCTTTCTTTCCCCTTCAACTGCTGTTCCAGTAATTTTCTGTTTGCTTCCAGTTCCTGAAGTTCTCTCTGATATGCTTCTGTCCACCGTTCTGCTTCTTCCAGTTCCGTCTCCTTCATGCATTTCCTATGATAACTCTCCTCATCCGCAAATCCCTGTGCCTTCATTACCTGTTCATAACGGAGTTTCTTTTTCTCTGCTTCTTTCTGAGATTGTAAAGCAGATGCCTTCACGGTCTTACTACGTCCTTCCAGTTCCTTTTCTTTATTTTGCATTTCTGTCAGACGTCTGGTCACTGTCTCATAATTCTTTCTCAACTGCTCCAATGCTCCTACTGTCTGTACCAGATGTTTTTCTGCTTCTTCTATGGTCTCATATGGCAGTTTCTCCTTCGCAGTCTGATATTCAGCCTGTACTTTTGTATATACCAGCTTTGATTCCGTCAGGCATTGGTCCGTTTCCCGTTCTTTTCTTTCCAGTTCCAGCGACTGCTCCGCAATCTGTTCCTGATTCTTCTTTAATGCTTTGCATTTTTCGGAAATCTGTTCCAGTTGTTTTAATTGTTCTTCTGTTTCTGCAAACGTCTGTCCCAGATTTTGCATAATCTTTTTCCAGTTAGTCTTAACTCCGTCTTCCGGCGCATCTTTTATGTTCATTTGAAGCGTCTGGCAGATTTCCTGTGCTGCCTGGTATCCTGCAAGACATTCCCGGAATGCAGCGACTTTTATATCTCTTGTTTTTTCTTTCCTGTCTCTTTCCTCCTTTGCAGATTCTACTTCTGCCTGTGTCGGTGCTTCGTCACTCAATAATGTAATCTGAGGATGTTCTCTGGAACCACAGACCGGACAAGGCTGTCCTGCTTCCAGTGTCAAAGCCAGTATTCCCGCCTGTTCTTTCAGAAACTTCTGATACTTCATTTCATATTCCACCCATGCATGTTCATAATTCTTC
The DNA here is from genome assembly GCF_025567265.1 of Dorea amylophila. Taxonomy (NCBI): domain Bacteria; kingdom Bacillati; phylum Bacillota; class Clostridia; order Lachnospirales; family Lachnospiraceae; genus Dorea; species Dorea amylophila. Next base: position 86,187 of record NZ_JAOQJW010000002.1, on the reverse strand, counting down.
TGTTCACATTCAGCTTCTTTCTTTGCTCTTTCGCAGTCTTCCTTTAATTGTTCTTTTCTGTTTTCCTGTCTGTCCAGTTCCTTATATTGCCGCATTTTTTCTTCTGTCTGTTGTTTTTTATTTCTGCATTCATTTATGCATATCTCAGTATCTTCATGTTGCTTTAGAAATTTAATTATTTCTTCATTCTTATTCTGCAGGATTTCATTCTTTTCTTTTATTATTCTTGCATGATTTAGATATTTTTTTATTTCTTCTGCAAGTTTATTCAAAGTTTCCTGCTTTTTATTAATACTCTCATATTGCAAAATTGCATCCTGTATCCGCACTTTTTTCTCGGTCAGTACAATCTCTTTTTCTGTCTTTTCTTTCACAGCCTCTTTCTGATCTTCTGTAAGTTCCTGCAACAATTGTCTGCATTCCTGTAATTTCTTTTGAAGACTGTGATCCTGTGTTTTTAACTCTGTCAGCCTTTTTTCTTCTTCCAGATATCTCTTTTCCTCTGTTCTGACACGTTCTGCACTCTTACCGGACTGTATCTGCTCCTTCATAAGCTCATATTTTGCCTTTTCCGCTGTTTTTTCTTTCAGATGGCTCAGTACCTGTCCATACGAATCAAAGAGCTGATCTAGAAGTTCTGCTTCCTTCAGCAGACGGTTCTTATCTTCCAGAAGCACCTGTGCCCCGTCTGCTTCTTTTTTGCAGGCCTTTTCCAATCGGCTTCCCTGTCCGATGATTTCTTTTAGTATCTCCGATATTCTGTCTCTGTCCGGAATATCCTGTCCGGATACTTCTTTCCATTTTCTGCTAAGCTCCGTTTCTTTTCCTTTTTCACACACCGGATACTCTGTCCTGGCCATCTCAAGCTTCATTTCCTGCAGATTCTGTTCCAGTTTGACATATAACTGTACTGCCTGTTTCTTCAATTCTTCCTGTATTCTGTAATAAAAGCGTGTCTGAAATATTCTGGAAAATATCTTTTTCCGTTCTTTTGATTCAGCCAGCAGAAGCTTCAGAAATTCTCCCTGTGCTATCATGGAAATCTGGGTAAACTGATCTGCATCCAGCCCTGTAATTTCTACAATCTTCTGATCCGTCTCTCTCTTCTTTCCTTTGAATACACTTCCATCCGGCAGTGTCAGTTCTACCTTTGGGGTCTCCTTCACATATCTCAGTGACCCGTCTGCATATTTTCTTTTTCCCAGGCGCATATATTCCGGATTTCTTAGTATCTTATATTGTTTCTTTTGATATATAAACGTGTACTCAACATAAGTATCCGTTCCTTCATCCGCATACTGGCTCCGCATCATATTTCCATCTCTGGTGCCGCCGCTGGTCCTGTCATACAACGCATATGTGATTGCATCAAAGATCGTAGTCTTACCTGCACCTGTATCTCCTGTGATCAGAAACAGTCCATTGGGAATCTCTGTAAAATCAATCTCTGTTCTGCCGGCATATGATCCGAACGCTGACATAATAAGCTTAACCGGTCTCATCTACTCCACTCCCTTCACATTGTCAAAGATTTCTTTCATGATTGTCTCCTCCTGCGTATTCATCTCTCTTCCCTGCATCTCCTTATAGAATTCGCAAAAAGAGGTAAACGGATCCTTCATAACAAGTTCTTCATCCATTTCTTTTAATTTGGTTCTTGTTCTCTGATTATCTACCCGGATCTCTAATATATGGGAAAATACCCGTTCCAGCTGCTCTTTCGGTTTATATGGATCGATCTCATCTGTCAGCGTAATACTGATATAATCCTCTTTTTCTTCTTCACCGGCTTCTTTTATAATTTCTTCCAGCGTTCCTTTTTTCTTCCTGACATCTCTGAGCGGATGCAGTGGATAGCATGCAATTTCCGGATTCTCCCCTTTTTCTTTTAAAGTCACCACAGTAAGACTTTTTGTCTGCGTGCTCTCACTGACAGAATACTTCAAAAGCGTACCGCAATACCGGATCTTTGGCCTGCTGACGTACTGTGCCCCATGAAGATGTCCAAGCGCCACATAATCAAATTCTTTCACTGCCCCGATATCTACATTATCAATCCCTCCTACGGAAAATACTTCCGAATCACAGGTTTCCGGACTTCCTTCCTTTTCTCCTACATAAAGCTGATGAGAAATCAATACGTTTCTTTTATTATTATAATCTATCTCTTCTCGTTTAATGATTTCTCTCACAGCATCTGCATATGTCTCTGGGACATTGTTAACAAAAACATTTCTTACATATCCAGGTTTCATAAATGGCAACAGATAAAAATCTACCTCTCCATATTTATCCTGCAATGTTACTTTTTCAATATGCTCTTCCGGCTGCTCCGGAACATTCCCCACAAGATAAATATGATGCCGTCTCAAAATCTCTGAAGCATAATTCAGACGATCAGGTGAATCATGATTTCCGCTGATGATCAGAATCGGAATTGCCGGTGTGATCTCTGAAAGTTCCGTCAGGAACTCATCAAATATAGTCACTGCTTCCGCTGATGGAACTGACTTATCATAAATATCCCCGGCAATCACAATTGCATCCGGACGCAATTCTTTTGCATAGGCAATGACCTCTTTTAAGATCACCTGCTGATCTTCTTTTAAATTATAACGATGAAGCTGCTTTCCGATATGCAGATCCGATAAATGGAAAAATTTCATACCTGTCCACATCCCTTCTATTTTATTTGCATCTTTCTCTATATTACACTATAATCAACTTATCTAACAAGACTATACAAAAAACTATAATCACAGATATGAGGTAATGAGTATGTTAAGAGAGATTAATCTGGATGAAATATCCGATGGAAAATTATACAGCAGCAACGATATGGCCAGGACTGACTGCAAAGGCTGTGACGGTTGCTCCGCCTGCTGTCACGGTATGGGAAGTTCCATCGTCCTTGATCCACTGGATGTGTACCGGCTTTCCATCAATCTGTCAAAACCAGTGAATGAACTCCTGGCCGGTCCGCTGGAACTGAATGTGGCAGACGGGATCATTCTTCCGAATCTGAAGATGACCGGAACCAAAGAGGCCTGTTCTTTCCTTGATGCGGACGGACGGTGTACGGTTCATGCATTCCGTCCCGGAATCTGCCGCATGTTCCCTCTGGGACGTTTTTATGAAAACCATTCTTTCCAATATTTCTTACAGGTACATGAATGTCCGAAAACGGATCGTTCTAAAGTAAAGATCAAAAAATGGCTGGATACACCGAATCTGAAAACCTATGAGAAATATATTGCTGACTGGCATTTCTTTCTGAAAGGGCTTCAGGAATACGTTATGAATCTTACTTCTGATTCTTCTTCAAATTCTGATTCAACTGCCAGAACAATCAGTATGCATGTGCTGACACAGTTTTATCTGACGCCTTATGGGGAAGATGGGAATTTTTATGAGAAATTTTATGAGAGGCTGGAGAAGTCGCAGCTTTTTACTCAATCGCTTGGGATTTAATTTATTAACGTGGAAGCGGCCTCTCAGTCCTTGAAGGAAACAATAGATAAGGCTTCTTGTTCAGGTTCCATACCATAAGAAACACTAAGAGAGTCAGAAGCACTGTTAAAGGAACGAAGCGAACGTGTTTGAGGCGAACGCCGAGTTTGAGCGTAGTTCCTTTGCTTTTAGGTGATTCTGACTCTCTAACTGTTTCTAACGGCATTCCACATTCACAATAATCCTTATCTATTGTTTCCTTCAAGTCGTGACTGGCAGCG
>NZ_JAOQJW010000002.1:0-82405 GCF_025567265.1 Dorea amylophila | reverse complement strand
AAATGCCCGGAAGTGTAACCCGGTGAAGGCCACTACGGTTACGCACTTGCCATTTCATTCGTAAGGCATTCGACACCCACGGAATAAAAAGTAGAAAGCCGTTCCAGTGAATGTGAAGAAGGTGTTGGAAATAGTTAAGCGTCAAAATTATGCGTTGGGTTTTCGAAATTTGCCTGTTTGAGCCGAATGGCGAGTTGCAAATTTCGGAAGCCCGTTTTTAGCATAATTTTGACGCTTTAGTATTTCCCGCCGACGGAACCTGAACAGGAACGGCTTCCTACTTTTTATGCAGGTCCGGGGCGTCGTGCCTTTCTGAATTAAATCCCAATATCCTTATACCCTTCCAGCTTTGAGGTACAATGTGGACATCTGGTTGCCGTAATTGCAATCTCACTCTTGCAAAACGGGCATTCTTTTGTTGTCTTTTCTTCGACTTCTTCCTCTGTGTGTTTCAGTTTTTCTGCAAATCCGTTCATAACTTTCATCATAATGAATACAATCAAAGCCATGATCAGAAAATTAATGACTGTAGAAATGAATTTGCCATAATTCAGTGTAACTTCTCCCAGAAGATTCACTTTCAACTGATCAAAGTTCATTCCTCCGAACAATCCAAGAATTGGATTGATGATATCATCTACCAGGGATGATACGATACTTGTAAATGCACCTCCAATAATGATACCTACTGCCATGTCCATGACATTACCACGGCTGATAAATTCTTTGAATTCATTCATGAATTTTTTCATAGTGCGCTTTATCCTTTCCTCATTTGTCTCTCATTTTTGATATATCTTTTTTTTCATCTTACCATCTTTGCAATTCAATGGTCAATGCTTTCTTCTATATCACTTTATTTGTCCAGAATCCGCTGAATTTCTTCCAGATCCTCCGCAAAATATATTCCCTCCTGCTTTTCCTCAGAAGAAAGATCCATCTCGATCATATGCTCCAGAAGCTGCTTCAGACTGTCATAATATCCGTTCAGATTATAAAGAATACATGGCGCATCCAAATGTTTTAACGATACTTTAGACATCACCTCCGTGATCTCTTCCAGTGTTCCCGTTCCTCCCGGAAATGCAATAAACGCCTCTCCAAGTTCTATCATCTTTGCCTTTCTTTCCGACATATCTTTCGTCGTGATCAGTTCCGTAATCTCGTCATACACAAATCCTGCATCAATAAAAAACTGTGGCTCTACCCCGATCACTTTACCACCGGCCTGTAATACACTTTCTGCAAGTTCTCCCATCAGGCCGGATTTTGAACCACCGTATACGAGAGTATTTCCGTTTGTTCCGATCCACGCTCCCAACTCGCGCACTGCTTCTTTTAAAAATGGATCATTTCCTTCATTTGCTCCGAGGTATACTGTAATATTCATTTTATACTTCTCCTTGTAAATCTTCTATTATCTTTCGAATAATGTCTGATGCATATGGATGAAAAGAGGATCACCCGTTCTCTTCCCGGCAACCCTCTTTTCCATTCATTATAATTCTATATAGATTTCTTATTTCATTACAATATTAATGATCTTCTTCGGAACATAGATCTCTTTGATCACATTTCCTGTCAGCTTATCAGCAATTGCTTCTTTACCTGCTGCAAGTGCTTCTTCTTTTGATGCATCTGCTGAGATTTCAATAACTGCTTTTGTCTTTCCGTTGATCTGTACCGGAACTTTGATCTCATCGTCTTTCATGGCGTGCTCATCGTATTTTGGCCATCCGGCTTTGAATACGCTCTCTGTGTGTCCCAGTTCTTCCCACAGTTCTTCCGCAACATGTGGCGCGAATGGAGACAGGAGTACTGCCATTGTAGACAATGTCTCTTTATCGATTCCGCCCTCTTTCTTGGCAATCTCGATCAGTTTGTTATTGTGTTCCATGAATGCTGAGATTACCGTATTCAGGCTGAAGCTTTCCAGACGTGTTGTTACATCGTATATCAGTTTATGACGCTCTTTGATCATCTCTTTTGTAGCTGTAATGTCTGCATCTTTGCTGTCCATAACAAGGTTCCATACACGTTTCAGGAAACGGTTTACTCCGTCGATTCCTCTGTCATCCCACTCAGCATCTAACTCCGGTGGTCCAACGAAGAGTTCATACATTCTTAAAGAGTCACATCCATAGTCTCTTACCAGATCGTCCGGTGATACGACATTTCCTTTTGACTTACTCATCTTGATACCATTCTTACCAGTGATCATTCCCTGATTGAACAGTTTGTGGAATGGCTCATCAAAATCTACTACCCCGATATCATATAAGAACTTGGTGTAGAAACGTGAGTACAGAAGGTGAAGAACTGCATGTTCTACTCCTCCGATATACATATCTACAGGAAGCATCTCATCTGCTTTTTCTCTTGATACCAGTTCTTTATCATTGTGGTTATCTACGTAACGCAGGAAGTACCATGAAGATCCTGCCCACTGCGGCATTGTGTTTGTCTCTCTCTTCGCATCAGCTCCACACTGAGGGCATTTGCAGTTTACCCACTCATCAATTGCAGCAAGCGGGGATTCTCCAGTTCCTGTAGGTTCGTAAGATTCTACTTCCGGCAGACGGAGTGGAAGTTCTTCTTCCGGCACCGGTACATTTCCACATTTCGGACAATGTACGATCGGGATTGGCTCTCCCCAGTATCTCTGACGTGAGAATACCCAGTCACGCAGTTTGAAGTTCACTGTTGCGCGTCCGATTCCACGCTCTTCGATCATATGCGGAGCTTCTTTCTTCAGTACAGAAGATTCCTGTCCATTCCATTCTCCGGAATTGATCATTGTTCCAACAGCGTCTGTGTAAGCCTCTGTCATATTCTCAATCTCTTTTCCGTCTTTTGCAATTACCTGGATGATCGGAATATTGAACTTTGTAGCAAATTCAAAGTCACGGTCATCATGAGCCGGTACACACATAATTGCTCCTGTACCATAGTCAGCAAGTACATAATCAGACAGCCAGATTGGAACTTTCGCCCCGTTGATTGGATTGATTGCATAGCTACCTGTGAATACACCTGTCTTTTCCTTATCCTGCATACGATCTACATTCGACTTCATAGAAGCATCATAAATGTACTGTTCTACTGCTTCTCTTGTCTCGTCATTTGCAAGGCTCTTAGCCAGTTCATGCTCCGGTGCCAGAACCATAAATGTTGCTCCGTATAAAGTATCCGGTCTTGTTGTGTAAACAGTAATCTTCTCGTCTCTTCCTTCTACAGGGAAATCAACCTCTGCTCCGTAAGACTTTCCGATCCAGTCAGCCTGCATCTTCTTAACCTTCTCCGGCCAGTCCAGCTTATCCAGATCATTCAACAGTCTGTCTGCGTATTTTGTAATCTTTAACATCCACTGACGAAGGTTCTTCTTTGTAACCTCAGCACCGCAACGTTCACATTTTCCGCCAACCACTTCTTCGTTAGCAAGTCCCGTCTTACATGAAGGGCACCAGTTGATTGGGAATTCTTTCTCGTATGCAAGTCCTTCTTTGAACATCTTAACGAAGATCCACTGTGTCCATTTGTAGAAGTTCGGATCTGTTGTATTTACTTCTCTGTCCCAGTCGTAGAGAGCTGCGATCTCATTGATCTGACGTTTGATATTCTTAATATTGGCAGCTGTTGAGATCTCCGGGTGAACGCCCATCTTAATTGCGTAGTTCTCAGCCGGAAGTCCGAATGCATCCCATCCCATTGGATGAATGATGTAATAACCCTGCTGTAATTTATAGCGGCTCCATACATCAGAGATTACATATCCTCTCCAGTGACCTACATGAAGTCCATTTCCTGATGGATACGGGAACATATCCAGACAGTAATATTTTTCTTTCTTATTTCCATCTTCATCAAACTGGACGTTTACCGGGTTTTCTTCCCATTTTTCACGCCACTTTTTTTCAATTGCCTTATGATTATAAGGGATCTTTGACATTTTTTTGTCCTCCTGTTTTTATATGGTAACTGATTTTATTACAAGAATACACATCCTATAATAAAAATAAAAAAGCCTGTTCATCTCATTATAAGAGACGAAAAAGGCTTATATTCCGTGGTACCACTCTTCTTCACCCGACATTACCTGCCAGATGCACTCATTTTTCTTCTATAACGGGAAGCACCCGCTTCTGCCTATGTGATCTTCAGTAAATCCGTTCAGCAAAAGGACTCTGAGGTGAGTTGGGAGTCTTCGTCTGCTGTCTCGCACCAACCGACAGTTCTCTTATCAGACACCGGACCCTTAATACTCCTCTTCTGCGTCTTTTCAATATTCTTCATTATTATATGAAGAATGTTAAAATAAGTCAAGACCTGTCTTCAAGAAAGTACAGAAATACCTCGCAGATTCCTCATATTTTTCATCACATGCTTTCAATTATTTTCCTGTCGCAAAGTTAACATTTTAGCCAAAAAAATTGTCAGAAAATTCATTTTTTTAGTTGTTCTCACCAGTTTCTTAGTGTATAATAAGGATAAGTAATTACTACTGATACAGATCAGTAAATATGATACATAAAGGAGAGTGTTTACCATGGTTTATTTATTAGCAGGTCCGAAAGGAACAGGAAAAACACAGCAGATGATCGAGCAGGCCAATGAGGCTGCGAAAAAATGCAATGGAAATGTTGTATTTATCAAAAAAACACACCGCGATACAGCAAGTGTAACATTTGATATCCGCACAATTTGTATGGATGATTTCCCGGCAATCACAAACATTGACGAATATATCGGATTTTTATATGGTATGTACAGTTCTAATCACGATATCGAGTATGTATTTATCGATGGTATCTTAAAACACGCTGATATCTCACTGGATAATATTCCGGCATTTATTGACCGCCTGAAACAGGTTTCCAAAGAATGTGAAGTTGAATTCTATGTCAGCATCAGTGCAAACAAAGAGGAACTTGCTGACGTAAATACAGAAGGATGCAAATATCTGAACTAATCTTTCTTATTGAGACAGAATGATCCGACAGTCCATTTTACAAATGGACTGTCGTTTTATGTCACAATAAGATATAAAAAACAAAAAGGCAGGTCTGACAATCCTGCCATGTACAGGAGAGAAAACGTATGAGCGGAATTAAAGATGCAAAAAAGAAAAGGGCACGCAGAAGGCGCAAGAGACAGATTCAGCGTATCCTGCTGATTATTGCCATGATACTGATCCTGATCGGATTCCTATTCCTGATCCGGGCCGCAGTCCATGCTGTTGTAAACAAATTCACCGGTCCTACTGTCACAACCTCAGCAGACAAAACTGCCGGTTCCCCAAAAAACAAAAAAACGACTGCAAAAAAAAGCAGCAAAAAAAAGAAATCTTCAAAAAAGAACACTCAAAAAAAGAAGTCTTCCGAAAAAAAGTCTTCTGAAAAAGACACCGTAGAATTAAAAACGGTAACACTCAGTAAAAAGGGAAAGAACAATACGGACAAGCTTTCTCTTATCATCAGCTCAACCGGAGACTGTACGCTTGGAACCGATGAAAGTTTCAACTATTCTGCCAGCCTGAATGCGTACTATGAATCACATGGTGCTGATTATTTCTTCCAGCATGTCAGATCCATTTTTAAAAAAGACGACCTTCCATTGTTAATATGGAAGGAACCCTCACTGACGAGACAGCCCGTGAGGCAAAAACCTTTGCTTTTAAAGCTCCTGCCGAATATGCTTCCATCCTTTCCGGAAGTTCTATTGAAGCAGCCAATCTCGCCAACAACCACAGTCATGATTATGGCGAGAAGAGTTATACCGACACGATTTCCGCACTGGAGGATGCCGGAATTGCTTCCTTCGGTTATAACCGTATCAAGATTTTAAAGATAAAAGGTATAAAAGTCGGTGTCACCGGAATCTATGAACTTGCAGACCATCAAAAACGTGCATCTCAGGTGAAGCAAAATATCAAAGCCCTGAAAAAAGCCGGTGCACAGGTCATCATCGTGAATTTCCACTGGGGAATCGAAAAGCAGTATACACCGGATGAAAACCAGAAGGCTCTCGCACATCTTGCTGTCGATAAAGGTGCGGATCTTGTGATCGGGCACCACCCACATGTACTTGAAGGTATTGAAGAATATAATGGAAAATACATCTGCTATAGTCTTGGTAATTTCTGTTTTGGCGGCAATTCAACACCAAGTGATACGGACAGCATGATCGTGCAGCAGACATTTACTTTTAATAAAAAAGGAAAATTAACGAAAAGCAGTAAATTAAACATTATCCCTTGTTCTATCTCTTCTTCCAGTGGCTATAACGACTACTGCCCTGTTCCTCTTACCGGAGACGCAAAGCAGCGTGTACTGGACAAGATCTCGCAGTATAGTGAAGGATTATAAGATTATAATATCGACAGATTATCGATATAAAAAGCTTCGCAGGAATATGCATTGCACATACTTGCGAAGCTTTTTTTCTGTCTTATTTTATTTTTTATTATCCAATCAACATCTCATAAATCAGGACCATCAAAGGCATCGTAATGATACAGCATATTACTGACATTACATTGATCACACTGGCGTATCTAGAATCTTTTTCATAAATCTGTGCAAGCTGTGTGACCATTGCTGCTGCCGGGGCTGCAGTTGCGATCAGTACGATCATCAGAATATACTCCGCATCCGGATGTAACCCGGTCCGCTCCAGTCCCGCAAAAACAATTGCCGCAATTAACGGGAACAGGATCAGCCGAATCATACAGATCAGATACGGACGCTTCTGCCGGAACACCCACCTTAGATCTACATCACCGATCACCATTCCGATCACCATCATGCTAGCCGGACTGATCATATCGCCAAACCCGCTGACACAGCTGTCGATCACTGCCGGAAGACGGATCTCCAGCGCAAAAAGTGCAATTCCTATTATCATTGCGATTACATTCGGATTACACAGAATCTTACGGATATTCAGGTTCTTCTCCTGCCCGATCAGATTTACGCCGTGTGTCCACATCAATATCGTCTGCACCAGAATAAATGCCGTCGTATAAAACACCCATTCCTCGCCCAGTACCGCCGATACCAGCGGAATCACCAGATATCCTGCATTTGTATAAATAATGGATGCCTTCTCTATGCTGTTAAAATGAATTATATATGATAATAATTCCGAACCCACGATCAGGATCACATGCACAATTACCGACATCCCAACCGCGATCATAAGCCCTTTTATCTTGTCGTCCGTCAGTTCAATCTGAAATGCATGTACGACTACACATGGATTGCAGATATACACAACCATATTTGAAATGATCCGGCTGTCTTCCGTCTTAAAAAGTCCGGCTCTGACCACTCCGAATCCAACCGCCATTGTCAGAAACATAGCTATGATCTGTTCCGCAAGAAGTATACTAATCTCCATGACTCTCTCATTCCTTATATCTTTTCGGTAAAATGTATCACCAGCTATTATTCCTGTGCATCTGCCTCTTCTTTATCAGAATCTGTTTTTTCTTTTGCATCTTTACCGGTATTTAACTTTGTCACTGTATTGACATCCTTATCCTCTTTATACGTTACCGTCACCTGTTCTCCCAGTTCACATCGGATCACATCTATGATATCTGCTACTGATACATCATAGATCGCGTCAGAATTCTCCAACATCAGATAATAATGAGAATTTCCATTCAGAACAGCCTGCGCAATCTTCGTGATCTTTCCGGATACCTCTTCTTCCTTCCGCGTATCCTTTTCCTGTTCTTTCACACCATTTTTCAACAGTAATTCATTATAATTCTCCTGACACTGACTGACACTGTCACCAATTGCAACGATCTGATACTTCTGGACATTAACCATTGCATATTTCTTCACCAGACCGGCATCGTCTTTTAATGCGACAAAATAGGTCGGCTCACCGGCAATATTCAATAAGAGTGGGAATGTTGCCTGATATTTCAGGTTCTGTACCTGTCCTTCTGCCGATGACATGGCTGAAGATTCTGTCGCACCTTCTACTTTGTAGTATTTTGTCTCCATTGTGCGTTGATTTGCCAGAACAAATCCAACATTCGACTGATCTCCGTTAACAGATGTAACTCCGGTATACATCCATACATCATCATTTAATGCCAGATAGTTATAACCATCTGTTGTCTCCAGACAGTCTTTCTGACTCAGTACACTGTTAAAGAAGCCATGTTTCAATGTTCCGTAATAATCGAACAGATTCACCAGCAGGTCTGCGGAATATACACGGTCTACCCACTGTGGTACATTTCCGACATCATAGGTCTTCGTCTTTCCTGTCACTGCATTACATATAACAACTTTTCCAACCGTCTCACCACCGAATAATCCGATGTTAAATTTCTTTACCGGAGCGATCCAGTACGGATCACCATTTTCATCAATTTCAAAACTTAATTCACCGTAAATGTATGTCGGATGTGCAAAACGCAGATGGCGGTAAATATTACGGTTAAAATGATCACTTGTTGTATATTTCATACCCTGTTTCAGTTTTACAAGCTCCGTAGACTGATTTGCCATATTGATCCGGATATACGACGGAATTCCTTCCCCCTGATTCGTAAACCATTTGATCAGATTTGCGTATTTTAACGGAGTAACACGTACCGGATTCCCCTTATAGTTAATCTGACTGTAGATGTCATCTGCCTCAAACTGGGATACCATATCTACCATACTGCCCATCTTACGGTCACCGAGAAGTGCTGCCGTATCTTTATCCAGAAGCGGGATCTTGTCAAATGACAGTTCCTCTACATCTTTTGCAAATTCCCCTTCTTTGACCGTCATAAGTTTCTGGTATTTCTTTGCATTTACAACCGGTGAAGACAGCAGTGTTCCAAGCAGGTATACCGCTCCAAGAACCACCACTACTCCAAGAAAAACTTTTACTACTTTATTTTCTTTGATCTCGTACCTGTTCATTTTCTTTCTTCCCAGGTACAAAACTGCCAGTATCACCAAAAAGATCATGATGAAAAACCATGTCTCTGATGAATGAATATTGATAGCCGGAATTGCGGCATAGTAATAGATTCCAGCCATGATCACAACAATGGCTGCGATCATCATTTTGGTTTTACCTTTCATACTTCTCTCCTCTCATGCAAAAAAGCCTGCCATTTACGGCTTTTCCTGCCTCCTTTTATATATAGAAAATCAGACGGCACTAAAAAAGCCGCCTGTTATTCTAGAATTTTCTGCGCCACGCCGGTGCTGTAAACAGTACCAGGAACGGGAATATCTCCAAACGTCCCGCCAGCATGTCAAAGCATAATATTAATTTTGAGAGCGGTGAAAACCCTGCAAAATTTCCCATCGGTCCGACCTGCGCCATACCCGGTCCGACATTTCCAAGTGTAGTAAGTACTGCACTGAACGTTGTCTCAAAATCAAAATTGTCCAGAGAAACCAGCACAACTGATCCGATCAGAATACCTACATATGCAATAAAATAAATATAAATCGTGCGCAGCACATCTGAACTTACCTTTTTCCCGCCAATGCGTATAATACCCACAGACTTCGGATGAGCCAGCTGCACAATCTCTCTCTTTACACACTTGATTCCGACCAGCAGACGTGACACCTTGATTCCACCGCCGGTGGAAGATGCACAGGCTCCTATTACCGTCAGCATCATAAGCACCGCTTTGGAAAACATCGGCCATTGTGCAAAATCAGCCGTCGAATATCCGGTTGTTGTTATAACCGTAACCACCTGAAAAACCGCATAGCGGAAAGATTTTCCAATCGTCGGATATAACGAATGGATATTGAGCATGATCGCTGCCGTAGCACCTGCAATCAGCAAAATGTATGTCCTGAGCTCTTCGTTTTTCAGGATAGATTTAAAATCACCCAATATCATAAAATAGAACAATGCAAAATTGACTCCAAATAATGCGCAGAAAACGGTGATCACACCATCGATATACGCACTGTTAAAATGTGCCACACTGTCCGCATAGTTTGAAAATCCACCGGTTCCGGCAGATCCAAACGAAAATATCATACTGTCAAACAGATTCATTCCTCCGATGACGAGAAATACCATTTCTATCACAGTAAGGGTCAGATACATTCCATATAAAATCCTTGCGGTAGACATTGCTTTCGGTACTAACTTATCTTTCTCAGGTCCCGGCACTTCCGCACGCATCAGATGCATGGAATTCTTTCTGTCCAGAGATGTCACGACAAGCACAAAAACCAGTACTCCCATACCTCCGATCCAGTGGGTAAAGCTCCGCCAGAACAACAGGCAGTGGGGCAATACTTCCACATCCGGGATAATACTTGATCCGGTTGTTGTAAAGCCTGAAACTGTTTCAAAAAATGCATCTACATAACTAGGTATATATCCGGAAAGGGTGAATGGCATTGCTCCGAATAAAGACCACAAAATCCATGCCAGAGCAACGATCACCATCCCTTCCTTTCCGTAAATCTGGCCATGTTCCGGTCTTTTTCTTCCGACCACCCAAAACAGCAGGCATAATATAACAATTGGTATCAGAAAGACAATTCCACATTTTTCCTGATATATAACTGCAACAAGAACAGGTACAAGCAAAAGAGCCGCCTCTACTCCAAGCATTCTACACAAAATATATCTTACTATTTTTGTATCCATAACTTTTTGTCCGTCTCCTTATTCTGTATATTATTCCAGGATATCGCTGAACTTATCCACATGATCCATTGTAACAACTACTACGCTGTCCCCGACTTCCAGGTGATCTTCACCATTCGGGATAATAATCCGTCTTTTTCTTCCAATACAGGCAATCAGATTATTTTTCTTTGTCCGCAATTCACGGAGCGGTACATTCGTAAAACTGCATTCACATTTCACAATGAACTCAAGTGCTTCTACTTTACCACCCAAAAGCTGATACAGGGATTCTACGTTTGCATTACTTGCAGATTCATTTCTTGCTCTTACATAACTCATGATCGCATCTGCGGTCGCACTTTTTGCTGACACAATAGAGTCAATTCCCAGTCCCTCTACCATCTGTGCACGGGAATCTTCATTTACTTTTGCCACAATTTTATTAACACCCTGCAGCTTTGCAAACAATGCCATGATAATATTCTCTTCATCCATTCCGGTCAATGCGATCAATGCATCTGCTTCATTGATCCCTTCTTCTACAAGAAGTTCATGATCCGCAGCATCTCCGTTAATAATCGTTGCTTTTGGAAGAAGCTCACAAAGTTCTTCACATCTCTTTATATTCTGTTCTATGATCTTTACCTGCATGCCGACCTGCAGCAACTGCATTGCCAGATAAAAGCATACATGTCCACCTCCACAGATCAATACTTTTTTTACTTTTGCATTTCGATGACCCAGTGCCCTGAAAAATGACTTCAGATTCTGATGCGCGGCAACGATATGCATCTTATCTCCTTTTTCCAGAACAAAATTTCCATCCGGAATATAGATCTCTTTTCCTCTTTTTACTGCACATACCAGGATTTTAATCTGGAACTTCCGGTATACTTCCGCAAGAGAAAGCCCTGCAAGTGCACTGTTCTCCCTTACGACAAATTCTACCAGTTCTACACGTCCCTTCATGAATGTCTCTACTTTACTTGTCTCCGGGAAAAGCAGTACTCTGGATATCTCATTTGCCGCCGCACGTTCCGGATTAACCGCCATACTCAGATGAAGATCCTCTTTCAACAGATCGATCTGTCGGTAATAGATTGGATTTCTTACACGTGCGATCGTATGTCTGGCACCTAATCGCTTAGCCAGCAGACAGCTCAACATGTTAAGTTCATCTGTGGATGCACAGGCAATCACAAGATCCGCATGCGGTACATCCGCCTGTCTCTGCACCTCTACATCTGCTCCATTTCCTGTAATACAGAAAATATCAAGTTCATTCACTGCTTCTTTTAATTTCCCCTCATTTTGATCAATCAAAACCACATCATAATTTTCTTCGGACAGCTGGGTTGTCAATTTATGACCAACTTTTCCATCCCCAATAATCACAATTTTCATTCCCTGACCTCACAATTATCCACGCATATCTTTTTTGTCATCAAGATACCGGTATTTTAATACAAGAGATTATAGCATCTTTGTTTCAAGAAAAAAAGCCCTTACGGGCTTTTCTTCTATTTTAACATTTTCTTAACTGATTACTCCTCTTTTGCACGCTTAGCAATCTCTGCTTCCTGTACATCTGACGGTGCCTGTTCATAACGTGCAAATTCATAAGAATATACACCTCTTCCACCTGTCATAGATCTTAATACAGTACAGTATCCAAAGAGTCCCGTCATCGGGATATCTGCCACGATTTCCTGCCTTCCACCGGAAACCGGATTCATACCGAGTACACGTCCGCGTCTCTTATTCAGATCACCCATAACATCTCCGGTATAATCATCCGGAATCGTAACCGTAAGAGACGCAATTGGTTCCAGCAATACCGGAGAAGCTTCCATGAAGCCTTTCTTGAATGCCTGGACTGTTGCTGTCTTGAATGCCATCTCGGAAGAATCCACCGGATGATAGGAGCCATCATATAATACGGCTTTCACACCGACTACCGGATATCCTGCAAGAGGACCTTTTACAACTGCTTCCTGCAAGCCTTTTTCAACTGCCGGGAAATAATTCTTCGGAACAGCTCCGCCGACAACTTCTTCTTCGAATACATAAGGCGTCTCCAGATCACCGGACGCTTCGAATCTCATCTTGACATGACCATACTGTCCATGACCTCCGGACTGTTTCTTATATTTGGAATCTACGTCAGATTTTTTCTTGATCGTCTCACGGAAAGCTACCTTTGGTGTCTCCAGTCTGATCTCACATTTATAACGTGCAGCAAGTTTACTTGCCGTAATCTCCAGATGCTGGTCTCCCATTCCATAAAGAAGTGTCTGACGGTTCTCACTGTCATTGACTGTTTTCAGTGTTACATCTTCTGCCATCATCTTCTGTAATGCCTGAGATACTTTATCTTCATCTCCTTTATTGTTGCAGACATATTTCATATATGTATATGGTTTGGAATATTCTGTCTTTCCATACATCACCGGTGTATTTTTAGTAGAAAGCGTATCTCCTGTCTTTGTATTTGCAAGCTTTGCAATTGCTCCGATATCTCCTGCAAACAACTCACTGACCTCGGTCGGTTTATTTCCCACCATTGTATAAATCTTTCCAAGTTTTGCTTCTGCATCGGAATCTCCGTTATACAAAATATCGTCCCCTTTTAATACTCCGGAACATACTTTCACGAACGAATACTTTCCGATAAACGGATCTACCATTGTCTTGAATACATATGCTGATTTTGCTTTTGCAAAATCATAATTGCCTTCAAAGATCTCATTCGTCTTGCGGTTGATTCCTGCACAGCTTCTGCTGTCCGGACTCGGGAAGAATCTTACGATATCAGAAAGCAAATTGGCAACTCCCTGCGCCTGGATATTAGATCCCATTGCAACCGGTACGATATCTCCGTCCATAACTTCCGTACGCATTGCAGAACGGATCTCTTCTACAGAGAATTCATCTCCTTCAAAATATCTTTCCATAAACGCTTCACTGGTCTCTGCAACTGCTTCCAGTAATTTATCACGGTAGATCTCCAGATTCGGTTTACAATATTCCGGAATCTCACATTCTTCTCTCTGTCCTACGCCTGTATAACGTCTTGCTGCATTCTTAATAACGTTCACATATCCTACCAGTTTTTCATTCTCACGGATCGGCTGGAAGTGTGGTGCGATCACCTTTCCGTAACGTTCCGTCAGATCCTGTACTACCTGACGGAAGCTCGCATCATCCACATCCATCTCTGTTACATATACCATTCTCGGAAGTTTGTACTTATCACAGAGTTCCCATGCCTTCTCTGTTCCGACTTCCACACCTGCCTTGCCTGATACAACGATAACGGCTGCATCGGCGGCACTTACAGCTTCTTCGACTTCTCCCACAAAATCGAAATATCCCGGTGTATCCAGAATATTAATCTTCGCTTTCTCCCATTCGATCGGAACCAAGCTTGTACTGATCGAAAATTCACGTTTTTGCTCTTCTTTATCAAAATCACTGATCGTGTTGCCATCTGCAATCTTTCCCATGCGGCTTGTTGCCCCTGATACATATGCCATGGCCTCTGCAAGACTGGTCTTTCCGCTTCCACCGTGTCCTAAGAGAACCACGTTCCTGATTTCGTCCGTTCTGTAAACTTTCATATAGCTGCCTCCTTATTTTGGTAAAATCTCATGTAAATATTGTACTAAACTTTTGCTTTTTTTACAACACTTTTATACACTTTAACCATATTATTTTTGTATTTATTTTTTAATATATGTAATTTTCTACTTATTTCTGAATTTTCTTTACAATTTTATCATACAGTTTGTATCATTTTCCACCGTTTCCGCACATTACTTTTTCACTTTAAAGTATTATAGTGTTGACAAATTCATCTGTCGCACGTTACAATAGAAACTAAGTTTTTTGATTATGAATTATTCACACTGTTTATTCGTAATTTTTTATAAATATATTCTAACTTGCCGGAAGGAGAATCTATCATGAAACAAAAAATCGGTTTTATCGGACTCGGACTGATCGGCGGTTCTATTGCAAAAGCCGTCCGCCAGTACTATCCTGATTACGAAATTGTGGCTTTCGATAAAAATAAAGAAGCCCTTGCCCTTGCAACCCAGGAATCTGTCATCGATGTGGCAGCAACCACGATCGACAATAATTTCCATAATTGCAACTATATATTCTTATGCGCACCTGTTGCATCTAATACTGCTTATCTCAAACAACTGACAGAATATCTGGATGATGACTGCATTCTTACAGATGTAGGAAGTGTAAAAGCGAACATCCATGAGGAAGTACAGACACTCGGTATCGGGAAATACTTTATCGGAGGACATCCGATGGCCGGTTCTGAAAAAAGCGGATACAGTAATTCCAAAGCAATGTTAATTGAAAATGCATATTTTATTCTGACACCGACCGACCAGGTTGCCCGTGAAAAGGTGGAGGCCTATGAAAAATTTGCTGAAAGCCTGAAAGCACTCCCGGTTATCCTTGATTATCGGGTACATGACCAGATTACCGGAACAATCAGTCATCTGCCTCATATCATTGCATCTACACTCGTCAACTTTGTTAAAACACATGACACCAAAGATGAGATGATGAAGAATCTTGCCGCCGGGGGATTTAAAGATATCACACGTATCGCTTCTTCATCACCGGTCATGTGGCAGAATATCTGTCTGAAGAACAAGGATAATATCGTAAAGATTCTGGATCAGTACATCGACTCCCTCGAAGATTTCAAAGAAGCGGTCGAACGTGAAGATGACCTGGATCTTTATACTCGATTTGAATCGTCCAGGAATTATCGCAATTCCATGCCTTCGTCCTCTGCGGGACCTATCAAAAAATCGTTTGCCGTATACTGTGATATCATTGATGAAGCCGGTGGTATCGCTGCTATTGCAACAATCCTTGCATCTAATAATATCAGCATCAAAAATATTGGAATTGTACACAACAGAGAATTTGAAGAAGGGGTTCTGCGTATTGAATTTTACGACGAAGATTCCAGCAAGCGCGCCGTAGGATTACTGCAGAAATTCAGGTATATTGTATATGAACGTTAGAACAATCCGTCCTGTAAAGGGATTAAAGGGAGAAGTAACGATACCGGGAGATAAATCCATCTCTCATCGTTCTATTATGTTAGGTTCCATTGCACTTGGAACCACAGAGATCACACATTTTCTGGAAGGCGCAGACTGTCTGTCTACCATTGACTGCTTCCGCAGGATGGGTGTGGAGATTGAGCGGAAACCATCCTGCATCCTGGTGCATGGCAAAGGATTACGGGGACTTACTGCACCTGCTTCTACTTTAAATGTAGGAAACAGCGGAACAACCACGCGTCTGATCTCCGGAATTCTATCCGGGCAGAACTTTGCAACAACATTATCCGGAGATGCTTCTCTGAATTCCAGACCAATGAAACGTATTATGACACCTTTAAACAGCATGGGGGCTCACATCACCAGTCTGAATGATAACGATTGTGCACCTCTCCGAATCGAACCGGGAGAATTGCACGGTATCCATTATCAGTCTCCGGTTGCATCCGCACAGGTAAAATCAGCCGTCCTTTTGGCCGGTCTTTATGCGGAGGGTCCGACTTCTGTCACAGAGCCAGCTCTTTCGCGCAACCATACAGAACTGATGTTACAGGGATTCGGTGCATGTGTTGCAACAGATCTTCACACAGACGGAACTGCAACTGCTCATGTAGAACCTTGTAAAGAGCTTTTCGGTCAGCAGATCTGCGTACCCGGAGATATCTCTTCTGCTGCTTACTTTATTGCTGCCGCACTTCTGGTTCCTGACTCGGAGCTTCTGGTCAGAAATGTCGGAACCAACTTCACACGTGCCGGATTCTTAAAGGTCTGCAAAGATATGGGTGCCAACATTAAGACAGTCAGCCAGACTTTCGAAGGTGGGGAAGGACGTGCGGATCTTCTTGTACGTCACAGCCGCTTAAAAGGAACTGTGATCGAAGGTGATACCATCCCGACTCTGATCGATGAGATCCCGATGATTGCGGTCATGGCTGCTTTTGCTGAGGGTCAGACAGTGATCAAAGATGCTGCTGAATTAAAGGTGAAAGAAACGAACCGTATCGATACGGTTACTGCCGGATTAAAGGCTATGGGTGCTGATATCACACCGACGGATGATGGTATGATCATTGAGGGAACCGGCCATCTTGGCAGTGCTTCTATCCAGAGTTATCTGGATCACCGAATTGCGATGGCGTTCTCGATTGCCGGGCTCGCTGCTGACGGAGAAACACAGATTATAGACAGTCAGTGTGTGGATGTGTCCTATCCGGAATTTTATGCGACATTAAATTTAATTGGGATTTAATTTATTAACGGGGAAACGGCCTCTCAGTCCTTGAAGGAAACAATAGATAAGGCTTCTTGTTCAGGTTCCATACCATAAGAAACACTAAGAGAGCCAAAATCACCTAAAAGCAAAGGAACTACGCTCAAACTCGGCGTTCGCCTCAAACACGTTCGCTTCGTTCCTTTAACGGTGCTTCTGACTCTCTAATTGTTTCTAACGGCATTCCACATTCACAATAATCCTTATCTATTGTTTCCTTCAAGTCGTGACTGGCAGCGGATGTTAATAAATGAAATGCCCGGAAGTGTAACCCGGTGGAGACCACTACGGTTACGCATTTGTCATTTCATTCGTAAGGCATTTGATACCCACGGAATAAAAAGTAGGAAGCCGTTCCAGTGAATGTGGAGAAGGTGTTGGAAATAGTTAAGCTTCAAAATTATGCGTTGGGTTTTCAAAATTTGACTGTCTGAGGCGTATGCCGAGTTTCAAATTTTGAAAGCCTGCTTTTAGAAGAATTTTGCCCCTTTAGAATTGACCCGCCGATGGAACCTGAGCAGGAACGCCTTTCCAAGCTTTATTCCGGTTCGGGTATCCACAGCCTTCCTGAATTAAATCCCAATTAAATTAACATTCCTCTCTCTTCCGCAATCTTAAGCAGTTCCCCTGCTTTCTGATTCATCTTTCCGGTTTTGACTCCGGCATTGATCACTTTTTTGCATTGTTCCATCATTTCTAATGCTTTTCGGTAGGTCTCGCAGGATATTGGCTCGTATGGTTCTTCACTGATGATCTCGGATGCGAGCAGTCTTGCGAGCTGATAGTCGCACTCGCCCGGATATAGGATTCCGGCAGCAAATGGGATTCCGGCTTTCTGAAGTTTCCGGTAAACCGGAATTCCGGTTCCACAGGATGAGAGGACGAAAACTTCCGGTTTTCCCACTACCCTTGGAAGTTCCACACTTCCAAAGCATGGATCATAATAACCATTATCAATCCCATACAGCTCCCTTATTTTTTCTTCCGTAAATATTTCTTCCGGGTTTCCAAAGCCTGCAATCCTGTCTCCTTTTACGCAGACTACTTTATCTGAAATTTTCTGTGCCAGATCGATCTCATGCAGGGACATGATCACTGTTATTTCTTTTTCTTTTGCCATCTTTCTTAAGATTTCCAGCAGTTCTAATTTATGCCGGATGTCCAGATAGGATGTCGGCTCATCTAAGATCATGACTTCCGGTTCCTGACAGATGGCTCTTGCCAGTAATATACGCTGTCTCTGTCCATCACTGATTTCCAAAAAATTCCGGATTCCTAATTCCTGAGCATGCACAGCCATCAATGCTTCATCCACCTTGTTTTCGTCTTCCCTGGAAAGGACTCCCAATCTTCCGGTATACGGATAGCGCCCTGTCGCCACTACATCGTGACAGGTCATCAGTTCCGGTTTCATCCGTTCCGTCAGCATTACTGCCACCTTCCTGGCCATACTCTTATAAGAAAGCTTTCGTATCTCATCTGAATCTAGATAGACTTCGCCTCCGATCAGTTTCAACTGTCTGGTAACGCTCTTTAATATGGTGGATTTTCCCGCACCATTTGGTCCGATCAGGGTAACGATCTCCCCCTTTTTTATATCCAGATTGATATCACGGATCAACACCTTCCCCTGATATCCTACAGAAAGGTCTTTCGTCTTTATATAATAATCTTTCATTTCCTACCTGCCTTTCTGTCCGTGTACCATCATAAATATGACTATCGGTGCACCGAATATCGATGTCACCGTACTGATATTCAGTTCCATCGGTGCAAATGCCATCCTTGCAATCAGATCACAGATCATACAAAATACTGCACCTGCGATAAATGTTCCCGGTATCACAACCAACGGTTTCGATGTCTGCAGCGCATGCTTTATCAGATATGGAACAGCAATTCCCACGAATGAGATCGGACCTGCGAAAGCTGTCACACTGGCAGAAAGCACACTGGACAAAAGAATCAGTGCTACCCTGAAAAATCTGATATTTACTCCCATGCTCTGTGCGTATGCTTCCCCCAGCTGATATGCCCCGATTGGTTTTGACAGAAAAAATGTAAGTACCACCGTCACACCGATTACAGTAGCGGCAACCTCTACATTACTCCAGCTCATTCCCGAAAAACTTCCCTGTGACCATCCATGCAGATTGACAATATCGGAATCTTCCGCAAAGGTTACAACAAAATCAGTAATTGCCGAGCAGATATATCCAATCATGATCCCACCCACAAGAAGGGTTGCCATATGTGTCATTTTCCTGGACAATAACAGGATAAATCCAGTGGAAATAAGTGCACCCGCAAATGCAGCAATGATCAACGTATAAGAAGATACAAAAGCATATCTCTCCAGGAAAAATATCATTACCAGCGCTACCATCATCTTCGCCCCGGAAGAAATTCCCAGAACAAACGGACCTGCAATCGGATTTGAGAAAAATGTCTGAAGCAGGAACCCGGATAATGACAATGCGCCCCCCAGGATTGCCGCCATCAGTACTCTCGGAAGTCGTATCTTCCATATAATGTTTGCCTCTGTTCCTTCTCCGCCTCTTCGAATCAGTATCTTGCATATTTCTGCTATTGAAATATGGACATTTCCCGTATTAATATTTAAAACTGTTACAACACAGAACGCCGCTGCCAGAACCCCGAATACCAGGATGTATCTGGAACGCCGCCTGAAATTCTCTTTCTCCATCGTTTCTCCTTTAAAAAAATCAGGTGAACACATCCAAACGCCCACCTGATTATTATACTGTATTATTTTACCCGATACAAGAATGTCATACCACTCTCATCTCCATCTGTCAGCATCAGATTGATATCCGTAATCAGATTTCCCACAATGTCCGTTGCCTGATACAGTGATTTTCCGGTGCACCACACATTTCCGTTCTTCACTGCCTTAAAATCTGCGAACAATTCACTCTTCGCTGTCAGATCTGCAATGCTATTGATCGGACTGTCGATCGATGCATTATAGATCAGATAATCTGCATTCTTTGCTTTTGCATAAAACTCTTCCATCGACAGTTCCACAGAAGCACTCTTGCTTTTTGTGTTCTTAAGATCCTGAAAAATGTATTTTCCTCCGGCAATATCGATCATCTTCGGAATATAATCACTGCTGCTTCTTACGATCACTGTTCCATCTGTATTCACAAAGAAATAAGCAACTGTTTTTCCTGTATTCTTAAAATCTTTCAGACTGCCGATCACTTCTGTCTGCGTATCAAAAAATGTATCTGCTGCATCTTCTTTGTTCAGCATTGCTGCATATGCTTTGATCCACTCCGTCCTTCCAAGCGGATGACTTTCATAACTGGAACGGTCAATAAACACCGGAATATCCAGATCTTCGATCATCTCCTGAACCTTTGGTGTATGCAGGATCATCGTAGATTCAATTGCAAGATCACAGTCCTCATCTATCAGCATTTCATAATCCGGTTCGCTGTATTTTCCTGCAAACAGGATCTTGCCGTCTTCCATTGCTTTCTTCGCATGATCAATATACCAGTCCGAAGCCTGTGCTCCCGACATCCGGATACTGTCCAGCCCATCCATCGCATCAAACAATGCCATTGCCGATGTTGCTGCGAGATAAATGTGCTCCAATGGCTGTTTTAATACCACAATTTCTTTATCCAGATCTGCCGGTTTCTTCTTACCTTCCGGCACGATCAGATACTGCCTGTCTTCGTGTACGTCCAGTAATTTATATCCTTCTTTATAATAATAGACATCAAAACCCGTAGCATATTTCAGCTTCATTGTTTTCTTATACTCAAGACCGTCTATCTTCGGAGCATGTTTTTCTGCCGCCCCTGCTTCTTCCGTCTGCTGTATTCCGTCACCTTTCGATACACCCGATTTGCCTGAGGTGCTGCACCCGGTCAGTGCTCCTGTTACCAGAAGCACTGTACCTGCAAGTACACACAACAGCCGATATGTTCTCTTTTTCATCCTTTTCTCCACTTTTTCTAATCACAAGAGCATTGTCCACACTCTGCTATCTTACGCAATCTCTATTCTGCACTTTGGCCGTCACATCCCAAAATCACCTGGTAGACCTTTTCCCATTCTTTCTGTGCATCTTTTCCTTTTTCATCTTTTGCACGGTCAACGATCACCGGAATCTGAAGAAGCGTCATCTTCTCTGTCATCTTTCGATAAGCTGTCATTTTTTTCTTTGCCGCTTTTTTGCTGCTTCTTTTTTCCGGCAGCACACTGGATGAAAGGAGTGCAAGATTACATTTGTTTTTTACAAGTTTCTTATAATTTAATTTGCCGGACGTTCCCGCATAAATGACTTCTTTCTCAGTCATCTTTTCTTTGATAGTTTCATTCTTGCATTTATTTTTCTTCACACCGACTGTTGTCACTTTATCAAGCTGTCCCAGTTCTTCCATCAGGGAAATCGTCTTATTCGATCCTGCATAAACATGATCTGCCGGCTGTCTTACCACAATGACTTCCTTATCCAGCCCCGCCGGAATCTCTGCATTTTCCGGAACGATCAGATATTTGACCACGTTGTTCAGGTACAGTGCTGCCTGCTCCTGCTCTGCCGGATTCAGTCCGCTTATTTCTGATGCTTCTTTCCATTTCTTACCGGCTGCTTTTCTTCCGGTCTTTTTATTCATATCGATCTCCAACAATGTGATTCCCTGATCATAATGATATATCTTGAAATATTTCGCATACTCGGCTTTTGTTTCAGACTGATACTCCAGGCCGATGATCTCCGGTGCTACCTCGTCCATTTTTTTGTTTGCTGTTGCCGTCTTGCTGCTGTCACTTCCGTTTGCACCGATTACCGTTACTTCTTTTCCGTTGGCTCTCGCTGATGCATTGGCTTTTGCTGCTTCGGCAATGTATACAAAAATCGTATATTTAATCTCATGTGCCGTAGACATCGCCGTTGTCATACCCACAACCGAGTTATTCTTATTCAGTTCTACCGGAATTACAAAGGATGTAGAACTTCCTGTTTTCGCACTCGGATAATATACATTTCCATTCGCTTTCACATACTGGTAATGCGTACTGCTGAATGTGATCGTTGCATATGCCTGGCCACCGGTAACTGTTACCTTACTACAGCTGATTCTTACCTTTCCGGTTCCACCTGACCATGAGAAGCTGTCCGGTGTGTATACACCATCTTTTAAGCCTGTGGCACTGTTAACTCTGGCTGTTGATTTGTTCAGATCTGATTCGTATTTTGATTCTTTGTCCGGTTTTCCATTGTTTGTTGTATTATTTCCTGTATTTCCGTTATTGCTTCCTGTACTTCCTGAGTTATTTCCATTGGAAGTATTTCCCGGGTTGTTATTATTTCCGCCCGGTGTCAGCGATCCATTGCTTCCGTTATTGCCATTCGAAGCATTTCCATGATTGCTGTCCGCAATCTTAGTCATGCCTTCTGAATGGAATGTCAGTGTTCTGGTATCCCATTTATTACTCTTCGTTGTATGAACGGCAATCGTCATTACCTCATCCAGTTTCTCTACCGGAATCTGAAATGTATACTGCTCTGCAAGAAGCGAATCCGGAAGGATCCAGTTCTTTTCATCATCCGATGCGTTATTTACATCGCCCAGATAGATTCTGTTATAACCCTGACCGCTTAATGTAACTGCCGCCGTCATCTGTCCATTCTTTACAGTCATAACACAATCCGTAACACGGAACATCTTTCCGCCGGCTTCAGCATTCACCTGATAGGTTCCGTCTGCTATGATACGTTTTGCAGAGGCAGATGAAAATATAAGTGTACGGTCATACCATTTATCTTTTTTAATGGAATGTGCCGCAACTGCAATTCCTTTATCCAGACTTTCTACCGGAACTTTGTATATATATTTTCCTGCCTCATCAGCCACATATGAAATGTAGTCTTTTGCTGCAGCTTCTGCCGCATCGGCTGCTGATCCCATATAAAGATAATCATATCCGGTTCCGCTTAATGTGATTACAGCATACATCTTACCTTTTTCAGATGTCAGGATACAATTCGTAACTTTGAACATCTTATTTCCAGTATCCACATCTACCTGATAATTTCCATCTGTCAGGGTTTTATTTTCTGTTTCCGATGCTGTTACCGTTACCTTGCATGTGGCTTTAAGCTCTGTTCCTTCCGCATTATTAATAGACACAGTCACCTCAGCAGTCCCTGCTTTCACTGCGGTCACCTCAGCCTGTGTTCCGGATTTTGCAACGGTTACAATCTTTGGATCAGAAGAAGTCCATGTCATATCCGGTGCTGTCTCAGATGCTGATAATGCCGGTGTGAACTGAGGTGTCAGTTCCTGAACTTCTCCCTCTTTCATGCCGAGTTCAGATCCCTCTTTGAAACTTAATTCCGTAATAACGGTCTGATCCGGTGTGGATGGTGTCGACGGGACTGTATCTTCCGGGATTGCAATATTGATCGTATATGCAATATTTTTTCCACTCATGGAACTGGTATGTGCCATAAAAGTCATTGAACTATTTAAATTAACAGGAATCTCAAATGTAACTCCGGCCTCGCCTTCTCTCGGTTTTGCATGATATATGTTCTGGGTTCCATTCACTTTCACCCATACTTTATCATACTTAGAACTGCTAAAATTTATCCAGGCTGTTGCTTTTCCATTCTTTACGATTACTTTTTGACACTCAATCTTCACCTTGCTTGAACCACCCGAAGTCAGTTTTGCCGAAAAATGATCCGCATCAACACCATATTCTCCGTCTTTCAAAGCACCTGCCATACCGCTGATATCAGTAATGTTCTCAAATATTTCGTCTTCGCCGATTGGTTCCGTCTGTGGGGCGGTTCCGTCTTCCTGCGTATTCTGTACCTTTTCAACAGCTACCTGATTTTTCCCGGCTTCTTTTGTGACTTCCTGACTTGTATCTGTCGTCACACTGCTTTCTGTCTGTCCGGCAGCGGCTTCCAACTCTGTCTGTCCGACAGTGGCTTCCGGCTCTGTCTGTCCAACTTCATCACTATCCTGTTTATTCTCACTCAATGTATCTTCTACAGCTGCATTCTGATCTTCCGCATACACTCCCGATACCGGTGCAACTGCCATAGACACAGCCATAAATAAGGCCAAAAATTGCTTGGAATTATGTTTCATCTTATACTCTCTCCCTACTACTTTTCTGTCAATCAAAATACCCTTCCACGAAATCATCCGTAAAAGGGTACAAAATGGCCTTGTTAATTTATTATAATTTTCTTCCATTTTTGTACAACCAATTACTCGTGGTCCGGATTTACTTCCATGTACACTACAGGCAGGTCTCCTGACTCACAGATCCATACATCAGAATCTTGTCTTCCCGTTATCCAGTGACTTTTTTCTTTTCTGATATTCCCTGCTCACAGTGACGAGTTCGCACAGGACTTGCACCTGTTTCCCTTTTCACCGGCTCTATCAATCTTATCCAGCCGGCACCTGCAGTTTTCATTCTATTTTTCTCATCTTGACTACGATACCATAAGTACCTGTAAAATGCAATTGTTAACCCAGATTCTGCTTCTGTACTGCCTCTTCGGTGCGGAATTTTTCAAATGTATGAACTACCTCTTCCGCATCAGAACCATCTACTACAAAAATCATCTTCTGATTCAGCGTAACTGTCATCATTCCCATAACTGATTTTCCATCAATGATAAGTTTATGTGCTGTATCTTCAATCAAGGTATCAGCCTCTACTTTCTGACACATTCTTGAAAATTCTACAAGCTGTTCCGGTGTTTCAAATTTTACATTCATTTTTATCATAATTAAGTCTCTCCTCTCAGGTGTATCCATCATTTTCATCACAAACACATCTGTTTATAAGAAAAATATAAATCAGTATACTACGTTTTTTTCTACTATGTAATATATTTTTTATTTCTTAACATTGTCTTTTCACCTAGAATATATTATACTTATCTGGCATCATCCGTATTAAAGATAACTAACTATATATATATATCAATTTTATATATTATTTTGGAGGATATTATGAGTACATACGATTATTACCGTATTTTTTACCATGTTGCACAACATCACAGTTTTACAAAAGCGGCAGAGGTATTACACAATAACCAGCCGAACATTACCCGTTGTATGAATAATCTTGAGACAGAACTTGGCTGTCACCTTTTTGTCCGTTCGAACCGCGGAGTCTCACTGACGCCTGAAGGCCAGAAGCTTTTTAACCACGTTGCGATTGCTTTCGAACAGCTTGAACTCGGAGAAGCCGAGCTCAAGCGTGACCAGAGTCTTACAAGCGGACTCATCTCCATCGGAGTCAGTGAAAATGCACTTCGTATTATGCTTCTGTCCAAATTAGAAGCATTTCACAATCATTATCCACATGTAAGGCTTAAGATATCCAACCATTCCACTCCGCAGGCAATTGCTTCCCTGGAAAGCGGACTGGTGGATTTTGCAATTGTAACAACTCCACTTTCTGTTCAAAAACAGTTTCAGAAAATCTCCCTGGGTTCTTTCCGGGAAATTCTGATCGCCGGCCCGAAATACAAAGAACCGGCTTCCCGCATCTGCTCACTGGAAGAACTTACGGACTACCCTTTCGTCTCGCTGGAAAATAACACCAGCACCAGAGATCTTCATATTCAATACTTTTCTTCTCACGGGCTTCCGTTCCGTCCGGATCTTGAAGTTACATCCACCGACCAGTGCCTGGCTTTGATCCAGCACAATCTTGGTATCGGCTTCTATCCGGAGAAGCTTGCAGAAGAACCGCTCAAGCGTGGAGAAATTCTTCAGATCCATCTGAAAGAATCCCTTCCTGCGAGACAAATCTGTCTTGTACAGAATGCTTCCAGACCACAGAGCATTGCAGCGCAAAAACTAATCGAGACACTGATCCGTATCTGATGACGGATCAATGTCTCTTTTTTGTCCCTTTTTTATCTTTCGTTTCTCCGGGATTCTATATCCAGGAACATCAACAGGAAACTGACGATCAAAAGTCCGCAGGATACCCAGATCATATGGATTCCATAATTGGCTGAAAGATTGCCTCCGATTCCGGCTCCTACCGCAAAAAGAACTATAATTCCAAAATAATACATTGCCTGCCGCAAGTGTTCCGGCTTTTTCTCTCTCAGATAGAAGGATAATGCCGCCGTTCCACTCCGTAAGTTTCCGATACACATAGTACTTGCATATGAAAATCCATTTACCTTCCGGAAACTCTGCACCTGCATCGCACAGGCAAAGGATACCAGAACAGTCGCGATCATATTTCCCCGCTGCGGAATAAATCCTACAACAAACAAAATGAGGATCTCTGCTCCCAGTATTCCCTGTCTCCAGTGCAGGCGCCTGGCATATTTGTACTTATTCTGGATCTGCTCCGCAATCAGAACACCTAAAGCAAATGCAAAAAGCGGAAATAAATATTTCAGTCCAGCCTCCCATTTTCCCGTCATGAAATTCTGGCTCATCAGCACCACATTACCTGTCTGTGCATTCGAGAATACTTCATTCCTCGTATTATAGGTATACGCATCCTGAAATCCACCCGACAAGGCCAGAAATGCACTACAGATGAATGCCTCCGACATCTGCTTCCCGGAAAATAAACTTTTCATTACTCCCATGTTTTCATCTCCTTAGAATAAAAACGGAGGATGATTCTCATACGTTCTTACGTTTTCCGATCCATCCCCCTCAGCAGACTATTATACGGAAGAATATCAAAAATGTGAAACGTATATTTGATATATCTTCCATATCTTTTTTATATATTCAATTTTATATTAAATATCCCAGACTCCTTCCGCAACTTCTTTTACAAATGAAACCTTTCTCCACTGCTCTGCTTCTGTCATGATATTACCCTCTTCTGTAGATGAAAATCCACACTGTGGACTTAAGCAAAGCTGATCTTTCGTCACATACTTTTCTGCCTCTTCAATTCTTTTCTTTACATCCTCTTTGTCTTCCAGTTCCGGAAACTTAGAAGTGATCAGTCCCAATACCACCTTCTGATCCTTAATATAGCGAAGCGGCGAGAAGTCTCCCGATCTTTCGGAATCATATTCGAGAAAGAATCCGTCTACGTTACAATGACCGAATAATATCTCTGCAATCGGTTCGTACCCGCCTGATGAGAACCATGTAGATCTGAAATTCCCCCTGCAGATATGCATTGTGACCGTCATATCTTCTGGTTTTGCTTCGAGTGCAAGATTGATCATGTCTACATAAGATCTCGCAATCTCATCCAGATCAAAGCCTCTTTCTTTATATGTCTTTCTCTTTTCCGCATCACAGAATTCTCCCCATGATGTATCGTCTAACTGCAGGTATCTGCATCCCGCATCATAGAATGCACGGATGACCTTCTGATAAGCGATTGCAATGTCATAATACAAATCCTTCATGTCCTGATAACGTTCGATCGGTATATACTCTTCTGCACGTACACAACAGATCAGATGCAGCATAGATGGTGAAGGAATTGTCATTTTGCAGAGAGTATCTCCTGCAACACTTTTCAGATATTTAAAATGCTCCAGAAATGGATGTTCTCCGAAATCAACTTTATCTGCTATCTTAAGTGTTGCCGCTTTCGGCTGATGCCCCTTAAAGTGTACAGACCAGTGATCCGACTTAATCTCCTCTACACCATCCAGATCTGCAAGGAAATCCAAATGCCAGTATCTTCTTCTGAATTCCCCATCTGTCACAGCCTGAAGTCCGACTTCTTTTTCTTTTTCTACCAGTTCTTTAATTGCTTTATCTTCTGTCTCTTTTAACTGTTCCTCTGTGATCTTTCCTTCTGCAAATTTTGCTCTTGCATCCTTCAGATACTCTGGACGTAAGAAACTTCCTACCACATCATAACGGAATGGTGCCTGATTACTCATATTTTATATCCTCCTGTACTTTGCTCGTTTTCTCTGTTGAAAAGTATAACCCATCTGTTTTTTTATGTATAATACAAAAAAGCAGCGGTTCTCCATAGTTTTAAACTATAGCACTCCACTGCTTTTCACCAGTATTCTGAATTATTCTTACATCCCGCCTGTGTATTTTTTCAACGCTTCCATATACACCTTTCCATACCGGCTCAGTGACACATCTTTCCGCACAATCGTTCCGATCCGCATATATTCATCCACCAGAAGCGGCTTCCCGATGATATTCTCACCGTTCAGTTCTTTACTGATCACGCCGGAGCTTACCGTATACCCGTCCAGGCCGACCGCCAGATTGAAAAGCGTTGCCCGGTCTCTGACTTTGATGTTCTTATTCCGATCAAGTGTACTTAATATCTCTTCGGAAAAATAAAAGGAATTATAATCCCCCTGCTCAAATGACAAATACGGATACTCCTCCAGATCTTCCAGTGTCAGTGCTTCCTTATCTGCCAACGGATGCTTTGAACTGATAAATACATGTGGCTTTGCTACGAATAACTCTTCGAATTTCAGATCATTCTGACGGATCAGTTTCATGATGATCGTCTCATTCTGTGAAGAAGTATACAGAATACCTATCTCACTTTTCAGCTTCGCCACATCTTCGATGATCTCATAAGTCTGTGTCTCCCGCAGTGTGAAATCATATTTTCTCGCATCAAATTTACGGATCACATCTACAAATGCATTGACCGCAAAAGAATAATGCTGGCAGGATACGGAAAATCTCGGGTTCCGTTCATTTACATTCAGATACCTCTCCTGCATGAGGCCGACCTGATCCAGAATCTGTCTTGCATAGGCGAGAAATTCATCTCCCTCTGCGGTGATCGTCACCCCTTTATTCGTCCGGTGAAAAATCGTCACCTGCATCTCCTGCTCCAGTTCCCGAATCGCATTGGTAAGACTCGGCTGGGAAATGAACAGCTCTTTTGCCGCCTCACTTATCGTCCCCTTCTCCGCAACCATGGTAATATACCTTAACTGCTGTAATGTCATAAATTCTTCCTCCCTACAGCATATAGATCAGTGCGTTACAGATACATGCCGCAATATTACTTCCGCCTTTTCTCCCCCTCGCTACAATATACGGGGTATCTTCCAGAGTCAGGATCAGTTCTTTGGACTGTACCACATTTACAAAGCCGACCGGTACACCGATCACGAGCTCCGGACGGATTCTTCCGTCTTTGATCAGTTCATACAGGTGAATTAGTGCTGTCGGTGCATTTCCGATGGCAAAGATCAGTTTTTCGTTCAGTTCACACGCCTTTTTCATACTGGCAACAGCTCTTGTGGTTCCATTCTTCTTTGCCGCCTGTGCCACATCTTCATCTGACATGAAGCAGTATACCTGACCGCCGTACTGTGCCAGTCTCTTTTTGTTAATTCCGGAACGCCCCATCTGTGTATCGGTTACGATGGAAGCACCGCCTCTGATCGCTTCGAGTGCTTTCTCCACCGCATGCTCGGAATACACCAGATTCTTCGCATAATCAAAATCCGCACTGGTATGTATGCAGCGCTTTGTAATTGATGCCTGAATCTCAGGAAGCACGATGCCTTCCTGCTCCAGTTCTTCCGTAATGATCTCAAAGCTGCGCTTTTCGATCTCTGTCGGAAGGACATTTTCTATCTCTATTTTAGTATGTGCTGCGTGATTATTTTTCTGTATATTCAACGTTTTCTTCCTTTCTCTTCATAGTCCGTCATAGCCCACATCTCATCTTTTCTAACTACAAAACTTGCCATCGGCAACTTCTCTTGCATACTTTGGTATCTACAGCTCCTTACGAATACATAGTAATTCCGAAAAATTATTTCTGCATTCCCATGATCTGATAGATTGCCTTCATATCTAGATGTTTTCTGAGTGTATCTGCCAGAAGATCATACTGGCTTTCTTTGAATGCTTTCAGGTCTACACCTTCCACTTCTTCCATTGAAAGTCCTTTCTTTTCTGCCAGGGATTTTACGATCTCCGATACAATTTTCTCCTTATCAAAAATGCCGTGGATGTATGTTCCGTATACATTTCCATGCGAGATTCCGTCTGTACTGTTCTCTATTCTGTTTTCCGGCTCCATATCCGGAATCTGTCTGTCCTTTTTCTTCACCGTATCGTGAATCTGATTCATCGGACATCCTTCCAGAAGTTCGGTCTTTCCCATATGGATCTCGTATCCTTCAAACTTCAGATTCTCAAGTGCTTTCAGATTCCCCTCCACATGAAGGAGTGTTCCATTCACCCTTGTTCTGGTCTTTTCTGTGGTAAATGTAGTTGTTACCGGCAACAGACCAAGACCTTTCATACTGCCGCCATCTTCCACGCCTTCCGGATCACTGAGCGACTGCCCCAGCATCTGATAGCCGCCGCAGATTCCCCAGACCACACAGCCGCCGGCATGCGCCTTTAGAATCTTCGCTTCCATTCCGCTCTGTCTTAACCATTTCAGATCTCCCATCGTATTTTTTGTTCCCGGAAGGATGATCATATCAGGATTTCTAAGTTCTCTTGGATTCTTTACATAACGCAGATTCACTCCCGGAGCATTTTCCAACAGCATGAAATCCGTAAAGTTCGAAATTCTCGGTGTCCGGATGACTGCGATATCCACCAGACCGATCCTTTCTTCTGCACCTTTTCCACCCTTTGTCATGTTAAAACGCTCTGTCAGACTGTCTTCATCTTCAATCTCGACCTGCATATACGGTGTAACTCCGACTACCGGAATGCCGCCTCTTTCTTCCAACATAACAATACCGGGATCCAGGATTGTCTTATCCCCGCGGAATTTGTTGATGACCAGTCCCTTTACACGCTCTTTCTCATCATCTTCCAGGAGCATAAGCGTCCCCAGAAGCTGGGCAAATACTCCTCCGCGGTCAATATCTCCGACCAGAAGCACCGGCGCATCTACCATCTTCGCCAGCCCCATATTTACAATATCATCTTTCTTCAGGTTGATCTCTGCCGGACTTCCCGCTCCTTCGATCACAATGATGTCATTCTTTTCTTCTAATTTGTGAAATGCTTTCATAATGTCCGGTATGAGCTGCTTTTTATAAGCAAAATATTCTCTTGCACTCATATTCTTCAAGACTTCACCATTTACGATCACCTGTGATCCTACATCGTTGGTCGGCTTTAACAGGATTGGATTCATCTCTACCTGCGGCGCCACGCCTGCTGCCTCTGCCTGCACAACCTGTGCACGTCCCATCTCCAGTCCATCCTCTGTAATAAAGGAATTCAGTGCCATATTCTGGGATTTGAACGGAGCCACCCGGTATCCGTCCTGTTTGAATATTCTGCAAAGTCCCGCACACAGAAGACTCTTTCCTGCGTTGGACATTGTCCCCTGTATCATAATTTTTCCAGCCATGTTATCAACCTTTCATTCTCTTCTTCAGATCTTATTGCAATCCGGTAATGCCCTTCTGTCAGTCCTTCATAGTTACTGCAGTCCCGGATCAACAGTCCGCTTTTCAGTGCCTTCTCATACAGCCCTGCTTTTCCTTTAAAAAATATATAGTTTGCTTCCGATCCCCATACATTCAGACCAAGCTTTCTCATCCGCTCTGTCATCCAGAACTTTTCTTTTTTTATATATTCTCTCGTTCTCTTTAAATATGCTTCGCAATCAACAAGTGCTGCCACACCTGCTTCCTGTGCCGTTACCGACACATTCCACGGCTGGAG
This sequence comes from Dorea amylophila, assembly GCF_025567265.1. Taxonomy (NCBI): domain Bacteria; kingdom Bacillati; phylum Bacillota; class Clostridia; order Lachnospirales; family Lachnospiraceae; genus Dorea; species Dorea amylophila. The sequence continues at coordinate 50,738 of NZ_JAOQJW010000002.1, read as the reverse complement.
CATTGCCCTCATTCGTTTCCTAAGAGCTGCATTCTCACACAATGCATATCCAAGTCTTACACCCGGCATACAGAATATTTTCGTAAATGCTTTGATAATGACCACATTCGGATACTGTGTCAGATACCCCCGGCATTCATATCTTTCTGGTTCTTCCAGAAACTCTATAAAACACTCATCCAGGACCAGTATCGTACCGCATTTATTACACCTGTTCATCACACGGATCAGCAGTTCTTTTTCCGTTGTCTGTCCGGTCGGATTATTGGGATTGCACAGAAATATCATATCTGTATCTTCCGTAATCTGTTCCAGTATATCCTCCTGTATCCGGAAATCCTGTTCTTCTTTTAATCTGTAATATTGTACCTCTGCTCCAACTGTGCCAAGTGCCCGCTCATACTCGGAAAAAGCTGGTGCCGTCACCAGTGCTTTTTTCGGTCTCACTGCCATTACGACAGCAAAAAAAAGCTCTGCAGCACCATTGCCGCAGAGTATCTTTTCTTTTTCTATTCTCTCAAAATCACTGATCGACTCCCGAAGTCTGTCGCATCTGACATCCGGATAATACATGATCCTGTCTGCACTTTCCTGTACGCTCTTTCGTACCGCTTCGGGAACTCCCAGCGGGTTACTGTTTACAGAATAATCTGTAACAGATGGATTCCGGTAAATGTCTCCACCGTGAACTGTCTCTTTTGGTTCTGCCAACGTTCCTTCACCTGTGCGGATAAACCGCTCTCTCTGCTATTTTGCTACAACCATCTTACTCACTTTGCAGAAAATAGTCAACCGGAATCTTATACCTGAATTCTTGTTGCCGCATCGCTGCTCATTGCGATCCGCTTCTCACCACTTCTGATGATCAGGTCTCTTCCGGAATTCTGAATGACTGTGATCTCACTGCCTTCATCAATCTTGCATTTTCGGATCTTATCCAGAACTTCCGGGATGCCGAACATCCACTTGATGGTGTAGCTTTTTCCAGCCGCCGCCTTTGACAATGCCTGCATAACTAACACCTTCTTTACCTCTTTTTTATATTGTAAGTTGCACTGACTATGTTAGTCAACAGGAACATTGTTTGCACAATTCTAACTTTTTATTCATAATTTGCAGATAATATTATTTGTTTTTTGATTTTTATTATCAATATCATCTACAGAACCAGAATCCGGAGGATGATTCCAAGTATCAGACCAAGCATTGCCGTCCCATATAACAGCTTATGCGATCTCCGGATATCCAGTAGTTCCATCTCCCGGACCGGATCTCCGATCGTCGGCTTCTTATGCAGCTTTCCAAAATACCACGCATCTCCTGCAAGCTGCACATCCAGCGCCCCCGCCATGACTGCTTCTGTCTGTGCCGAGTTCGGACTTTTATGATTAAAGCGGTCTCTTCGGAAGATACGTGCTGCATTCTTTCCATCCATTCCGGTCAGATATGACGCCACGATCATCAGTACTGCCGATACCCTCGCCGGAATAAAATTCACCACATCATCCAGCTTCGCGGCAGCCGTTCCAAACCACTGATACCGGTCGTTCTTATAACCGACCATCGAATCCATCGTATTAATTGCCTTATAAGCAAATCCCAGAACAGCTCCGCCGATCAGCATATAAAATAACGGTGCAATCACACCATCCGATGTATTCTCTGCCACCGTCTCTACGGCCGCCTTGGTCACACCTTCTTCCGTCAGATTCTGTGTATCTCTTCCGACAATCATGGACACGGCCTTTCTCCCGACCTCCAGGCCCTTGTCTTTCAGTGCTATGTAGACCCTGTCACTTTCTACTTTCAGGGATTTCGTTGCAAGGATCTGATAACACCAGAAGCTTTCCAGTGCAAGTCCAAGCTGCCAGAAATACTTATATGCAACCGATAAGATCACCGCCGGAACTCCTGTACTGACCGTCACAACCACCAGCACCAGAATCCCTCCACCGATGCGTTCCCCTGTCTTATTCGCCGGCAGACAGTTTCTGATAATTCTTTCGGTTCCCGATATCAGATGCCCGATCAGCCTCACCGGATGATACAGCCATCTTGGATCCCCGAAAATCAGATCCAGAACAAAGCCCGCCACGATCGCGATCGTCATATATGTCATTCTCTGAAATTCTAAGTTCATATCCTTCTCCATTCTTTATCTGATAATCATAATAACTTCCTGCTGGCGTCCCGTCTTCCTTTACTGCATACCGTTCCATGATACTCATGATCGTTCCGCCATGTGCCACAACCGCAATCGTCTCCCGGTCATGTGCCTGCGCATCCCGTACGACTTCCCGGAACCCTTCCAGTGTCCGCCGGATGAACGCTTCCCTGCTTTCCCCTTCCGGAAATGGCAGCTTCCCACCACTGTCTATCCATGCCTGATACTCCGGGCAGCCGGAAAGTTCGATATAATTATGATTTTCAAACAGGCCAAAATCACACTCCCGTAACTTTTCATTACAGCTATATGCTCCTGCTTTCATCATCTCCGGATAAATGATCTCTGCCGTCTGCACGCACCGCTTCATCGGACTTACATAGACATATGTAACCTCAGGATACATTCCTTTTCTCTCTTCCAAAAGCTGTATTCCTTCCAGACATAAAGATTCATCCGTCGTTCCGATATAGCGTTTTTCTTTATTTCCTTTCGTCATCGAATGACGTATCAGATAAATCCTCATACTTCCTTTATCACCTGTCCGATTCCGCACATCACACGGTATACTTTCTCCGAATATGCCGCAAGGCGCGTGCACACTCTTCCGGTCTGCTCTCTGTATTCCCGTTCCATCCGGTCAACCGGCACGATCCCGTATCCGATCTCATCTGTGATCAGGATCAGTTCCGGATTCTTCCGAATCAGTTCTTCTGCAAGATCATCTATCGGTTCTCCTTCCTTTATCTTTCTTTCGATATACTGATGGAAATGATATATCCCTTCGCAGCTATATAGTTCTTCTTCCGTACATACCGCACCGTCTGCCCATGTGACATCTGGGTAGATTTTCTTTGCGAATGCAAGTTTTCCCTGATATGCGCCGCCTATTATCATGATCATGACTTCTTTTCCTTCCTCCAATCCTGTATTTTCATCTTTCTGTTATTTTCTACTATTTCTCTGCTGTTTTCTTTCTGCCACTTGTTTTCTTCATTCTTTCCACACTTTTATCCAGCCTGTTCATCATTTGATGATTCCGCTTTTTACTACGATATCCACTACTACCACGACAAGCGCCATCACAAGTTCACATACCTGCAGGAAATATCCACACAGATCCCCGGTCACACCGCCGAAATTCTTCATCGCCATCCGGTAATAATATCCAAATACCACGCCTGCCGAGATCACACATCCGATTCCGCAGATCCCTCCGGTCAGTGGAATCAGGAAACACAGTACAATCAGATAAATGCCCAATACCATTCTTGTAATTCTGGTCGATGCACTTTCCGAAAAATCTGCCACCATACCTTTCTTCCTTGCCTGTGGAAATGTAACTACGGACAATCCACTCAATGTTCTCGATAGCATGAAGCTATATGCGATCACTTCCATACTCCGTACACTCAGACAAGAATACACGCCAATATACATCAGAAAATAGACGGTACATGAAATGATAGCAAATGCTCCTGCGTGGGAATCTTTCAGTATTTCCAGACGCCGCTCTTTCGTCTGCCAGGAACTCAGCGCATCCTGTGTATCCAGAAATCCGTCCAGATGAATTCCTCCCGTAATAAATACCGGGATTAGGATCAGAAATATTACAAAAAATAAGGAATAATTTCCTCCTCCATTCCCATCAAACCATTTTGAAAACCGAAACACTCCATAAGACAAAAGTCCGATCACCGCACCGATCCATGGAAAAAAACACATTGCATACGATTTATTTTCATCTGTCCATTCGCTGCGCGGCATCGGAATCCTGCTGTACATAGAAAACGCAATTTTGAAACTATTCCATATTCTTTTTATATTCTTCATACTTCTTTTGCTCCTTACGAATGCATACCGGAATTCCATACACAACTTCCGTTACTATATCTGCAAGCTCTGCAAGACTTTGATTCACCATTCCGATGCATTCCCGATATTTTTCCGTCTCTTCGCTATAGCCGTTTATATCTGCGTTCACTTCATTTGTAACAATTACAAGACGTGTCGTAGAATTGCTCAGTCTGCGTACTCCTGCCAATACTTTTTCTTTTGTTTCTTTTAAATCATTCAATGTACCATCTTCTCTGTAAAGCTCATTGGCCACCAGATTTGATATGCACTCCAGAAGGATTCCCTGATTCTTTGGTATCTCAAGTTCTGATAGATCTGTATATTTTTCCAATGTCCGGAATCCTTTTCCGGCTCTCAGCCTGTGATGTCTTTCAATCTTTTTCATCGTTTCTTCTGTGTATGGCTGCATGGTTGCAATATATATGTAAGTACCATCCTTCTTATTTCTGCCTGTCAGCCAGTTCTCCGCATACTCAGATTTACCGCTTCCGCTTCCGCCTGTCACCAGATGTATCATTCTTTCTCACCTAATTCTTTATAATCTTCGATGTCATTTTCTGAAAATGTACTCATCCGTCCATACACTTCTGCCGCAAGATCCAGCACCGGAAGATATGCCACAGCTCCGGTTCCCTCACCCAGGCACATATCTGCATGCAATGGTGCATCCATGTGTAACTCTTTCAGGATCTTCTGCATTCCAGGTTCTTTCGAGACATGTGACACAATCATCGCATCTTTGACCCACTCACAGATTCTGACGGCCGCAAGTGCCGCAACCGCTGAGATAAATCCATCAACTACAATCGGGATTCGATATACAGCACCTCCCAGATAGAGTCCGGTGATTCCCGCCAGATCGAATCCGCCTACTTTTGCCAGTACATCCACCGGATCATCCCATTTCGGACGATTGACCGCTATCGCCTTCTCGATTGCGTGTATTTTTCTTTCCAATCCTTCGTTCGTCAGTCCTGCTCCCCGTCCCGTTATCTCTGCCGGTTCGTCTCCCAGAAGTACGGAAGCCACGGCACTGCTGGTCGTCGTATTTCCGATTCCCATCTCTCCGGTAGCAATGATCTTATATCCGGCTTCCTTCTTTTCCTTCACCTGATGGATCCCGGTTAAGATTGCCTGTAACGCCTGCATTCTTGTCATAGCCGGACCTTTGGTCATATTTGCGGTTCCATTTGCCGTTTTATATCTTGGGACTTTTGTATCCGCTGCCATACCGATATCGATGGGAAAGATGTCTACACCGGCTTTTTTACACATGATCGCCGCACTGGTATTACATGTCAGAAAATTCTCTGCAACAATTGCAGTTACTTCCTGTCCTGTCTGCGTTACACCTTCTTCTACCACTCCGTTATCCGCACACATCACGATCAGCGCCTTCCGGTTCAGATTCACGTCTGTATCGCCGGTCAGTGCCGCAATCTGCATAATATGATCTTCTAGTTTTCCCAGACTGTGTAACGGTTTCGCAATGGAGTTCCACTTTTTCTGCGCATTTCCTTTCGTTACTACATCTGCCGGATGAATGCCAGATACGATCTGATGGAATTCCTGTTCCAGTTGTTCTAAACTTTGCTCTGCCATGCTTTTTATCCTCTCTGTTCTCTATGTTCTATCTCTTTCCCTAGCTCTTTTCTCTTGTTCCCTGCATCTTCTGCATTGTTCCAGAAAGTTCTCCGGAATCTTTTCATTTCCATAATAATGAATATGCGGATATCCTGCCAGTACCGTATCGGTACTGATCATGCATTTCCACGAACGGTTTGACATTGGTTTTTCCGCCAGAAATGCTTCCCCGCATACTTCTGAATCATAATAATGAAATTCATGTGCCGGGATACCTCCTGCTTCTTTACCGAATATGCTTCCCCCTGTCAGGGTAACATAGCCGAATCGCTTTAAGGAACCTGTCGGATAACTTTTCCCTTCTAAAAATCCAACCATTGGAAATTCTGTGCCGCTTTCATCTCTGATATATTCCTGCAGGTACATGAATCCTCCACACTCCGCGATACATGGCATTCCGCCGTTCAATGCTTTTTTAATACTCGTCTTCATTGACTCATTTTTACTTAGTTCTTCTGCATATAGTTCCGGATAACCGCCATAGAACAAAAGTCCCGACAGATTTTCCGGAATCTGCTTATCGTAAAGAGGAGAAAAAGGAATCAGTTCCGCTCCCATCTCCTGCAGCAGTTCCAGATTATCCTGATAGAAAAAACAGAATGCATCGTCACTTGCAAGCCCGATCCGTACCGTATCTTTTGTTCTAACCGATTCTGTACTATACTGTGCATTTTCTGCCAAATTTTCTACCATTTCTGATGTATATCCTTGCGTTTTCTTTTCCTGCAGCTCCGGTGCATTTTCTGCCAGTTCCAGAAGGCCTGCGATATCTACACTTTTCAGAATCTGTTCTCCCAGTCTTGTGAGTTTGTCTTCCGTATCTTTTCGTTCTTTTGGAAGCTTCAGTCCCAGATAACGGCTCTCCAGTGCACAATCTTTCATAACCGGAACATAACCGTAGACTTTGATTCCTGTCTGCACCTCGATCATCTCTTTCATTCTTCCATACATCATCGGAGACAAACGGTTCAGAATTACGCCTTTGATACGGCTGTCTTCTTTATAATGCAAAAACCCCTGGATACACGGCACTGCAGACACGCTTAGTCCTTTACAGTCCAGGATCATCACAGCCGGGGTATCGGTAATTCTGGCAATGTCATAAGCACTCGCCTCTGAAGAGATCCCTGCGATCCCATCATAGTATCCCATAACACCTTCCATTACGGAAATATCTGCTCCGGCACCATTTTTTTTCAGGATCTCTCTGACTCCATTTTCTCCACACAAAAAGGAATCCAGATTATAGCTGCTGATGCCGATCACAGTCTTGTGGAACATTGGATCAATGTAATCCGGCCCGCACTTAAAAGACGCAGGATTTATCTCCTGCATCTTCATTGCTTTCAATATTCCGCAGGTCAGCATGGTTTTACCTGCGCCACTTCTCATCGCAGTAATCAGAATTCTAGGAAGTTTCATTACTCAGATTCCTCCATTTCTTCCCGGATTTTCTCCGGTGTCAGATCCCCTACAGAGATCACTTTCGTAATATCCTCCACAATATCTCCGGTCATATCTTCCGGTTCCACCTCGTCCAGATTGATTTCTTCCAGAACGAAATCGTCTTCATTTTCCGGATCTGCTTCCTTTTTTGCCGGTCTGCTCGTAAAGCTGATCACATAGATCGGATTCTGTCCATTCATCATATGATAACTGCCCACTTTTTTCGCACGGCTTACCGCTACCTGAATAACTTCTGCCTCTTCTATCTCATTCTCTTCCGTATATTTTAACACCTGCATCATCGTCTCGAGTGAGATTGCATTGAGCACCACCCGTACAAATGGGTTCTTCTTCCGGATAGCATCCAGGATTTCATACAACTTTCCTTTACTGCCCCCGATAAATACGCAATCAGGTGCCGGCAGTTCTTCCAGTGCCTCCGGCGCCATACCTTCTATCACATGCAGATTATCCACGTGCATCCGCCTTGCATTTTCACGGATCAGTTCCTGCGCCTCCACTTTCTGTTCGATTGCATAGACGTTACCTTGCGTTGCAACCATGGCGGCCTCTACGGAAATAGAGCCTGTTCCTGCTCCGACATCATATACAACTGCATCCTTCTTAATCTTAAGTTTAGCAATCGAAATGCTTCTTACTTCTTCCTTGGTCATCGGTACATCGCCACGTACAAATGTATCATCCGGAATTGTCGGAATCACCGGGCTTTCGCCGCCGGATTCATTTTCAATATAAAGGACCGCCAGATTCTCTCCTTTGTAATGAAGCAGTGATCTTGCTGTTCCTGTCTGAATCTCTTCATTCTTATAAGAAAGTTCTGTCCCGATCCTGACTGTTACTTCGCCCATTCCATATTCCGTCATTTTTGTCAGGATCTGACGGATCTCTTCTGCATTACTTACAAGGGCGAATACCTTTTTATTCTCCTTAATGACCGCCATCAGATTTTCTTTTCTTCCATGCAGGCTTACTAGTGCCGCATCCTCCCATGTTACGCCAAGCTTTGATGCAAAATATATGATGGATGATACTCCAGGCACCACTTTTGTCTCAATTTGTGGGTCATCTTTCGTCAATTCCAGAATCTTCTTCGCACCGCTGTAAAATCCTGTATCACCGGACAACGCAATCGTTACATTTTCATATTCCGGATTTTCTTTGATATAAGAAATGATCTCATCCGGGCGGTATGCTTCATATATGGTCTGTCCGACTTCTGCCACTGCCTCGATCATCCTGCCTGCTCCGATCAGAAGTTCTGCTTCCTGACAGCATCTTTTTGCTTCCAGTGTAACCTGGTCTCTGGCACCTGCACCGATTCCCACCAGTGTAACTTTCCAGTGATTATCCAGTTCCAGTTCTTTCTGAAGGAATTTGGACATTTCTTCAAAATTCATTCCCTCTTCTTCTTCCGGCCTTCCGATCACAACCATTTTCACACCGGCTTCTAGTGCAGCCTGACATTTCTGCGGGTATCCGCCTGCAAGTCCTGATTCTTTCGTTACCATATAAGCAATATCATATTCCTTTAACATGGCACGATTCATTTCCGTAGAAAACGGTCCCTGCATACAGATGAGATGACGTCCGGAGAATCCAAGTTCTTCACAATTAACTGCCACCTGGCCAATAGACAGAACGCGCGCATATACCCGGCTTTCGTAATCCGTCAGTCTTGTATAGGATTCCAGCTCCTTGCTTCCTGTTGTTACCAGAATATTTCCTTCTGTTTTTTCCAGATACTTTATCGCTTCATCCATATTTTCCACACAGATGCTTTCTTTGGTCTCTTCACTTCCCCTGACCAGTCTTAAATACGGAACCTGCATAACCTCGCAGGCACTTTTCAAGTTTTTGGTCACTTCTTTGGCATATGGATGCGTTGCATCGATCACATAATCCGGCTCAAACACCCTCATAAACTCGCCCATCTGCCCACTGTCCATCCGGTCGTGTGTCACCGTTATATTCTTCTCTTCCGGAAGCAGACTCTCCCCATAAGCGGTTGCCACACAGACGTGCAGTCTTACGCCTCTTCTTCCGAGATAAGATGCTAATTTTCTTCCTTCTGTTGTCCCTGCATATAATAGAATCTTTTTGTCTTTCATATACGATATCCCCTTGGTGTAACCATTTTTTCCCGAATTACTTTTGTCTGTTTATTTCCGATAAATACAGTAGAGAACATATCTACTGTTGTCTCTTTTAATTCTTTCAGTGTTAGTGTCTGCATTGTTTCTCCCTCGCGGGCAATGTTTTTCACTATTCCGCAGACGGTATCTTCCGCCTTATATTCCAGCATGATCTCACATGCTTTTGCAAGATAGGTACTGCGTTTCCTGCTGGACGGATTATAAAGGCAGATCACAAAATCAGCTTTTGCCGCACAGCGAAGCCTTTCTTCGATCAATTCCCACGGTGTCAGAAGATCACTTAAACTGATCAGACTGACATCATGTCCGACTGCTGCTCCAAGTACCGCAGAACCTCCCAGTGCCGCTGTCACTCCCGGGATTACTTCGATCGCGACTTCCGGATATTCCTCACCGATTTCATACATCAGTCCTGCCATTCCGTATATCCCGGCATCTCCGCTGCATACCATTGCCGTTACAGCTCCTTTTGCTGCCTCTTCGAATGCCATCCTGCACCGTGCTGCCTCCTGTCTCATGGACGTTGTCAGATATCTCTTATCCGGAAAATATTCTTTTAATAATTCGATATATACGGTATATCCGACGATCACATCACATTTTTCCAGCGTCCGGACTGCTTTCACCGTCATCTGTTCATATGCCCCCGGTCCCATTCCTATCACATATACCTTATTCAAACTTCACCCTCCAATTATCCCAGGCAAATGCTGCTGTCACACCATTTTCTGCCTGTTTTCTGATTCGCAGTGTACCACCTGTATATACAGCACTTCTTTCACATACATTATCCACTCCGGTAACCTTTTTTACAAATGTAGAAACACTGAATTCTCCTTCTACTTTTTTTAATTCTTCTGCCGGATAAAATTCCGGCTCTATGTTATATTTGTTGCAAAATGTAAGCAATCCCTCTTCGTCTTTTTTTAGATCAATGCTTGCGATCCTGCCAATACTTTTCTTATTAATATGTGATTCTTTCAGTATCTTATCCACCAGCTGTTCTATCTGCTCTGCGGATGTCCCCCGTCTGCAGCCGATTCCCACCGTGATCCGTTGTGGTATCAGCCTTAATACATGACTGCTTAATTTTCGTTCATATATCCCGATATAGATATCTGGATTCTCATAGGTTTCCGGTACGATCTTCACTTCTTCCGGCACAGTACCCTCTATCGAATCTCTTCCGCTCTCAATCGCGGCCACGACTGTCTTTCCTTCCAGAATCTTTGCCGAAATTTGCTTTGCCTTCTGCATATCTTCTATATAAAGATGATTCTTTCTGGCAAATACATCTATTGCCCATTTTCCCCGGATATCTGTAGCTGTTGTGATCACAGGCAGTGCTCCTGCCATCTCTGCAATTCTTTCAGCCATCTCATTTGCTCCGCCAATGTGCCCGGACAGGATCGGGATACAATATTGTCCTTTCTCATCCAGTACCAGTACCGCCGGATCTGTTGTCTTTGATCCTATAAAAGATGCGATCAAGCGCACGGCAATCTGTACTGCTCCAATAAAGATCAGTACATCCCGCGTCCGGAACTGTTCACCTGTCCATTCTCTGGCACTGCATTTTACCTCATCCTTGTCCGATTCCAGTTCTTTGCATTTTACCGCCTGCAGCACCTGGTGTCCTTCTTTTTCCAGTTCATGTGCTAAAGATCTCTCCAGTCTTCTTCCATTTCCGGTAAAACTGATCATTGCAATCTTCATCTTATTTTACTCCCTGACGGAACTCGGTGGTGAATTCCGGATCATACAGTTTCGAACGTTCATACGCATGATGTGTCACCACATCTCCAACGATGATCAATGCTGTCTTTGTAATTCCATGTGCTTTCGCAGTCTCTGCCAGTGTACTGACAGTACAGATGTAACTTTCTTCCTCCGGCCATGTTGCCTTGTATACAATTGCTGCCGGCGTATCTTCTTTATAACCGCCTTCTATCAACTGGCCTTCCAGCTTTTCCAGAAGTCCTGTACTTAAGAAAAGTACCATCGTCGCATTATGACTTGCAAACGCTGCAACCTTTTCCTTCGCCGGAACCGGTGTTCTTCCTTCCATACGTGTGATGACAACACTCTGTGACACCTCCGGAAGTGTATATTCCAGATTCAGTGCCGCTGCTGCCCCGCAGAAGGAACTGACACCCGGACAGGAATCATACGCAATTCCCAGTTCATCCAGATGATCCATCTGTTCCCGGATTGCACCATACAGACACGGATCACCTGTATGCAGCCGAACCGTCATCTTCTGTTCCCGGTCTGCCTGTTTCATCACTTCCAGAACTTCTTCCAGTGTCATCTTCGCACTGTTATATATCTCGCATGTCTCCTTTGTACTCTTTAACAGCCCCGGATTCACCAGTGATCCCGCATAAATCACCACATCAGCCTGCTCCAGATAACGCTGTCCACGGACCGTGATCAGATCTTCGGCTCCCGGACCTGCTCCCACAAAATGTATCATTTTCCGACTCCTTCCTGTCCTGCAAAGAACCTGCCACCAGCAACTTCTCCTGCATACTCTGGTATCTATTGTATATGTCGTTCTTTTCTGAATCTTTCTATCAGTTCTTCTGCTTTTTCTGTCTTTCCAAGGATTCCGTATACATTGGAAAACGTGACCACTCCCACCTGTATCTCTCCTTTCCCCCGGTAGTTCAGATATTCCTCCATACGCATCATGATTTTTTCCATAATGCGTGTTCGTTCTTCCTCGCTGCATTTCTCCAATGCATCATCCGTCGTCACACAGTCAAGAAATTCGACTGCCTTCTCTCCGGCAATTCCCGCTCTCAATGCGGCCGTGGCGAATAAATCCATCCGACAGTCTGCCCATCTGGAATGGGTATTCATGATTCCGCCGGATACCTTGATCAGTTTCCCGATATGTCCGACCAGCAGGACACCTTTACAATCCTGTTCTACCGCCATATCTATAGTCTGACCAATATAGTTACTACATTTTACCACATCATTTTCTTCTATACTATACTGTTCTTTCAGAAAATCCAATCCGTAATTACCCGGTGCAATGATCAGATACCTGTACTTTTCCGCAAGGCATACCTTCATCTCTACTTCAATGGTATCGATCAGCGCCTGTTCACTCATCGGATTCACAATACCGGTTGTCCCAAGTATTGAAAGTCCTCCTTCTATTCCAAGTCTTGGATTAAATGTTTCTTTTGCCAGTCTTGCCCCTTCCGGAATCGAAATCTCTACATCAATTCCACCGGTATAGCCAACCTCTTCACAGGCTTCTTCTACTTCTTTTCTTATCATCTGCCTTGGCACACGGTTAATTGCGGCTTCTCCCACCGGCTGATTCAGTCCGGGCCTGGTCACTCTTCCTACCCCGATCCCGCCATCAATATGAATCTGTCCTGTTTCAGAAAGCCTTACCTGACTGTAAACCAGTACTCCATTCGTGATATCCGGATCATCTCCGCTGTTTTTTTTGACCGCACAGGATACCATATCCGGCAATTCCCTGTCTGTATATTTTCTCTGTATATCCGTGATATCCAACTGCAGCTTTTCTCCCTGCGGCAGTTCTACCGACACCTGCTCTACTTTTTCACCTGTAAAAAGCATCTGCATTGCTGCCCTCGTTGCAGCCTGTGCACAGGTTCCGGTTGTATACCCTTTTGCTAATTCTTTTTTCGGCATATGGACTCCTTTCCATCAGGGAGCGAGGTTTTGGCTTTTTTAATATCCCCTGACGCAAAAATGGAGGACTGCAGTTTTCTACATTCCTCCACCAATTTTAGCGTTTTCATACTTACATGTCAAATTATCTGTATGACGGTTCTCCACTTATTCGTTACCATTTTTGTTCTTACATTCTTGTTCCCATGCTTTGATTTCACCGCATGCAATCTTCATTCCCGAATCTCCGGACGGCTGGGTCTTGAAGTCATCCGGCATCTCATGAAGTACGATTGTCCGGCCGGGTATCAACCGCTTAATGCATTAAATAGCAACTCTACTGAATAAACATCGCATCCCCAAATGAAAAGAACCGGTACCTCTCCTTCACAGCCTCTTCATAAGCCGCAAGCACGTGCTCCCGTCCTGCAAGCGCAGATACCAGCATGATTAATGTAGATTCTGGAAGATGGAAGTTCGTGATCAGACAATCCAGTACTTTGAATTTATAGCCCGGATAGATGAATATCTGTGTCCATCCACTCTTCGCTTCCAGATGTCCATTCTCATCTGCTGCCGATTCTACCGTTCTGCAGCTTGTCGTTCCGACGCAGATAACACGGTGTCCCGTCTCTTTTGCACGATTGATCTTCTCAGCCGCTTCTTCATCGATCATGAAGAATTCCGAATGCATATGATGCTCGGTAATCTCATCCACTTTTACCGGACGGAATGTTCCAAGCCCCACATGAAGTGTAACTCTCGCAATATCCACACCTTTTGCCTTAATCTCTTCCAGAAGTTCCGGTGTAAAATGCAGTCCTGCCGTCGGTGCTGCTGCCGAACCTGTGTGAGTTGCATATACCGTCTGGTAACGGTTCTTATCCTCCAGCTGGTGTGTGATATATGGAGGCAGCGGCATCTGGCCAAGCTGGTCTAAGATTTCTTCAAAAATTCCGTCGAAATCGAATTTGATCAGACGGTTTCCTTCTTCTACCACATCAATGACTTCTCCCATCAGAAGGCCATCACCGAAACTAATCTTTGCTCCGACTTTTGCTTTCTTACCTGGTTTTACCAGCGTCTCCCATACGTTGTTTTCTTTTCTCTTCAATAATAATACTTCAATTTTGGCATTGGTCTCTACTTTGGAACCAATCAGTCTTGCCGGAATAACCTTTGTATCATTGATTACCAGACAGTCTCCCTCATGCAGATACTCTGTGATTTCTTTAAATACATGATGGGAAAAAGCCCCGGTCTCCTTGTCAAGGACAAGAAGTCTGGAGCTCGAACGATCCTCAAGCGGATCCTGTGCAATCAGTTCTTCCGGCAATTCATAATAAAAATCCTGACGTTTCATAATTATGAATTCCTTTCCCTTTTATTCTTTACGTATCTTTTTCTGATATGTTTTCATTTACAGTTGCATTTGAAGCTATTTCTTTTTCTGATTTATTTTCTACCAGACGATAGCCATTATACACTGGTTTTCCCAGTTTCTCAACTACAGAACTCTGTGTATTTTCTGTTTTTTTCAATTCCCGTATCCCAGACTCTTTCATTTGGACATTTTCCTGCGTTTTTGACAGCTCACCCTCTGATGTCTGCTGTTTCTGCTCTTCTACATTTGGCTTTTCACATTCTGGTACAACTGTTCCCGGTTGCGCCATCCATGCTTTTATCTTCTTCTGATAGACCACTCTGGTATCACAAAGCAGGTCATGAAATCCACGTTTTTCCGAATCAATTCCTGCAACAATATAACCGATATTCACCGGAAGGCTACATAAGAATCTTCCAACCGTCTCGCGATACACCACATTGAACAGTGTCAGCTTCTCTTCCGGATTTTTTGAAACTACCCGGAGATTCATCGCTTTCTTTCCAAGTGTCGTTCCTGTCAGATAGGTAAATGCAATAAAATATAACACTTTCAGAGCATACAGTATGATATCTTTCAACGAATAATGGAACAGGATATCCGTTCCCGTTATCGCACCACCGCCAGCCAGTGAGATACCTGCAAATATCAGCCGCACGATCAGGAGGCCTGCAAATACTACCACACTGTCGATCATATAAGCCGCCATCCGCACCCAGAACCCTGCATACTCCAGATTCCCACTGGCACAGCAACTGTTCTGTCTGGCTAACTTCTCCTGATTATCGTAACTGTTCTGCATAGTACATCGGCACCCCGCTTTCTACACTTTTGGCGGTTTCCGTCAGAACCTGCGCTTCTGACTTCGGAACTAATGATTCTGCTTTGGAAAACAGCGACTGCAAAAGTCCTTCATCTGATTCCATCTCATAAAATGTAGATGTTCCAAGTTTTTTGCTCATTGCATCTTTCATATCCGGATACAGACTGATCTCATCGATCAGACCGTTGTTCTTCGCCTGCTTTGCAGTATAAGTTCTTCCGTCTGCCAGTTTCTTTACATCCTCCACTGACATATCACGGCCGTCTGCCACGATATTCACGAATTTCTCATAAGCTTCATTGATCTGATCCTGATAAATAGCAATCTGCTCGTCCGTAAATTTGCTGCTGTCCTTATTCTTTCCGCTCGTGATACTTACATAACGGATTCCAAGCTTTTTATACAGCCCGGACATATCATATCCTGACATGATCACACCGATGGAACCGGTCGTTGTATTCGAATTTGCATAGATTTTATCCGATGCCATAGACACCATATATCCACCGGATGCCGCATAATGTGCCATATAATCCCAGATCGGACGTTTTGTTGTCTCTTTATATTCTTTCAGTTTCTGATACAGTTCTTCGGATTCATAGACAGTTCCTCCCGGAGAATCTACATACAGAAGAATTCCTTTATTGTTAGAATCATCCATCAATTCATCGATATAATTCATCGTTGAATCATGCTGATATCCACTGGATGCCTCCAGTGTACTGCTTCCACTCTGTTCCTGGATCGTACCTTCTACTCTTACGATTGCAATATAATCTTCAGACGGTGGATTAAACTGATACGAACCTCCGAGATTAATTATATCATCTGCACTGTTCTGAAGCAGATTTTTTGAAATTGTATTGGTAAATACGCTGGCAGCACTGACTCCAACGAACAGTGCTGCCGCTACTACCAGACCTATGATTTGTTTTTTCTTCATACGTAATCCTCTTGCTCTTTTTACCGAGCTTTTATCTGATATGAATGAATGTTTTTTTATTTACGAAGTTCGATTCCCATACCCTCTAGTGCCTTTAAGATACGGTCCATAGCTGCAGATACATCTGCATCTTCCAGAGTCTTATCCTTTGCACGGAATACGATAGAATATGCAACAGATTTGAATCCTGTTTTAATCTGAGCACCTTCGTAAATATCGAACAGTGAATAGCTTTCTAGATATTCACCGCCCTTGCTTTCGATCACATCTTCAATCTGTCCTACCAGAATCTCTTTTGGCATTACCATACTGATGTCACGTGTCACTGCAGGGAATTTTGCAATTCCTGTATATTTACGATCAAATGTTGCTCTTGCTACGATCTCTGGCATATCGATTACTGCAATGTAGGCTCTTGTTCCGATTCCATAGTTATCTGCAACTTCCGGATGTACTTCTCCAAGATATCCGACTACTACACCATCATAAATGATGTTTGCCTGACGTCCCGGGTGAAGGAATGATTTTCCTGCATTCGGATCGTATTTTTCTTTCTTATGAAGTCCTACTTTATCGAAGAACTCTTCTACGACACCCTTCATAGTGAAGAAGTCGCCTTCGCCATACATACCAAGTGTGAACTGTACTCTTTCATCCGGCAGTTCTGTAAGTGGAAGTGCCTTTGGAAGATAAATGTTAGCCAGTTCGTATAATTTTACGTCTTTATTTCTTCTGTTATAGTTTGTTGCAAGTGATGTCAGCATACCATTCAAAGAAGATGTACGCATGATACTATAATCTTCTCCCAGTGGGTTCATGATCGGAATAGCCTTACGAAGATCAGAATCTTCCGGAATTAGAAGCTTGTCAAATACCTTCGGGCTTTCGAATGAATATGTCATTCCCTGGCTGAATCCGCAGAACTCAGCGATATCACGTGCAACCTGCTCTACTCTTAACTTGAATGATAATTTTCCTGTTGTAGCTTCTCCACTTGGAAGTGTGGTCGGAATGTTATCATATCCGTAGAATCTTGCAACCTCTTCCGCAAGGTCGGCGATGCGGAATAAGTCATGACGGAAAGTAGGTGCGATGACTTCGCTTGTCTCTTCATCGAATTCCAGACCGATCTTCTTGAAGTATCCGATCATTTCTTCTTTAGAAATGTCTGTTCCAAGCAGCTTGTTGATCTTTTCCGCATCAAATGGTACTCTTACAGGCTCTTTCTTCTTGCTGTATACATCAACCATTCCTCCGACAACTTCACCGGCTCCCATCTCTTCGATCAGCTGGCATGCACGGTCAATGGCTGCCTCTGCATTATTTGGATCCAGACCCTTCTCAAATTTACCGGATGCATCGGTACGAAGTCCGATCTTCTTGCTTGATTTACGGATGTTGGTTCCATCAAAGCAAGCTGCTTCGAATAACATTGTCTGAACATCGTCTGTGATCATAGAGTTTTCTCCACCCATGATACCTGCGATACCGATGGATTTCTTACCGTCACAGATCATCAGTACAGATTCATCCATCTCTCTTTCCTGTCCGTCAAGAGTTGTGAATTTCTCACCTTTTTCTGCAGTACGCACTACAATTTCTTTTCCTTCGATCGTATCAAGGTCATATGCATGCATTGGCTGTCCGTATTCTTCCATTACATAGTTTGTAATATCAACCAGGTTGTTGATCGGGCGGATTCCTACAGAAGCCAGACGTCTCTGCATCCATTTTGGAGATGGTCCGATCTTAATGTTCTTTACGATTCTTGCACAATATCTTGGGCAAAGTTCCGGATTCTTAACGGTTACTTTGATATAATCTGCTGCATTCTCATCATTTCCTGTTGGTGTGACAACAGGTGGATAGAACGCTTTATTAAATGTAGCTGCTGCCTCTCTTGCAATACCTACAACACTGAAGCAATCTACACGGTTAGATGTAATCTCATATTCTACAACGACATCATCGAGGCCAAGTGATTTGATCGCACTCTCGCCTACAACGGCATCATCGTCGAAGATATAGATTCCGTATTCCGGAGCCTCCGGATACATATCTCTGTTAGAGCCAAGTTCTTCGATGGAACACATCATACCATCACTTTCAACACCACGGAGTTTTCCCTTTTTGATCTTGATTCCGCCTTCTACACGCTGTCCAGGCTCATGTCCGCCTGCTACACGTCCGCCTGCTAATACAACCGGTACCTTGTCTCCCTCTTTTACATTCGGAGCGCCTGTTACGATCTGAATCGTCTCTGTTCCGACATTTACCTGGCAGATGATCAGTTTATCTGCATCCGGGTGTTTCTCAATCTTGTCGATCTGTCCGATCACGATCTTATCAAGATCTGCATCTAATTTCTCATAACCTTCGACTTTTGTACCAGACAAAGTCATTGCATCTGTATATTCCTGAGCTGTTACATCAAGATCCGGAACATACGCTTTTATCCATGATAATGAAGTATTCATTTATAAATCTCCTTTTCGTATTATTACTTGTGCTCGCTAGAACTGTTTTAAGAATCTGATATCATTTTCGTATAACAGTCTCATATCATCGATCTCGTACTTCAGAAGTGCGATACGTTCCAGTCCTACACCAAACGCGAATCCTGTATATTCTTCCGGGTCGATTCCGCACATTTCCAGCACATGTGGATGTACCATTCCGCATCCAAGAATCTCAATCCATCCGGATCCTTTACAGAAACGGCATCCTTTTCCACCGCATTTGAAGCAGCTTACATCCATCTCTGCACTTGGCTCTGTGAATGGGAAATGATGTGGTCTGAATTTTGTCTTTGTATCTTCCCCGAATAATTCTTTTGCAAATACTTCCAGTGTTCCCTTTAAGTCGGCAAACGAGATATTCTTATCAATGATCAATCCTTCAATCTGATGGAAGGATGGAGAATGTGTCGCATCAACTTCATCTGAACGGAATACACGTCCCGGTGACAGAATACAGATTGGGAGCTTGCCCTGTTCCATAATACGAGCCTGTACAGGAGATGTCTGTGTTCGAAGCACGATATCTTTATTGATATAGAATGTATCCTGCTCATCCTTTGCCGGATGTCCGTCCGGAATGTTCAGTTTGCGGAAGTTATACTCGTCATACTCAATCTCCGGCCCTTCTACGACTTCATATCCCATACCGGTGAATACACGTTCTACTTCTTCCAGTGCAATTGTATTCGGATGACGGTGTCCGACACAATTTTTCTTAGCCGGAAGTGTAACATCGATCACTTCTTTTTTCAGCTTTTCTGCACGGATTGCCTTTTCCATCTTTTCTTTATTTTCTTCCAGAACAGCTTCAATTGCCGCCCTTGTCTCGTTTACCATCTGTCCGACCTTCGGTCTGTCCTCCGGTGCAACGTCTTTCATACCTTTTAATACAGCGGTAAGTTCTCCCTTTTTACCAAGGAACTTTACACGCACATCATTCAGTTTTTCCGGCATATCGGCAGCTTCAATTGCCTTCAATGCTTCATCTTTGATGTTCTGCAGTCTTTCTTTCATCATTTTCTTCCTTTCTCCGCATATCTTTATATCAGCGTATGCTTTTTGGTATTAAAAAAGCCCCGCCCCAAAAGGGACGAGACATATAACCCGTGGTACCACCCTGATTCCCGTAAAAACTTTTACGGACACTCATTATTGCGTAACGTGCATCATACGGCGTTCTCTACTGTTATTTCAAGAACACAGCTCACGCGGGAAATTCATTTACCATCTGAACCCAAGGGAACTTTCAGCCTGTTGATTCCCTCTCTCTATCGGAAAATGGCTCACTACTTACACGGTCATTGCCTTTATCTCATAATACCTAATTATTGTATCATATGGCTCAGAGTTGTCAAGTCAGAAATTCTACCCCTGCTCCATATCCCGCAAAATCATATTTACTTCTCCGCCCAGCAGTAAGATATACATACAAAAATACAGCCACAACATGATCAATACAATCGTTGTCAGACTCCCATACATTGATGAAAATCCTTTAAAAATATCCAGATAGACCGAGAAAATCCAGGATACGATCATCCATCCGACTGCTGAAAATGCAGCTCCCATCAGCTGGATTCTCAACTGTACAATGTGGTTCGGCAGGAATTTATAGATCATCATCGTAAATACAAACAGTAATACCGGCGTGATGATTCCGCGAATCCGCATGATCTGATCCACCAAGCGTTCCATCACCGGATAGTGTTCCGTTACAAACAGATTCAACGTATTACCGAACACCGATAATACCAGTAGAAAAATGATCACAATTATAAATGCCACTGTATAAAAGGTTGCACGTATTCGCAAAATAATATAATTACGTGTCTCTTTACAGTCATAGACACAGTTCAAACCTGTCGTCAGTGCCAGCACCCCTTTCCCGGCTGACCAGAGTGCAACAATAATAGTCAGCGAGATGATTCCGCCGGACTGATTATAAACCTGATTAACGATCGATGTGATCAGACTGTCTACGGATTTTGGAAACACCTGAAGAACCGCTGTCATAACATCTGCCTTCGTAACCGGTGTATACTGTACCAATGTGATCAGCAGTAAAATGATCGGAATCATACTGAGCATAAAGAAATACGCTGCCTGTGCAGCATAGGCACCTACATGATCTTTTCCGACCTGTCCGGTTATTTCCATTACTTTATCATATAGAAACTTAACTTTTTTCATTCTTATCTCCCAAAATATTCGTCTCTATATTCTACCCGATTTTCATTTATTTGTCTATTAGAAATTATTCTGTTTCTTGTTATGTTTTTTCAAATACTTTTTCATTGATTATACTTATCATTCAATTGTCGTTCCTGGATAGAACATTTGCAGTATTTGCTGATAATTCTTTCCTTTTTTTGCCATTTCATTTGCTCCGTTCTGACTCATGCCAATACCGTGTCCATATCCACCGCCCTTAATCTTGAAGGTGTTTCCTTTCTTTTCTACTTTAAAAAAGGCACTCGGAAGAAGTCTGCTTCCCTTTACAGCTGTCCCGTCCTGTTTCTTTATCTCATATCCGCTTCCCCCCAGTGCTCTGCGGATCTTATTTTCCGTATCAACAACAACTGTTCCAAGATTTCCTGATACTTTTATCTGTAACGCTGCACCGCCCGGTCCGCTTTTCGTCACCTCCAGTGACTGCACAGTTCCTATATTCTTTTTTGTATTCTCTGCAATCATTTTGGACAATGTATTCTGATCTATATCTGCTTCCCACCGGTACCATGGAAGATTTCTCTCATAATCACCTGTCTGATCTTTCACTTCTACAGACTGAAGATATGCATTTTCTGCCTTCTCTTTCGTTCCCCACGCAGCCATCGTTGTTGTCTTTCCGCAGGAAGTCGAATAGTAATAGGCGGTTATAATATTTCCATTATATTTCAATACTTTTCCTGCCGTCTCCTGTACAGCCTCTGTTGCAGCTTGCTGCGATGCCGAATTATTATACACCTGGTAATCCGTACTGTCATTCACATGAGCCTGATATTCCGGATATGCATAATCCATAATCTGCCGGTATGCATAACTTCTTGCGCATATCGCCTGGGCCTTTAATGCTTCCTTCTGATATGATGCGGGCATCTCACTCGGAACCACTTTACACAGATAATTCTCCAGCGGAAGTTCATTTACCATCACAACCCCTTCTGATGTGGCATACAGATCCAACGCACCTGCATAAGACGGATTCCCGTAGCCCCGCCTAATACTGCGAACGGTTATCTCTCCGCCATCAATTGCCTGTATACGGATCTTTCCATTTTGAAATCCCGTATCTTCTTTTGTGATCTTAATTTTTTCATTTCCTGCAGTTTCTTCCAGGCCATCCTTCTTTTCAATTCTTAAGCCTCCCGCTGCACTGATTTCTACCTCTCTATGTACGATCTGCTGATATCCATCTGTCATGATCAATACCCGGATATTTCTCTGAGAATCCGCATCCTTTTCCGGGGTCTTGTCTTTACTTTCACTTTCTTCCTCTCTGTCTTTCGATGATACTGTTTTCCACAATTCTTCCCACCGGCTCTGAATCGATATTCCCGGATAGGACTCCTTCTTTCCGGCTGCATTTTTTTCTAACCCAGATTTCAGCCCTGTAATCAGACACAGCAGCAATAAAATCCATGCAATGTAGATGCTATAATGCCTGTTGTTCCGTTTCCGCACTTTATTTTCCTTTCTTTGACTGTCTTTCTCAGATCCGCTTACCTGAACCTGATGGCGATTTCAAAAAAAGACAGCCGTTAAAACGACTGTCTTTTATCTTTTGTATATTCCCCAAAATGCCGGTTCCTGTATTCTGACTCCTAGCACCCGCTAGGTGGGTATCCGCATCTGCTTTTCTGCCTTCCACTGCAAAGTCGATGGCCTGACATATTACAGAGATGTAAGACTCCCGTTTAAAGTATTGTAGGTTCAAAACTACAAGAGTATCGAACATTTCAGGTTTCCACTGCACTTATTATAACCCATTTACATGGATTTTACAACCCTTTACAATTGTCTGATTTTAATCAAATAGATAAGTGTCTCTTATAACTGTGGTCCTGCTGAAACTAAAGCTTTACCTGCTTCATTTCCTTCATATTTAGCAAAGTTCTTGATGAATCTTGTAGCAAGATCTTTTGCTTTTTCATCCCACTCAGCTGCATCGGCATATGTGTCACGAGGATCAAGGATTCCTGTGTCAACACCGGTAAGTTCTGTAGGTACTTCGAAGTTGAAATATGGAATTTTCTTTGTTGGAGCATTCTTGATGTCTCCGTTCAGGATGGCATCAATGATTCCACGTGTATCCTTGATAGAGATACGTTTTCCTGTTCCGTTCCATCCTGTGTTAACCAGGTATGCTTTTGCACCGCTCTTCTCCATCTTCTTAACAAGTTCCTCTGCATATTTTGTAGGATGCAGTTCCAGGAATGCCTGTCCGAAGCAAGCTGAGAATGTAGGTGTAGGCTCTGTGATTCCACGCTCTGTACCTGCAAGTTTTGCTGTAAATCCTGACAGGAAGTAGTACTGTGTCTGCTCTGGTGTCAGTACAGATACCGGTGGAAGTACTCCGAATGCATCAGCTGACAGGAAGATTACATTTTTAGCAGCAGGTGCTGAAGATACAGGACGCACGATATTTTCAATATGATTGATTGGGTAAGATACACGTGTATTCTCTGTTACAGTCTTATCTGCGAAATCAATCTTTCCATTTTCATCAAGTGTTACGTTCTCAAGAAGTGCGTTACGCTTGATTGCATTGTAGATATCCGGCTCAGACTCTTTGTCAAGGTTAATAACCTTAGCATAGCATCCGCCTTCAAAGTTAAATACTCCGTTGTCATCCCATCCGTGCTCGTCATCACCGATCAGAAGACGCTTAGGATCTGTAGAAAGTGTTGTCTTTCCTGTTCCTGAAAGTCCGAAGAAGATTGCTGTATTCTCTCCGTTCAAATCTGTATTGGCTGAGCAGTGCATAGAAGCCATTCCCTTAAGTGGGAGGAAGTAGTTCATCATAGAGAACATACCTTTCTTCATCTCTCCGCCGTACCATGTATTCACGATAACCTGCTCTTTGCTTGTGATGTTGAACATTACTGCTGTTTCTGAGTTCAGTCCTAATTCTTTGTAATTTTCAACTTTTGCTTTAGAAGCATTGTATACTACGAAGTCTGGCTCAAAGTTTTCAAGCTCTTCTTCTGAAGGTTTGATGAACATATTTGTTACGAAATGAGCCTGCCATGCAACTTCTACGATGAAACGGATTGCCATACGTGTATCTTTGTTTGCTCCGCAGAATGCATCTACAACATAAAGTTTTTTGTTAGAAAGTTCTTTGATTGCAATATCTTTTACTGCGTCCCAAGCTTCCTGTGTTGCAGGATGGTTATCATTCTTATATTCATCAGATGTCCACCATACAGTATCTTTTGAATTCTCATCAACTACGATGAACTTATCTTTAGGAGAACGTCCAGTATAGATACCTGTCATTACATTGACTGCACCAAGTTCACTTTCCTGTCCTTTTTCAAAACCTTCCAGTTCCGGTTTTGTCTCTTCCTCAAATAATAATTCATAAGAAGGATTGTGCACGATTTCCGTCGTTCCTGAAATGCCATACTTACTTAAATCGATTTTAGCCATCTTCATTTAACCTCTTTTCTTTTATTTACTGCTGTATATTTATAAATTCTGGTTTTTCATACTCTCCCACAACAGCATTTGCCTTATTATTGCATTTTTCTGCGCAAAAGTCAACACTTTAACAATCTTTTCAAAGCACTATTTTGCAACTCCTATATCTCAATCCGTTATTTTTTCTGCTTTTATTCTTTTATATAGTTCAAAAATGCAAGATTTTTATAGAAACCTTGCATTTAGTAATTTTTATCGATTATGAATTTTATTTATTTTTAATATAAAGTTTTATACTTCTAAAATATTCTTTACTGTGT
Source organism: Dorea amylophila (assembly GCF_025567265.1). NCBI lineage: Bacteria > Bacillati > Bacillota > Clostridia > Lachnospirales > Lachnospiraceae > Dorea > Dorea amylophila. The sequence goes on along the minus strand of NZ_JAOQJW010000002.1, from coordinate 26,158 downwards.
CTTTCATCTTATCTGCATCACATTCCAGATCATGCAGGATATTAGCGTTCAGAATATCTTTGATTGCCTGTGGCATCTCACGTCCGGATGTTTCTTCCAAAACACTCAGAAGGCTGAATTCATCCTGATCAGCATACTTCGAATCGATTGCGCTCATCACACTCTTCACGAATTTGTACGGACTTGCAGTCGACGCGATCACACATTTCTTATCGTCGCCACTGTTCTTCTGATAACAGCCGCATACATACGACGCTACACTTGTATGCGTATCCATAACATATCCTGTCTTATCGTATACTTTTTTAATATTCTCTGCGCACTCTTCTTCTGTTGCGTACCCTGCTGCGAAATCAGCAAGACGCTCCTTCATATCTTCTGTGATCGTATATTTTCCGGCGGATTTTAATGCTTCCATCATATCCTTCGTCTTCTGATCATCATCCCCGCTGATTCTGTAGATCAGACGTTCCAGATTGCTAGAGATCAGAATATCCATGGATGGGGATGTAGTGAGGATAAACTCACGGTTTCTGTCATAATCTCCTGTCTGGAAGAAGTCAAACAATACCTTATTGTCATTTGAAGCACATACCAGCTTATCAATCGGTACTCCCATCTGTTTTGCATAATATGCAGCCAGGATATTTCCAAAGTTACCTGTCGGTACTACCACATTGATCTTTTCACCATCTTCAATCTCTTCATTTTCCAGAAGTTTTGCATATGCATTGACGTAATATACCACCTGTGGAACCAGACGTCCGATATTGATAGAGTTGGCTGATGAAAACTGATAGCCTTTCTTTGCGAGTTCTTCCGCCAGTTCTGTATCTTCGAACATCGCTTTCACACCACTCTGTGCATTATCGAAATTGCCATGGATCGCTACTACGTTTACATTCTCTCCTCTCTGTGTTACCATCTGGAGTTCCTGTACCTTGCTGACACCATTCTTTGGATAGAATACGATGATCCTCGTTCCTTCCACATCCGCAAAGCCTGCAAGTGCGGCTTTTCCTGTATCTCCGGATGTTGCAGTCAGAATCACGATCTCATTTTTAACGTCGTTCTTCTTTGCCGAAGTTGTCATCAGATGCGGCAGGATTGATAATGCCATATCTTTGAATGCGATTGTTGCACCATGGAACAATTCCATGTAATAAGTATCATCTACTTTTACGAGCGGCGCAATTTCTTCTGTGTCAAATTTGCTGTCATATGCTTTATCAATACAGTTTTTCAGTTCCTCTTCTGTAAAATCTGTCAGGAACTGCTTCATTACGAGATATGCGATCTCCTGATATGTCTTTCCTTTCAGATCTGACATTGTTACATCCAGCTTTGGAAGTTCCGATGGTACAAAAAGTCCGCCATCCGGAGCAAGTCCTTTCAGAATTGCCTCTGATGCTGTTACTTTCAGATTAGAATTTCTTGTACTTTTGTAATATAAACCCATGCCAACGCTCTCCTTATTATGATTACTTTCTCTTACTGTTTGTATATTTTACCAGTCCGCCTGCTGCGATCAGTTTCTGCATGAACTCTGGAAACGGCTGTCCCTTGAATTCTGTTCCTTTTGTTCTGTCATAGATCTTACCGCTGTCAAAATCAATCTCTACTTCATCACCTGCTTCAATTGCTTTTGCAGCCTCCGGACACTCAATGATCGGAAGTCCGATGTTGATCGCATTGCGATAGAAAATTCTTGCAAATGTCTCTGCAATAACGCAACTGACACCTGCTGTCTTAAGACATAACGGTGCATGTTCCCTAGAAGAACCACATCCAAAGTTCTTGTTGGCAACAATGATATCTCCAGGCTGTACCTTATTGACGAATTCAGGATCGATATCTGCCATTGCATGGCTCGCAAGTTCCTGTGCATCATAAGAATTCAGATATCTTGCCGGGATGATTACGTCTGTATCTACGTTATCGCCGTATTTAAAAACATGTCCTAAAGCTTTCATTATTTGTCACCTACTTTCTCTGGATTTGCGATGTATCCTGCGATCGCACTTGCTGCTGCTACTTCCGGTGATGCCAGATAAATCAGAGAATCTACATGTCCCATTCTTCCTACAAAGTTACGGTTTGTTGTAGATACACATTTTTCTCCTGCTGCCATAACACCCATATGTCCACCCATACAAGGTCCGCAGCTTGGTGTATTGACTGCACATCCTGCGTCTACGAAAATTTCCAGAAGACCTTCTCTGATACACTGTTTGTATATCTTCTGTGTAGCCGGAATGACCATAACACGTACATCCGGATGAACCGTATGTCCCTGAAGAATGGCAGCTGCTTTTCTCATATCTTCCATTCTTCCGTTTGTACAGGATCCGATCACAACCTGATCGATTTTGATCGGTTCCATTGCCTCGATCTCGTCAATTGTCTTCGCATTTCCCGGAAGATGTGGAAATGCAACGGTTGGACGGACTTCTGAAAGATCAATCTCTACAATACTTTCGTATTCCGCATCTTCGTCCGCTTCATATACATGATAGTCTTTCTTTGTATGTTCTTTTAAATATTCTTCTGTCTTCTCATCTACCGGGAAGATTCCGTTCTTGGCTCCGGCTTCGATCGCCATATTTGCCATTGTGAATCTGTCTGCCATAGAAAGATTCCTGATTCCGTCTCCGGTAAATTCCATAGATTTATAAAGCGCACCATCTACACCGATCTTGCCGATGATATGAATGATGATATCTTTACCGCTTACATATCTGCCCGGTTTCCCTGTCAGTACGAACTTGATCGCACTCGGAACTTTGAACCACAGTTCTCCCATTGCCATACCTGTTGCAATATCCGTCGTTCCGACACCTGTCGAAAATGCACCAAGTGCACCATATGTGCAAGTATGCGAATCTGCTCCGATGATACATTCACCTGCTGCAACCACTCCTGCTTCCGGAAGAATTGCATGTTCTACTCCTGATTTTCCCTGTTCAAAATACCAGCTGAGCCCCTGATCTTTGGCAAACTCACGGATTGCTTTTGAGTTTTCCGCAGACTTGATGTCTTTGTTCGGTGTAAAATGGTCCGGAACAAGAACTACTTTATCTTTATCAAATACTTTATCTGCCATCTGTCTGAAGATTGGTAATGCCATAGGACCTGTAATATCATTTGCCATGACTACATCTAATTTTGCTTCTATTAACTGACCGGCTGTCACGCTGTCGAGCCCAGCATGTGCTGCCAATATCTTCTGTGTCATCGTCATTCCCATAACGAATCTTTACCTCCTTGATTCTCATAATTTTATACTGTATTTTAGCACAGTAAAAAAGGGCATGCAAGAAATTATAAATTTTAATGCATAATTTTTCAAAAATACATCTTCTTTTTATTTCTGTTTTTTTATATTATGCAGGTATGGAATTTCAATCGGATCAATCGGTGTTGCCGGATTTTCGATCTTTCCTTTCAAGATTCTTTTCCGTTTTTTCAGAAGTGCCCCGCCCTTATTATAGAACCAGAATGAATACGTCAGGATCTTATGCGCTGGTCCCATCTTGTCTTTGGCTGTCTTTCCGTACAACACGCCTCCGGCCTCGATTGCCGCTTTACTCCGTATCAGGGCGATCAGTTCCGTCTCACAGGTCACTCTTTCCGGAAGAATGGTATAGCCTGTCCCTATGCAGTCCGGTCTGTGTGCGTCACTTCCGCCGATTCCCGGCTTTTTGTATTTCTCTGCAAGCTTCCTTGCTCCTTCATTCGATTCTGCTGATTCACATGCATTAAACGCCTCAATGAAATCAAACCTTTTGATCAGTTCCGGTGATTTATAAAACCTTCCCGTATTAGTAAAACTCAGATACTTTTCCCCGCATGGATGTGCCGGTCCGAGGATTCCTCCGTGTCTGTGCACAAAGTCAATCAGAACAGACACCGGGAGTCCCTTTATTTCCAGAAGACGCATCTTTACACCTTCCGGCATAATACAAATGATATGTCCCGCATCCAGAGTATCATACTCGATTCCTTTCAACACAACAAAATCTTCATGTACCTTGCCTTTCATATGATATTTCCAATGACGATAACCATGATACGTATCGTGATCTGTGATCAGCATCCCGTCAAATCCTTTTTCCTTCAGGGTTGTGATGTATTCGTCCAAGCTTACCCTGCTGTCTACTGAACCTTCCCGCACATGGCAATGCATATCCAATTTCATAAGTAAGCCTCCTTAACTTTATTCTTAATAACATTATAGCACATCCCTTATAACAAAAATACCCGTTGCAGATCTTAATTTTCTGCAACGGGTATATATTTTTTGCTTTAGTCAATATCATCCGCATGAAGAACTACGACATCCGAATCGTCTGTCTCGAATATCTCGACATCATCTTCATCCAGGAATCCGCCTTCCGGCACATCCGTCATTTTGGCATCTACATTTTCCTCATCATCTGTATCTTCCGGCTCCGGCTTATCATCGTCTATGTCAAATATCTCTGTCACCGTCTCTTCCGGTTCTCCCTGATCTCCCTGATCTTCCTGATCTCCGGCTTCCGTTTCTTCCTCCTGAGATTCTTCCACATCTCCATCATCGAGAAGCATTCTGGCCTTTTCTACTTCCGATTCCATCGAAACCTGTTCTTTGATCTTTTTCGAAAATATTTTTTCCCTCTTTCCGATCTTTCTCGACTGCATCATTGTCTGAACCGTGATGCCAATTACTGCGATCGCTGCACTCATTACATATCCGATCCAGCCAATCTTTGTCATCCCAAGAAGAAACGGAAGTGCCATTCCTGCTTCCACTCCTCCTACAATACCGGTTACAAAGATGACCAGAAATTCCGCAAAGATGACTGTCAGTATTGCGATGACCAGTGCAACCGCTGCGCAGATTCCAAGTACTATAACTGACCGCGCTTCCACAAGGGTAACAAATGTCCCCCATGATCCCAAGAAAGTCATAACAAATATTCCGAATTTTCGTAGTACTGCACACATGATACACAATACCACTCCGCACACGGCAATTGTCGCAACCATCTTTGTCGTATCAAGACCTGCCACTGTTCCGATCACTGCTCCGATCACTGCTCCGGTTCCAAGTCCCATCATCGCCGAAAGTACTCTTACAAGCTTCAGACCAAACAATGAAATAATCACACCCACTACAACAATCGCAATCAGCACACCCATTATCTCCGGTGTCTTCCCTGCAACAAATATACTCGTGGGCCCATCTGCCGAATTAAAAACTGATGTAAAGTTCTCCATATTCATACCCGTTTCTCCTTTGCCCCTTATTATGCTTTAAGAATAGAAAAGACTGTGCCTCCGAAGATTCACAGCCTTTGGTTCCTTATATCCGCCTCTAGAATGCTACTGCTCCTGTCTCTGTTCCATTAATAACATAGTATACTGCAGATTCTTCTGGTTTTATGTATAACTCCATCGTCTTGATATCTCCGATTTTCTTTCCAGAAGATGTCCATGCCTTCTTTACTCTTGCGATCATATCTTTTTCTTCTACCTGTTTTCCAAAGTATTCTACAAACGCACTTACTTTGATTTCTTTTTTTGCTGTTGTTTTTCTCGCAGTTGTCTTCTTTGCTGTCGTCTTCTTTGTGGTCGTCTTCTTTGCTGCTGTCTTTGTCTCAGCTTCAGCTTTCTTGACAGATTCTGTCTTTACAGCTTTGTCTTCAACTTTTTTCTCGGCCTTCTTTGCTTCCGGCTTAGCTGTTTCTTCTTTTGTAGTCGGTTTTACTGGCTCGGTCTTTGGAGCTGCTGTTTTTACCGGCTCCTTCTCTATCTTCTTCGGCTCTGTTGCTGCCACTGCCTTTACTGTCTCTGCTTTCTTAGTTGTCTCTGCTTTTTCTGATGTCTTTGTCACTGGTGCAGTTACTTTTGCAGTTACATCCTTTGTGGTTGCTGTTGTTACTTTTTTTGTAGCCATTTCATTTCCTCCTAAATCTCTCTAAGCCTCATCACCTAGTTGTCAATATTATAACACATTCTTCCAAAAATGCAATTCTATGCCACAGACAGCATTCTACACTCCGGTCAGCTCCAGGATCAGACCTGCGATCACAGCAATCACATACAATACTGCTATAATTTTTATATTTTCCTTCTTATCCGGATTCACTTTGAACAATACTACAAGCCCGATACCGGCTCCCGTGCAAAGTCCCGCAATCACAGAGGAAAAAGAAATTGCCCCACTCAGATACAGCTGTGTCAGAATCACGGACGCCGCACAATTTGGAATCAGGCCGATCAAAGCCGCAATTGCCGGCTGGAACACAGTATCTCCAAGCATCATAGCTGAAATCTTGTCAATTCCAAGTATGTCAATACACAGATTTAAAATAAACGTAAATACAAACAGATACAAAAAAATCTTTCCCGTATGGCGAAGTGCAGGTTTTACTATTCCAGCCGAATGATTGTGACATCCACAGTCATGACAGAGTTCTCCTTCATGATGCGGCACTGCAATTTCTTTTTTAAAGAAAATATCTACCAGATATCCTGCAATAATTGCAATGATCACTTTTGCCAGAAGCAGCACACCGATCTTTCCTGCATGTTCCGGATTTCCCATTATAATAAGTATTGCCTCATCCGATGTGGCCAGAAACACTGCGATCAATGTTCCAACCGTAATGATTCCGCCTGAATACAGATTTGCTGCCATAACCGAAAATCCACACTGAGGGACACATCCTACGATTGCTCCTACAACCGGTCCTGCCTTATCTACTTTCACCATGAGTTTTTTTGTAAAATCACTGGAATAATGCTCCAGTGCCTCTATCAGCAGAAATGCAAGAAACAGGAATGGAAGCATCTTCACACAATCGATTGCCGCATCCAGTAATATATCAATAAACATTTCCATATCTACCGTCTCTCCTTTAATTTTTTTCATAACATTTTTATTCTAGATGTTATGGTCGTATTTTTCAAGCAAAATATGTAGTCTTACTTTGTATATTTTTCTCATTTATCCTGTAATTTTCAGTCTTTTTTCTGTATAACACATTATATATAGACTATTTTCACAGAAAGGATGTGGCCATATGAGTACTTTTGAACGATCCTGTATATTTAACCGTAATATTTTTCATAATATGCCTAACATGCTTATGAAAATACTTCCGGATTGCAAAGAGTATGAGGATATTGTAAAAGTATGCCATACAGAAGGCATGCATCTGAAATTATATTCAGATATTCAGAATACAGAAACGGTACTTGGATTTGAATCATAATGTTTAAGGGCAATAAGAAATGAGCGGCATACACCGCTCATTTCTTATTACATCTTTCATTTCATTGTCCGTTATCTTTTATAGATTCCTTCTAGTACATTAACCGTTCCTTCGATCCCAAGAAGGCTGGCATTCAATAATATATCATGAGAACTGATGCTTCCCCATTCCTGTCCTGTATGAGTTTCGTAATAATATTTTCGTTCTCTGTCCATACGTTTGATGCGATCCAGAGCTTTCTTCTCAGACACATCGTATCTTTCCGCTATACGTTTGATGCGGTCAGCCCGGTCAGCACAGATGAATACGTTAATGCAGTTTGGATTGTCCTTCAGGATATAGTCTGCACATCTGCCCACGATCACACATGGCCCACGTTCTGCAAGTTTTTTGATGATCTCCGTCTGCAGTTCATACATCTGCTCAGATAACGGCTGCACATATTCTTCCGAATTAATATAGGAAGAATATCCCATCGGTGTGATCAGATAACTGGATACGAAACTGTTAAGAGAAGTCTCATCAATTGCCTTTGCCGTCTCTTCTCTGATATCCATCTTCTCTGCTGCCATTCTGACAAGATTGTTATCATATAACGGAATATCCAGTCTTGTTGCAAGAAGATTGCCAATCTCATGTCCGCCGCTTCCAAACTGTCTGCCTATTGTTATAATCTTATGCGTCGTCATAGGTATCCCTCCTTCGATGAAAGTATCACGATTTCTTTGTCTATCATTATACATTGACTCGTCAGAAAATACCATATATTTTCAACAATTAATCAGTTAATTCCTCGCATTTTTCTGTCGGATAAATTACTCCTTCTTTCATAACAAATGCACAGTCTAATAATGCATACGGATCTGTCATCAGGTCTCTTTTCCATGCTGCAATATCTGCATATTTTCCTGGTTCCAGTGTACCGATCTTATCTTCCAGCTGAAGTATCTCTGAATTAACCTTTGTTGCCGCATGCAAGGTACGGAAAGTACCCATGCCACTCTCCATCCACGCTTTAAATTCATATCCACTTTCATAATTCTGATGTGTTGCAACCATATCCGTGCCATATCCTAATTTACACTTACAATTTTTAATCACTTCACGCCCTGCCTGCAATGCGTCTTTGTAATATTCTAATTTAATTCTATATTCTTTCTGCTTGGTCTGTATCATAACCGGATCATAATGTACCGCTTCTTCGTACGGGCAGAATGTAGGAACAACATATACATCATTATCTATGATCATCTGTGCCGTTTCTTCATCCATAAGCGAACAATGTTCCATTCCGTCAATTCCGAATTTTATCAGTTTCTGCATATGATTTACACTATATACATGTGCTGTAACAGTCTTGCCCCATTCATGGGCTGTATCCATGATTGATTTCAGTTCTTCATCATTCATCTGCTGTTGTGATGGATTATCATATGGCGTAAAGAAACCTCCCGTTGCCATGATTTTAATAAAATCCGCACCGTATTTTATCTCTTCTCTAACCGCATTTGCAAAGAAATCTTTTCCGGCTCCGAGACTTAATCTCAGATTCTGCGCTATATTAGACAATTCCGGATTTCTTGCAAATCCCTGTGACAGATCACCATGGCTTCCTGCCGCACACAGGAATCTAGGTGCCGCCACAATTCTCGATCCTGTGATATACCCTTTTTCTATTGCTCTTTTTACATCCAGAACTCCAAAACCATTCGAAGTAATTCCTCCCGGATGTCTGACTGTTGTAAATCCTCTGGAAAGTGTTTTCTGTGCAGTTCTGATGATCGCGATCGTTTTTGCTTCTTCTGAAGTAGTATATACTTCTTCTCTTATTGTGTGCCAGTCTATATAATCCATATGCATATGCGCATCTATCATTCCCGGCGTAACGGTTGCATCCGAAAGATCCACCACTTCTGCTGTCTCCGGCTGTGGAATTTCTCTGCCAACAGCCTCTATCTTATTGTCTTTGACAAGTATCTTATATCCTTCTTTGAATTCCGCATCTATACCATTATAAAGTTTCCCACAAATAATATATGTATACTTACTCATACGCTGCTCCTTTACATGAACACTATTTTACTTCTTTTTGTTTTTCTTTTTTATAATCCATCACATAGATGATTACCGATACTGCAATCGCAATCAGCATATAATATGCACTGTTTACTGCGGTAAAATAACAGAAAAACAGACAAATCGCCAATGGTACCAGAAAATACAAAAACTGTTTTTTCCCTTTCAGAACTGTCTGCGCAACCAGACCTCCGAACAACGCCGGTACAACATAATCAAATGCAGGCTTGATCACCGGAGATTCCAAAACCGGTGCAAGCGGAGTTGCAATCACGACACCCAACGCTACGATCACAACGGTTGTAATTACAGATGCTCCACATGCAATGATTGCCATTGTATGACATTCCTCGGTATTCGGTTTAATTCCCAGTGAATTAATCGTTCCAATCGTTGCCGGCATTCTGAGATTTGTAACATTTCCGGTAATGTAGGACATATATAACGCTCCCGGTCCCATTACCGACATATATCCGATCGTTTCGGCCGGCCAATATGGTGCCATAAATAAAATCACTGCAACAAATCCAGGCCATAACGCTTTAAAATCCGGCCATATTCCATATACAAAACTAATTGCCACCGGAAATGCAGTCATCGCCACAAACAAAAGCAGGCTCGATGAAATTCCAAACCGGTGTATCCACCTGTGATATCCATTATCTGTCATGTTTTCCACATCCTTTCTCTTTCATTAAAAGATGATACAGGCTGCCGCCATCGCAACCAGCATACTGATCGTCATCAGATAATCCGACAGCCATTTGGCCTTCGGTCTTTTGTTATGTATCCACACTAGCAATGCACCAACGGCGAAACTGATACAGAACACAACGCCTTTTGTTGACATTGCACTAAATCCATAAGATACCGATACATATGCCATAACTCCGGCAAGACATCCTGCTCCAATTGAAAGTACTAATTTCATATCAATCTTTTCGGCCTTTTCATACAACATGGAAATCGGTTTGATTGCAAGGGATGACCATAATACACAGGCGCTTCCTCCAATCGTCATAACCCACGCTGCAGCCACCCATCCTACGGCACTGTATTCATTTAATTTCATTGTTTCTCCCACACACTCCAATGCTGTGGTCGCTGCATAGGTTTCGTAATATGCAGATCCTATGATTGATAATCTCAACCACGGAAGCGGAACGCCCAGCAAAGGCATAAGTGAAAGTAAAACTAACAATACCGGCAAAGTCGGCATAATGCTGATCGTGATTCCTGTTGTTAAGCCCTTTTTTATCTGTTCCGGCCGAAGTCCTAATTCCAGAGCGTGTTTCCAGGCTTTTTTCATAAATACCAGACATTGTAAAATTACTGCCAGTAACAAGGCTCCTACCCACAGATACATCCACACAGCGTTACATATCTCTGTATATACCATATTTCTCCTCCATTCTTTTGGAAACCGCGGTTTGTTGTTAGTTATAATATTAACAATTCTCTCTTCTGTTGTCAATTAATTTATCTGACTTCTTCTTCTTTTTATCCATACATTTCTTATTTATTGTATGCTTTTACATTTATTTTCTTTCTTTTATCTCCTTTTATTCGCACTTGCAGGTACATACCTTGGTCTGTTTTTTATAAAATACAGATTACATTTTACAATCAGCTTCTATTACATACTTTGGTATAAAAAAAGACTACAACAAATACATTGCTGTAATCTTTTTTATTATTACTTAACCTACTCTCATAAATTCAATATACAGGTCAAAACTGCGACTTCCGTAATATCCTAACGAAAATGAACCATTCTGGACACACCAGTCCATAATAATTCCTCTTTCCAAAACCAGCACATCATGCGCCAGCTCCTCTACAGATATATCTGTCCGGATTTCCCCTTTTTTCTGACCCTCGGATATGATCTTTTTGACAAGATTGATATAATACCTGTCCGGATTCAAAAAATTATCCTGACTTTTTTTTGCCAATTGTGACTGGTAAAGTGCAGCCAGAAGTTCTGCTGATACATTTCCTTCAATAAAATAAGACACATATTGACTGAGCTGTTTCAGCTTCATCAGGCTGTCCTGATTTTGGTCCATATTTTCATAAAATTTTTCATATTCCCGGTCGAAAACGGAGTACAAGGAATTCAACAAATCTTCTTTCGCCTTAAAATAATAATAAAATCCACCTTTTGAAGTTCCCACTTTCCGGATGATATCATTTACTGTCGTATTCTCATAACCATTTTCATAAAACAGTTCCCATGCTGTATCAATAATTTTCTGTCTTAACTCTGCACCTTTTTTTATTCCCGCCATCTCATTCCTCACATTTCACTTTATACTATATCGTATACAATCTTTCTGAAAAATGCAAGAAATATTTACACTACCTGTCGTCTTTCCTCTACCAGAAATCCTTTTTCCCTCAGTTCCTGCTCGATCAGATCCAGCGTCTCTTCGCTGTCGGCACTAACCTTATGATAATGATAGTTGGATGTGATGTTCTTAAGCGGACTGGACTTGCCACTTCGGATATCTTCCATAAATGCGCCGACCTTTCTCCGGGAACTTAAGGCCAGTTCCGCCTCCATCTTTCCATAGACTCTGTGATGGATCATGACATTGTCTACACATCCTCCCAGGTCAACGATCGTATTCAGCTCTTCTTCCAGCTGTTCATCTGTGTGCTGTACTTTAAATATCCGACACACCGTCTTTGGCTGGTTCAATATATAGCCGCGGTTTGTAGATATGATCTCATATCCTGCTGAGCGGATCAGTGCGATATCCTGCACGATCACCTGACGGCTGACACTATAAAGGGAAGCAAGCTTTGTTCCGGATACCGGAGCTTTGCTTTCCTGAATCTGTCTGATTATCTGTTCTCTTCTTTCAGATCCATGCATTTCCTGTTGCCACCTCCCATGTTATTTTCCCAAATGATCTATTTATCCATGTATTTTTCTCCACACACGGTAATCATATCTATTATACCGCATGAAGGTGCTTTAAGGAAATATCTAAAATCGGTGCGGAATGTGTCAGTGCTCCGCTGGAAATATAATCTACGCCGAGAGAAGTCAGTCTGCTGATATTCTCTTTCGTTACATTACCGGAACACTCGGTCTCGGCACGTCCGTCAATGATGCGGATTGCTTCCTGCATCTCTTCCGTGGACATATTATCGAGCATGATAATGTCTGCCCCTGCTTCTACCGCTTCTTTCACCATATCCAAATTTTCAACTTCTACCTCGATCTTACGTACAAATGGTGCATATTCTTTTGCCATCTGAACAGCTTTTGTCACGCTTCCTGCTGCACCGATGTGATTGTCTTTCAGCAACACTCCATCAGACAGATTATAACGGTGATTGTATCCGCCACCCACTCTGACTGCATATTTTTCAAAAATTCTCATATTCGGAGTCGTCTTTCTGGTATCCAGAAGTTTTGTCTTACTTCCCTCCAGAAGCGATGCTACGGAATGTGTATAACTTGCGATTCCACTCATTCTCTGCAGATAATTCAGCGCAACTCTTTCTCCGGAAAGGAGTACACGGATATCTCCGGTTACTTTCCCCATTAACTGTCCATTCTTTACTTCATCGCCATCTTTGCAGAAAAATTCTACTTTTGTATCTTTATCTAATAATTCGAAGACTCTCTGAAATATCTGAAGTCCTGCGACCACACCATCCTGTTTACAGATCAGATCTACTTCTCCGGTTACAGCTTCGTGCATGACCGCATTGGTGGTCACGTCCTCACTTGAAATATCTTCTCTTAATGCTTCCATGATCAGGTGGTCTACCTGTAAAGTCATTGTTATGTTATTCATATTATGCTTGTCTCCTTTATCATTCTTCCTGTTCGTCTGTTTCTGTCCTTTTCCTGTTTATTTTTCTATTCATTTTTTGACAGATAGCAATTTTTATCTATGCATCCGTATACTGCATTTATTATAACATCTTATACCGCTTTACGTTCAGATATTTTTTCCTGTGTTTCTTCTTTTGTAATCTTTGTTGCTGCGCGCTTTGCAAATACCAGACTTTCCAGAAGTGAGTTACTTGCCAGACGGTTAGCACCATGTACACCATTACAGCTTGTCTCCCCGACTGCATACAGGTGTTCCATAGAAGTCCTGCTGTCTGAATCTACCCAGATTCCACCCATAAAATAATGCTGTGCCGGTACAACCGGGATGCATTCTTTCGTTACGTCATATCCTTCTTCCAGACAATGTTCATAGATATTTGGGAAATGCTTTAAAATCGTTTCTTTTGGTATATGTTCCATAGAAAGCCATACATGATCAGTTCCTTCTTTTTCCATCTCTTCTCTTATTGCTTTTGTCACAACATCTCTTGGAAGCAGTTCGTCTACAAAACGTTCTTTGTTCTTATTATAAAGGACCGCTCCTTCACCACGTACCGATTCTGAGATCAGGAAACGTCTTCCCGGTTTCTTCGAATATAAAGTTGTCGGATGGATCTGTACATAGTCCAGATGTTCCAGACGGATTCCATGCTTCTTTGCAATCTCAATCGCATCCCCTGTCAGATGTGGAAAATTCGTGGAATGCTGATAGGTCCCGCCGATACCGCCACTTGCAAGGATCGTATTTTCTGCATAAATTTCATACGTTCCCTTTTCATTCTTTGCCTTGATTCCTACACATTTATCATCTTCGATGATCACATCTGTCATCTCTGTATATTCATACATTTTCACATTCTTAAGCTCCTTCACCTGAGCAAGCAGTTTGCTGGTGATTTCTTTTCCTGTCACATCTTCATGAAACAGGATTCTCGGTCTGGAGTGCGCTCCCTCTCTTGTATAGGCAAATTCGCCGTCCTTCTTTTCAAACTCTACGCCATACTTTACCAGATCATTGATGATATCTCTGGAATTACGGATCATGATATCTACAGATTCTTTCCGGTTCTCATAATGACCGGCTTTCATCGTGTCTTCAAAATAACTGTCGTAGTCGCTTTCGTCTCTTAATACACAGATTCCCCCCTGTGCAAGGAACGAATCACTGCTTTCCAGATCTGACTTGGTAATTAATATAATATCCTGTTCTCTTGGTAAATTCAACGCGCTGAAAAGTCCTGCGACTCCGCTTCCTACGATTACTGTATCTGCATTCAGTTTCATAATACAACATCCTCTTTTCTATACTGCTTTCCGTTTACGGACAGTCCCTCCATATATATTCTTCTGACCGCTTAAACTTTTCACATTATACCACTGTTATTTACATGTGACAAGACAGTTGTTGTATTTATTCTTTACACATGATTTTCTATTTAATGCATCATGACGGCTGTCACCGATCGAACCTTTGTATGTAACCAGAAGGTTAACTAGTTCCAAGCGTGCCTGCATCTCATCTACATCATCTTCCGCCTCAAAAAATGATTCAGCGAAGTCAGTGGATAATACAAATAGATTTGTAAACAAAAAAGATTATTGTGCCGGAATTTCATTTCTGTATCACAATAATCTTTTTTATTTATACCTATTTATACAAATTCTCCCCATCAGATTTGATAACACTCTGATACCAGTAAAAGCTATCTTTTTTATAGCGGTTTAATGTACCGCCTTCTTCCTCTTCACGGTCTACATATACGAAACCATAACGTTTCTGATAACCATTTAACCAGCTTAAAAGATCTGTGAATGACCATGTACAGTATGCCAGAACTTCACAGCCTTCTTCAATTGCTTTTCCCAGTTCTTTCAAATGTTCTTCCAGATAATGGATTCTATATTCATCATGAATCTGATCATCTTCTGTCTTTTTATCAAATGCTCCCAATCCATTTTCAGAAATCACAATTGGCAGACCATAACGGCTTGTAATTTCACGGCAGCAAAAGCGAAGCCCCATCGGATCTATCATCCAATCCCAATCTGTTGTCATAAGATATGGATTTACTGGATTCTTATATATTCCCGGCATTCCCAGTTCTTGGGCAGATCCCTTTACACCTGTTGTATTCATCGTACCATACGGCGTAACTCCATCCATTGGATTATACTCACACACACAACTCTGATAATAATTTACACCCATGAATGTAATCTCTCCGGCAGCTTTTTTCAATATTTCCATATCTTCATCTAAAATTTCCGGAGCATAACCTTTTTTCTTCAGATAAGCCATCGCAGCTTTTGGATAACGCCCATATGCATATATATCCATCCACCAGAAATTTTTCAATTCATCATAATCACGTTTTGCCATTGCATTTACCGGTTTACAGTCCAACGCATAGGATGGTACATACGCAAAGCTTGCACCAATCTCTCCTTTTCCACCCATTTCACGATAAGCAAGTACTGCCTTGGCATGTGCCATAAAAGCATAATGATTAACCTGATAAAAAGTCTTCTGGTCATCAAATTTTCCAGGCGGATGCTGTGCTGTCAACCAACCAAGAGAAGTAAATATATTCTGTTCGTTTAATGTAATCCAGTATTTCACTTTATCGCCAAAGTTTTCGAAGAGAGTCTTTGCATAAGTCACATAATCCTGAATGATCTCCGGGCTTTCCCATCCACCATACAGATCCACCAGTGCCTGCGGAAGATCCCAGTGGAAAATTGTCACCATCGGCTCAATTCCATATTTCAAGCATTCATCAATAATATCCTGATAAAATGCAAGTCCTTTTTCATTGACCGTACCTCTTCCTTCCGGATAAATACGGGCCCAGGAGATAGAAAACCGGTATGTTTTTAATCCCATCTCTGCCATTAATGCAATATCCTCTTTATAGTGGTGATAATGATCTACCGCTACATCACCGGTCGTTGCTTTATATGTTTTCCCTGGGATACGTACAAATGTATCCCAGTTTGTCACACCTTTTCCATCTTCTTTCCATCCACCTTCAATCTGATAAGCCGCTGAAGCGCTTCCCCATAGAAAGTCTTTTGGAAATCTTGTCACTTTCATTTCTTCCATATCCATATTCCTTTCCTTTACTGAACTTTGATAAGGTTACTTTCTTTTGTTACTTCTCCTGTTGCTGTTTTTTCAACTATTGCATACTGATCTGTGTTTGAAACGATCACCGGCGTTGTTACATCATATCCAGCCTCTTTTATTTTTTCAATATCAAATTCGATCAACACATCACCCTTTTTCACAACATCTCCTGCTGCTTTCTTCGGTGAGAAATATTTTCCTTCCAGATTTACGGTATCGATTCCGATGTGTACCAGAAGTTCTACCCCATTCTCTCCTACAAGACCTACTGCATGTCCCGTTTCAAACATCACATCTACTTTTCCATCAAATGGTGCATAGATCACTCCTTTTTCCAGAACGATTGCCGCACCTTTTCCAAGAATTTCCTGTGCAAATGTTGCATCTGCAACTTCTGACAGTGAAATTGCTTTTCCTTCTGCCGGACTTGCAATATCAATCGCATTCTCCATTACTTTTACTTCTTCTTTGCTTTCTGTTTCCAGCATGTCTAATTCATCATCATCATCTACTACATCTTCAAATCCAATGATCATTGTCGCAATGAATGCAACCACTATTGTAAGGAGAATCGTAAGTGCCGCAAATAACAGACTCTGCGGTTTCCCTTTTTCTACATACTGAACGATTGTTACGATCGCAGGTGTCGCAATACCAAAACATTTCATCTGGAAAAATCCACCAAATAATCCACCTGCAGCAGCACCGATACATGCTCCTAACATCGGACGTTTCAAACGTAATGTTACACCATACAGAGCTGGCTCTGTAATTCCTGCAAATAATGCCGAAAATGCAGAAGATCCGGCAATCTGTTTAAAATCTTTGTTCTTACTCTTTACTGCTACTGCAAGCGATGCAGCACCCTGTGCCATGTTAGAGCAAAGTTCTCCGATACAGATAAAGTTTTCAAATCCTGTGGAAGCAATCATTCCCAGTTTGATTGGTGTAAATGCATGATGCATACCTGCCATAACAACGAAAGGATATACACCCGCCACAAGACCGATCGCAATAAATCCAAGTTTATCATGAATTGTATAAACAACTGTTGATAATACGTTACCACAGATTGCACCTAAAGGTCCAAGAATAATCAATGCAATAGGTGCTTCGATCAGCACTACCAACATCGGTTTTAAGAAGTTCTTGGTTACTACCGGTGTAATCTTATCTACCAGACGCTCGACATATTTCAGCGACCATACTGCCAGAATAATCGGAATAACAGAATAAGCATAAGATGCATATGTTACCGGAATAAATTTAAGAAATTTTACAGTTTCTTTTGCATCATTTGCACTATTCATGAATGAAATAAAATTTGGATGCAACATAATCAACGCTATACTTGCCGCATAATACATATTCGTTCCAAATTTTTTAGATGCAGATATCGCAATCAATACCGGCATAAAGAAAAATGCGCCGTCACCCATAACACTTAACAGATTATAAGTATCACCTTTTGTACTCAGAACACCGATCATTGGAAGTAATGTAAGAAGTACTTTGATCATTGCAGCTCCGATGATTGCCGGAATAACCGGTGCCATGATACCGGAGATTGTATCCATCAGCATAGAAAATACATTCTGTTTTTCCTTATTCTGTGGTGCTTTTTTCGGTACTTCGTTTGAAAAATTTCCAAGCTTATTAAGCTCTGCATAGACATTTGCCACATCATTACCAATGATAATCTGATACTGACCGGCTTTTTTCATGATTCCCATAACGCCTTTGGTCTTTTTCACTGCTTCATCGTCTACAATTGATTCATCTTTTAATGTAAAACGCAGTCTCGTCATACAATGTACCAGGCTGATTACATTTTCCTTTCCCCCGACTCTTTGGAGGATTTTTTTTGCTATACTTTCGTAATCCATTTTCATTTACCTCAATTTTCTTTTTTATTTTTTCATATATATAACAAAGACCCGACTTAAAAGAGCATACGCTTCCCGGGACCGCTGCTTTCTTTTAAGTCAGGTCTTGCTTAACTGAATAATAACAAACCTGCAATCTATTCTGATTGTTCATCTAATATTCTTTTAATGTGTATTAATAAATATAATCTTTCATCTATTGTCAATTTGTAGGAATACTGTTTTTCAATATATTCCACAATTTTTCTGACTCCTGAATAAGCATATTCATTCTCTTCTATCAATACTTTGTATATTTCCTGCATGCTGTCTTGATAAATGGTATTATCAAATACTCTGGTCGCAAAAAATTTCAAATGAGTTAGGAACCGTTCATACGATATCGATTTCTCGTTAAATTCTATCTTAAAATGGATTCTGACAATCTGAAGAACTGCATTAATCAATTTCGTAATCTTATTAACATCTACATTACTTCCATTGCCAAGTTCGGCCGAAACGATGTGCATCGCTATAAATGCAGCTTCGTCTTCCCCTAGATTCTCATCATTTTGTTCCTGTATTCATTGTACTGCCCTTAATCCGATTTCATATTCTTTTGGATAAAATTTACGGATCTCAAGTTTCATCATATTTTTTAATGCTATATTCTCACGATATCTGTCAACTGCGGAATTGATATGATCTGTAAGTGTCACATACAGGGAATCCCTGACTTTCAATCCTTCCTCCCTCGCTGTCTTTACGATACGGCTTACAATCTCCAAATATTCTTCTGATATTTCTTTTACTACTTCCTGCAGTCTCCTGCTGTCATCGACACTCTCCAGATAATAAGTTTTATCCGCCAGTGCTTCATCCAGATTTTCACCCTTCTTTTTCTTGAACCCGATTCCTGCTCCTGTTATGATCAGTTCTCTTCTCTCTCCTCCTTTTTTTATATTCAATTACTTCTGTCATACGTTTCTATGCATTCTTTTGATTATTCCACATTCTTTAACGCTTCATCCATCGGAACCTTTTTGATCTTCCGATATTCCAGAAGTGCTACCGCCACATAGGTAATAAATCCAACCAGGAACATTTCCACATATATTTTCGGATCGATCCACAGTGTGATCCAACCTGTCATACTTGACATCATCATTGCACGGAAAATCACATTCATCACTGCCTTTTCAATCGGAAGACTTATAAGCAGTTCTATGATAACCACAAGCATTGTCGACATAATATACAGCCTGCTGATCTCTCCGTTCGTATATCCAAGTATCTTTGTCATAGAGATAGACTGTGCATTTTTCTCGATAATGATCTTTGACAACAGATAGATGACGATCATATAGATCATGACTGCAAATCCATTGACCAGTCCCATCATATTTCCCATAGATACGTCCAGCTGTCTCGAAACCTTCGTCAATGCCTCCAGATCAATCACGGTGCCGATGTATTTCTCATCAATATCCCTGATCTTTGTATTTGAAAAATACCCTGCATAATAATCATTTCCAAGATCAAATGTCCTGTTCAGCTTATCACGACTCATAAATACACTGACAGCTCCGCTGTAATTATAGATTCCGTCTACTTTAAATGTATAACGTTTCCGCTCGTATTTTTCTTTTAACGTGATCTTATCTCCCGGTTCCACCTGATATTTGTCTGCATATGCAGCTGATACATAGACTCTTTTCCCAAGATCTGCCTTGATATATCTGCTGTCCGGTTCTACTCCATACAGCATCACTTCTTCACTCTTCGCCTGTCCCGGAATTGTATTTAATGTATATGCGCTGAATTTTTCTGCAGTTTTATTCTCTGTCTCTGTCCCGTTGGAATACTGCATCAGCGCCAGTAAACTTTCCAGTTTACTTCCACTCATTGCCTCTGTCGGAACCTCAAGTATATACTGATATTTCGCCAGCATATTTTCCTGAATTTCTTCCTGATAATGATCCAATACGGATGGCAGCAACAATCCGAAGAATAATAACAGATTGGCAAACAGGATTCCTACAAACAGCACCATATAATTACTGATATTCTGGAAAATAACTCTCAGACGGAATCTTCGGAAAATTCCAAGCTTTGTGCTCAAATATACCGCTCTCTTCTGTTTTCGGGAAGAAAGATCTCTTCTTATAAACTTAAGTGGTGACAGCCTTAATTTGTAATATAAAATACCATAGTTAATGGTCAGCATAATAATAACCGGCACAACCGTCGTCATCCAGAATGCTTCCGCATTCCAGATCGTTACATATGTCGGAAGGCTGTAACTTCCATAGTACATACCGGCACATACCTGCTTTAATAACGTATATCCAAGAATATTTCCAACCAGCGCACCGATCAGCGTGATCACAACCGGAAGCGACATATAATGTATGATCAATTCACGTCTTGTATACCCGGATGCACGAAGCGTACCGATAACTCCGGCTTCTTTTCTTATCGTATTACTGATCGTAATTCCAAAGACAAATGCAAGAATTGCCATTACGATATAAAGCAGCATAACCATCATCGCACGGTCACTTCCCATATCATCCCCGGTAAAACAGATCGACTGATTCTGAAATTGCGGCACAAAACTTTCCAGCGTCACAACACCAGTCATGTCTTCCATCAGATTTTCTGCCATTTTCTTTTCTTTCTTCTCTGTTTCCGGCTTTTTATCATAAACCCAGGCGTAATTATACTGTAGTTTCACCTGGTTTAATGCTTCAAAATCTTTGTCCGTAACGATCGCCACTCCAAACTTTACAGAATCAAACATCGTATCATTATTATTCTGAAATAATGCACTGTAATCCGAAAGAGCCACAAGTCCTGTAATCCGAAATGCCTTCTTTCCACTCTTTACCCTGTCTCCGATTTCCAGGCTGTTATTCTCTGCATACATACGGTCCACGGCAATCTCGCCGGACTTCTCCGGCATCCTTCCTTTCATCAGACATACCTTATCTACATCTTTCCGGTTCTTAAAAAACCGCACAGTGCTTCCGTTCGTCAGTTTTTGTTCTATATAAAAATTCTCATATATTTTTACATCCGATTTTTCGATGTCTTCTTTCTGTGTTGTAGTCAGCTTCTTTTTCGTCTGGAAATACCCATCTTCTATATTATATTTCTGAAAGCTGTCATCGTATGCCCGGATCATACTTCCATCCGCCACCAGAAATCCGGATACAAATGCAATCGTGATTGCCATCATGATAAAGACAACTAAATACTTTCCAAATTCACTTTTAAGTTCCCGTGGTAATCTTTTTCTTAAAGGACTTTTCATTTGTCATGTCCTCCTTACCATTCCAGATCGATTGCCGGAATCTTCACTTCATTTCTGTAATTCTTCCGGATCATTCCATCTCTGAGCTTCACTACTCTGTCAGCCATGTCTTTGATCGCATCATTATGTGTAACCATAATAATCGTATTGCCATATCTCTGATTGACCGTCTCGATCAGTTTCAGAATTTCCTTTGATGTATGATAATCCAGAGCACCAGTCGGCTCATCACACAACAGAATATCTGGATTCTTGACGATTGCACGTCCGATTGCAGTTCTCTGCTGCTGTCCTCCTGATAACTGATTCGGCAGTTTTCTCTGATGTTCGTAAAGTCCCAGTGTATGTAATAATTCATCCACATCTAATGGCTGCTCACTTAAATATGCCCCCACTTCAATGTTCTCGCGGACCGTCAGATTCGGTATCAGGTTATACATCTGGAAGATGTATCCCAGATGCTTTCTTCTATACATGGAAAGCTTTTTCTCTGTCATATCTTCCAGACGTTCACCTTCGATTGTAATACTGCCCTCATCCGCAGCATCAATTCCTCCGATGATATTCAGCAATGTTGATTTACCAGATCCCGACGGTCCGAGTAAGACACAGAATTCCCCTTTTTCTATATTCAGATCCAGCCCTTTCAACACATTTACGCGGCTGTCTCCTGTTCCAAATGATTTTTTGATTCCTCTTATTTCCAGAAACATCGTTCTCCTCCATTAGTTATTTTTATATAACTAATGTTAGTTTAAACTTATTTATTTGTCAACGAAATCATTTTCGAAACTCTTTTACAGGACTTTTTCAGAAAAACCGGGTACATACATATTAAGAAAGGATGGCGTCCTGCGTACACCATCCTTTGCATTCCCTTCTCCGGGATCTAGATTACTTTTATACATTTTATTATATCGAAACAATTGCCTTGAACTGATCGCAGTCGATCTTAATATCAAATTCTCCTCCCAGTGCTTTCGCATAGGTACTTACGATTGCAAGTCCCAGTCCGTTACCCTCACTGGTTCTTGCCTTGTCGCCTCTTGAAAACCGTTCGATGATATCTTCTTTTTCAAAATCCATCTCATATCCGGATGTATTCGTAATCTCCAATACCATTTTCTGATCTGTACCCGCTTCCTTTTTATATGTCTTTATAAATACCCTGGTTCCTTTCGCCGAATACTTCAGCGCATTTTCCACCAAATTCTGGCAGATCCGATAAAAATATGAATTATCAGAATAAATTGCCGTATCTTCTTCCGTAAGCTGAGTTACAAATTTCAGCCCGCTTTCTTTTATCCGGTCATCCATATCTGCAAATATCTGTTCCATCAGACGATTAAGCTCAAAAGTTTCTTTGTGAAGTTCTACATTCCCACTGCTCGCTTTTGCAAGCGAAAACAGGCTGTTGATCATCTCACCAAGCTTTCCTGCTCTTGTCGATATCACGTCTACATAGTCCCTCACTACATCACTTAATTCTTCTTTTTTGATCAGTTCCAGATATCCGACGATGGAAGTCAGTGGTGTCTTCAGATCATGCGATACATTTGTGATCAAGTCTACTCTTAACTGGTCACTTCTCGATACCTTTTCCAGACTCTTCCGTTCAATCTCCAGCGCCTGTTCCAGACGCTTCTGAAAGAAGCTCTCCGTCTGCTCCATGATCTGATCCAGCTCATTTCTCCAGTATCTCTGGAGCACTTCCCGGCAACAGATATATTCTATAAACACCGTTGCTACCATCATATATCCGGCTGCATAATTCCATCCCCATCCGCTGCTGTAACTGATAAAGAAAAGATATGCCGCTGCTGCCGACAGTTCTACCGCCAGTATATTCCGGAATCTTTTTTCCGACTGTTTTTCTTTCGCCTTCCAGGTCTGATAATAGATACTGTCTTCTGTATCCTGCAGATAGATCTCTGCACTCCCTTTCTGACTCCAGTTCCGATATCTCAATTTCATATACCTGCGTACGAGCAGGCAGATTCCCGGCTGCACCAGGATATTGCCGATCAGGCAGATTCTCCATACGTCCCATGTACTGAAATAATATCTATTCACTAACATCACAAAGAACAGGAAGCTTCCAATTATAAACAGCAGAAATCCAAATACGCAATCATAATATTCTTTTATAAACTTTTTAATTGCTTTTACCATATTTTTCCATTTTGTATCCAATTCCCCACACCACCTTTACATATCTTGGCTTCTTCGCATCAATCTCCACTTTTTCCCTGATATGACGGATATGTACCATTACAGTATTCTCTACAGTATAATCTGCTGTTTCCTGCCATACATTCTCATAAATCTGCTCTGCCGGAAATACCTGCCCGGGATGCGCCATCAATAGCTCCAGAATCTTATACTCCGTTGCCGTCAGATGCACTTCTTCTCCTTCAACAAAGATCACTCTCTGTTTCTTATCAAGTACCAGTCCGCCATTCACAATCTGATCCGGATCTTTCTTTTTTTCCGCTTCCATGTTACTCCATACACGGTATCTGCGTAAATGCGCTTTCACTCTGGCGATCAACTCCGCCGGATTATACGGCTTCTCAATATAGTCATCTGCTCCGAGCGTAAGTCCCGACACCTTATCACTTTCTTCTGTCTTGGCCGACAGGATGATCACCGGGATCCTGCTTTTCTCACGCAGTTTCATCAGCGCTGACAGACCATTGAGTCTTGGCATCATCACATCCAGAAGGATCAGGTCTACATTCTCCCGCTCCATGATATCCAGTGCTTCCATACCATCATAAGCTTTCAAAATCTCATAGCCTTCATATTTTAACAGTTCACTGATGGAATAGACGATTTCTTTATTATCATCTACTACTAATATTTTTTCTGCCTCCATTTCTTTCGTCTCTCCCCTCTTTTTCTTTACAGCCATACTATACCGCTCATGATTTAAATATTTCCCGATACAATTCTTAAAAATTTCTTATAATTCATCCTCACTGTGCAGAGACGAATAAAATGCAATTCCAAGTATCACCGCTCCTCCGACCAGTTCCCTGACTGTCGGGATCTCTCTTAAGAACAGAAGTGCAAATACGATGCCGTACACCGTCTCCATTCCTGAGATAATTCCCGCTGTCTGTGCTTTCACACCCTTTTGCGCCGTCACATATAAAGAATATGCAATTGCCGTACACAAAAAGCCAATCGTTACAACTCCTGCAAAATCCACCGGACGCCAGTCCGCTTTCACCAATCCCAGTGCCGGAAGCAGTGCAACAGCTGCTGTTCCCTGTTCATATAGACAGATTGTACGTCCTTTGTATCTATTGGCAAAATACCGGTTCGACAATGTCATCACTGCATATGTAAAGCTCGCAATCATTCCACAGATGATTCCGACCGTCACTTTATTCTCCACAGAAAACTCCGGAATTGTGATCAATACTCCTAGAAGAAGGATCAGTGCATTCAAAATATTCCGGCCACGAATCTTCTCATGAAATAATAACGGCTCTAAAAACGTCAGAAACAGCGGGAATGTAGAGAATGTAATCGTTCCAATTGCTACAGACGATGTCTGGATGGATTGAAAGAAGCTTGACCAGTGAATTGCCATTACCGCACCTGTCATGATCATAAGACCATAATCTTTCTTTGAATCAAGCGTCAGCTTATCCTTGCAGACCAGAGATATTGCCAGCAAAAGCAGTGAAGAACAGATAACTCTTCCCATTGCCACCTGTACTGCCGGTACCTGTACATACTGACCGATCACTCCCGAAAAGCTGAAGCACATAACTGCAATATGCAGCAGGATCACATTTTTTCTTGTATTTTTACTCAGCGATTTCTCACTCATAATACCCTCCTGTTAATCTATTTGTTTCTTCTCTTATTTTGTTGCTTCCGTGTTTTTCATAATTACAAACTATGAGAAACACGCTTCGCGAGTTTCTCAAGTTATCGCGGCAGTCGCCAAGGTCTCGTGCAAGCACGGACTTTGGCTCGTTGCTCGCGTAAATAAAAAGAAAAGCCCTAGTTTACCGATTCTTCAGAAACTATGACTTTCCTCTGTGTTCTTAAGTATATAAGAAAACCCGCCCATGACACGTTCTCCGTATTACTTAATATTATAGTGGACCTGGCGGGAGTTGAACCCGCGTCCGAAAGCCCATCCATTCGAGCATCTCCCATCACAGTCATTATATTAACATTCCCTCCATGCGGCACCTAATGACAGGTTCCTCACTTTAGTAGCTTCATAAGTTCTTCCATCTCCTCAAAGCTTTGGAAACGAAGTGCTCCGCCTGTTTGAAGCCGGTGACCCGGACAGCGGATGATCCGGGGCCGACTGCGGCCTAATTAGGCTGCGTACGCTAATTCTGTATTGTCTGCGTTTATATTTAAGTGGAACTTTTAACGTAGTGTCCCGCTACGGATGGCTTCTCCAACTTCCAGACCCCCGTCGAAACCAGTACAAGCCCTAAATCTAAATGCTTTCTTCTGGTCTGCAGACTGTCTTTACGTAAATTTAATTATAATCTCAAGTTGTTTTATTTGTCAAGCCTCTTATGTAATCTAAAAAACTAATCGAGTAGGAGGCGGTGACTAACCGCCGTCCTCTCACAGCACCGTACGTACCGTTCGGTATACGGCGCTTTCAATAGTTGACGT